>NC_007503.1:348750-697500 GCF_000012865.1 Carboxydothermus hydrogenoformans Z-2901 | reverse complement strand
AAAAATTTACAGCTTTCCGAAAAATACAAAATAAAATGTTCCTTTCTGAAACATTTTGTCCCAACAAACTGTTTCTATTTGAGCAGGTTATATTTTTTCAGCTTGCGGTACAGTGTGGTCCGCCCCATTCCCAACAATCGAGCAGCCGGAGCAATTTTCCCATTTGTTTGTTTTAACGCTTCCAGTATCGCAAGCTTGGTCTTTTGCTCCAAAAGTGAACTACTATCAGCTTGAACAGATTCCAAATTCTGGCGCAATTCTACCGGCAAATCGGCAACTGTGAGCTGCGAACCGGTAGCTAATGCCACCATACTGTAAATACAGTTTTCGAGCTCTCTCACATTTCCCGGCCAGTGGTATGCAAGGAAATAAGAGTAAATTTCTCGGTCCACACTCAAAAGCGGTTTACCCATACTTTGACAAGCTTTGTTAACAAAATAGGGTACCAGCTCATACAAATCTTCCTTCCGTTCACGCAGTGGCGGTAAGTTTATGGTAATGACTTTTAAGCGGTAATATAAATCTAAACGAAATAACCCATCATTGACTAACTGCTGCAAATCTTTTTGAGTTGCGGCAATGACCCTAACATCAATTTTTCTAACTTTATTATCTCCGATACGACAAACTTCCCGTTCCTGAAGTACACGTAATAACGCTGCTTGAACATTCAATGGCATATCGCTGATTTCGTCTAAAAAGATCGTACCACCATTAGCAAGTTCAAACTTCCCGGGCTGTCCACCTTTTTTAGCACCTGTAAAAGCTCCTTCAACGTAACCGAAAAGCTCGCTTTCAATTAAATTAGGCGGCAAAGCAGCACAATTTATGGCAATAAACGGACCATTCTTCCGGTCGCTGAGCTGATGAATATAGCGGGCAATTACCTCTTTTCCCGTACCGCTCTCTCCCTGTAGCAGCACCGACAAATTAACTGCAGCTGCTTTTGCTACTATTTCTAACACCTGTTTCGATTTGGTACTGTTGCCGACCCATCTATGTTGTTCAATCACATTTTGCCCAGCCCGGTTCAGTGCATAAACGGTATCAAACCTCTTGTCACCAATTTTCTCCCCAAGCCCTGCATTAATTTGGAACTTTTCTTCCTTTGGGCTAAGCGAGAAGCTTTTAGCACTACCCAAAACATCACTTATCAAATTACCTATAACTTCCTCTCGCCGTTTGCCCAAAATCTGGGCGCCCTTTTGGTTTATCTCGGTAATTATCCCTTGGTTATCAATAACAATAACCCCTTCCTGCAGCATCTTACCTGCCAGTTGAAGCCCTTGCTGGCTAATAACAACCTTTTTCTGCAATTCTTGCAATAAGAGATTTTGCTCAATTATTTTGGCCCCCATGAGGGCAATTTCTAAAAGACGGTTGTCACTCCTTCCGTTTTCCCCGGATATGTCCAACACCCCTACCATCTTTCCTTCAGAATTGTACACCGGTGCAGCCCAGCAATTTAAAAAATGGTTTTCCTGGACATAATGTTCCCAGCCTAAAACTTTAACAGCCGTACCTTCAGAAATAGAAGTACCAATGGCGTTGGTTCCTTTAATATCTTCCCGCCAGTTAGCCCCAGGCGATAAGTACACTTTCTGAGCTTTATTCAGAAACGGGGGATCGCCTATTGCTTTTAAAATATATCCCTCAGAATCGCAAAGTATAACCATATAGTTTTGGCCCTGCAGTAAGCGGTAGATATGGGGCAATACCTGTTCTGCTGCTTTCAGTAATTCTTCCTGCTTTTGCCAGCGTTCTCGTAAAAGCGGTGCAGGAAGTATATCGTTATTAATAACTCTTTGGTAATCAACTACTTTTTCTCTACACCTCTTCCAGGAACGCAAGATTAGCGGATCTACGCTGCTTACAGGGTCTTCCCCTGAAATAAAACGCCGCCATTGCTCATTCATTCTTCCATACTCCCCCGCTTGTAATATTTTTTACTCTCCTTTACAAAAAGCAGGGACTTCGCTTAAAAAGCCCCTGCTTTTATTTGCTCGGTGTAAACCTTATAAAGCTTATTCAAGAAAGCTACTTTTAAAATTTAAAATTTTATTTTTTATTCTTTAAACATTCAAACCTATTAAATTATATATTGGCTTCTTATCGAAACGGTGCAAGGCTTCAATAAACCTAACGGTACCGGTTTTCCCCCGAACAACTAACGTATGAGTGGCCGCTCCATTGGCCGTAAACCGCACGCCTTTTAAAAGGTTACTGTTGGTGATTCCGGTAGCCGCAAAAATGACATCATCGCTCTTTACCAAATCATCTAACGTTAAAATTTGCCGGGGATCAGCAAGACCCATTTTCCGGCACCGTTCCATCTGCTCATCATCTTCCGGCACAAGCCTCCCCATCAGCTCTCCGCCCAGACATTTTAAAGCAGCGGCAGCTAAAACTCCCTCCGGGGCTCCACCAATACCAATCATCATATCCACCCCGGAATCCTCAAAAGCACAGGCTATAGCCGGTGAAACATCTCCATCGGAGATCAGCATTATTCTGGCTCCCGCCTCCCGCACTTCTTTAATTATTTTTTCGTGGCGGGGGCGATCCAAAATCACCACCGTTAAATCGGCTACCGATTTTTTCAGACTTTCGGCAACTATCCTCAGGTTATCTTTAACGGGAGCATCAAGGTGGATTTTACCCGCTGCTGCCGGACCAACGGCAATTTTTTCCATGTACATATCGGGAGCGTTTAAAAGACACCCCTTGGGAGCAGCAGCCACCACCGCAATGGCGCCATTTAAACCTTTGGCGACAAGATTGGTCCCTTCCAGAGGATCAACGGCAATATCTAAAGCCGGGCCATAACCGGTACCTAATTTTTCCCCGATGTAAAGCATCGGCGCTTCATCCATTTCCCCTTCGCCGATAACCACTTCACCGCGAATATCTATGGTATCAAAAACCGCCCGCATTGCTTCAGTAGCGGCCTGGTCAGCCTTATGCTTATCCCCCCGGCCCATCCAGCGGGCAGAAGCTACCGCCGCCGCTTCCGTTACCCGGGCAAATTCCAAGGATAGCTTTCTCTCCATCTCCATTTAAAAGTCCTCCTTTAAAAATTATGTAACTTTTTTCGGCATCACACATTAATTATTGTATCATATTTACTGCTTTTAGAAATAAAAAAACCGGGATTTTCTCCCGGTAAAATGTTTAGCTTAATTGCTTTTCTCTAATTATAAAACACGAGAAATTGTTTGTAAAGTCTAAATTTTCATATTATTTTGTTTAATATTTCATTTTTATAAAACTACTCCCCCCTATTACAGGGAGAGTAGTTTCATTGAATTATTGGGGGCTTTCAAATTTCGGCGGATTTGCCGCATTTAGTGAAAAGTATTTTCCGGGTGTCGATAAATCAAAGTATAATTTTGAATCCTGGGTGACGCCCCAGTCTTTTAAAGAGCCGGTTTCCTGTAATTTATTAAAGGCTTCCCGAAAAAGGGTATTATGGGCTTCCTCGCGATTCAGGAGAAAATCAATCGTTTCCCGCACCTTTTTATCGTTTATCTGTCGATACAGGTACTCATACACTACCTTTGCCCGCTGTTCAGCGGCAATATTTGAAAGAATATCAGCAGCAAGGTCGCCAGTTACATCAACATACGCCGCTGTCCAAAGCTCACCCGAAGCGTTAGTTAGTACAGGATTTAACCCTGATAAAACGTGGGCTTCAATCGTGCCAACGGTAGCATTACTGGCATTTAACTCATGACCATTTAAAAGATTAATGGTAGCTGCCACCATTTCCATGTGACTTAACTCCTCAGCAGCGATGTCTAAGAATAGATCTTTCAGGGCCGGATCTTTGATCCTGAAGCTTTGAGAAAGGTATTGCATGGCCGCTTTTAGTTCCCCGTGAGGACCCCCTAATTGTTCTTGAAGCATGGCCGCATAATTGGGGTTTGGTCTTTCAACTCCCACTTCATGTAATAAAGCTTTTTCGTGTTTAAACATTTTTTCTTCCCCTTTCCCAATTTAATTTTTATACCAAGCTTATATTATGTAATGGGTTAAAAATTATGTATCATTAAAGAAAAAGCTCTAAATCTATGGCTTCAGGAAATTACTCTGGACCGCTAAACATACCTTTAACCTTTTTTTAACTTTTGTTAACTTTCCTGCTCGAAAAAAAATAACATTTACCGGTTATATTAAAGACAAGAAAATTTTAAAACCAGGGAGGAAAAAAGATGAAAAAGTATGGAATTGTAGCGATTATCAGCATCCTGGTGGTGGCTTTGCTTTTTGCTGGAGGTTGTGCTAAAAAAAATGAGCAAGCTACCCCGCAAAACGGGCAAACTACCAAGGAAGGTAAGATCACCCTTGCCGGTTCTACCGCCCTTTTGCCTTTAGCCAAACAAGCAGCTACCTTGTACATGGAGAAAAATCCCAAAGTTACCGTGAATGTTTCTGGAGGAGGCTCTTTTACAGGACTCAGACAGGTAATTGCAGGTGCGGTAGATATCGGCAATAGCGATGTCGATGCCGAAAAAGACCCTGAAACTGCGGGTAAAGGTTTAGTTGACCATCAAGTTGCGGTTGCTCCTTTCGTGATCATCGTCAATCCTGATGTTAAGGTGGATAACCTTTCTAAAGAACAGTTAGCAGATATCTTTACCGGTAAAATTACCAACTGGAAAGAAGTTGGCGGCAATGACGCCAAAATCACCATTATTCACCGGGCAAAATCTTCCGGTTCGCGCAAAGTAATCACCGACCTCGTCTTAGATGGCAAAGAATTTACCGATAAAGCAATAATTCAGGACTCCAACGGAGCGGTGCGAAAAGCAATTTCTCAAACCCCCGGTTCAATTGGCTATATTGATGCAGCATATATCGATAATTCGGTAAAAGTGTTAAAATATAATGGGGTAGAGTACACTCCCGAAAACGTTTATAACAAAAAGTATACCTTATACGCCTATGAACACATGTATACGAAAGGTGAGCCTACCGGTGTGGTAAAAGATTTCCTGGACTTTGTTTTAAGCGATGAATTTCAAAATAACTACGTGGAAAAATTGGGCTTCTTATCGATAAGTAAAATGAAATAAACCGTATGAACATAGAAAGGCGGTTTATAGTAGTGCTTAGAAAAAAGCAAGAGCTTTTAATTCAATATATCTTTTTTCTAACTGCTATGGTAGTTTGTTTTACCATAGCAGCTATTGTTGTTTTTGTAGGTAAACAGGGGTTAAAAACTTTTTTAGCCGTCAGTCCTTTGGAGTTTTTCGGCAGTACAAAATGGGCTCCCGACCAAAACCAGTTTGGAGCTCTTACGTTTATCAGCAGTTCCTTTTTCGTAACCCTCTTAGCTCTTCTGCTGGGTGGGCCTTTAGGTATAGCCGGTGCTATGTTTTCGGCGAAAATAGTTCCTTCCTGGCTGACGGGATATTTGCGCACAGTAGTAGATTTACTGGCAGGTATTCCTTCAGTAGTCTACGGTTGGGTTGGCCTTACAATTATTGTTCCAGCAATTCGCCAAATCTCACCCAACCAAAACGGCTTTGGGTTGCTGGCAGCCGGAATTATTTTAGCTATAATGATTTTACCCACGGTTTTATCCCTTGCCGAAGATGCTCTGCGGTCGGTCCCCCGGTCGTTAGAAGAAGCTTCTTATGCCCTGGGGGCAACCCGCTGGCAGACCATCTGGCATGTTCTCCTGCCGGCAGCAGCGCCGGGAATTATCACCGGATTAGTTTTAGGAATGGCAAGGGCTATCGGGGAAACAATGGCCGTGCAAATGGTTATTGGCAATACACCTCTTTTCCCCCGTTCCCTGTTTCAACCTACTGCCACCCTGACTTCGGAAATTGTGATGGAAATGGGAAATACGGCCTTTAATTCCACATGGAATAATGCTCTCTTTTTAATGGCCTTTGTGTTGCTACTTATTGCGTTAGGTTTAATTTTATTAGTGCGAAAATTTACCGCATCCAAGGAGGAAGGCCATTGAAAAAAAATAAATTTATCGATAAGCTGGCTACTACTTTATTAACATTGGCGGGCCTCACCATTCTTGGTATTCTTATATCCTTTATTTTTTACATTTTAAAACGCGGATTGCCGGTTTTAACCCCTTCCTTTATTTTCGGTCCTCCCTCCGAGATGGAAGCAGGGGGAGGTGTGGGGCCTGAACTATTTAACACCTTTTATATTTTGGTGCTTTCTCTTGCTTTTTCTTTGCCCGTAGGCCTGGGAGCAGGCATCTGGCTGGCCGAATATGCTAAGCCTGGTAGGGTAGTTAATATTATCCGAACCAGTACTGAAATGTTAGCGACCGTCCCTTCCATCGTCTTTGGACTTTTTGGCATGATCATTTTTGTGAATTTCCTGGGGCTTGGATTTACAATTATCGGTGGCGCTTTAACTTTATCCCTTTTAAATTTACCGGTACTAATAAGGGTTACCGAAGAAGCTGTACGCGCAGTTCCCAAATCGTACCGCATGGCAAGCCTGGCCCTGGGCGCAACAAAAAGTCAAACCCTTTTCCGGGTCGTACTCCCTGCAGCCTTACCCCGCATCATTACCGGGGTAACTCTGGTAGCTGGAAGGGCCATTGGCGAGTCAGCTATTTTGATTTTTACTGCGGGTACCACCGTTTCCCGCTTTATGTTCGACTTAAACCCCTTTGCTTCCGGTGAAACTCTGGCCGTCCACCTCTGGTATGTTAATTCCGAAGGACTAATTCCCGATGCCACCCGCATTGCCGATGGCAGCGCCGCTTTGCTTTTAATTTTGGTACTGATTTTTAACCTTTTGCTGGTAATTCCAACAAAACGTTATGAAAAAAAGGTAAAGTTAAATTAGGAAAGAGGCCGTAGGCAAAAGCTTACGGCCTCTTTAGCTTATAGTGGTTAAAATCCAGAGGTTACCCCCGGCATAAATTTCCCCTTTGCCGCGCTGGATACCGTACAAATTTTTTTACCCCTTTTATTCCGACAATTTGATAAAAAGTTACAAAAAATACTCTTTACATTTTTTTGCTAGCTGCTACAATTTTACTAAGAAAAAGTATTAATAAGCAATATTGGTAGATAAAGTTCGGAATTAAGATAAATGCTATGGAGTCAATTGAGGCAGACCCACTCGCAGCTTGCCCAATGGTCTATAGAACTTGGGGGAAGGAGGTGAAACCTGTGATTCGCAAGGGAAATGCCAAAAGGTTGAAAAGAATTATGACTACGGCTTTTCTTTCCTGGGTTCTTCTCTTTTCCGTACCGGTTACGTTAGCGGCTTCGAATGTTATATCTAAGCCGGGTGTATATACCGACCCCAAAACCGGACAGCTTTATTGCATCGTAACCTCGGATCCCAATGGACCACAACCACCGGACCCGGACTCCCTGCCTGAAAAAAACATGAAACCGCCCATCCTCGGTAATAACGAAGCGTATCCAAAGGCCGGGGTATATCTTGACCCAAAAACCGGGCTGCTTGTTGACATCGTAACCTCGGATCCCAATGGACCACAACCACCGGACCCGGACTCCCTGCCCGAAAAAAACATGAAACCGCCCATCCTCGGTAATAACGAAGCGTATCCAAAGGCCGGGGTATATCTTGACCCAAAAACCGGGCTGCTTGTTGACATCGTAACCTCGGATCCCAATGGGCCACAACCGCCAGACCCGGACTCCCTGCCCGAAAAAAACATGAAACCGCCCATCCTCGGTAATAACGAAGCTTTTAGTCTTTTCTCAATACCTGTTTATATAAATGAGCCGTGCGACGAAGAATGGCGGGCCCGCTACGGTACAAATTGGAGGTACTGGGCCAACTATGCCGTTGAAGTTGCGGACGACTACCTATACGAACAATTTGGTATAGATTTCTATTCCGTTGCCCAAAATGTCTGGAATTCCAATAATATAACTCCTGGAGATCTACTGGATGAAGCTAAAATAGAAGTCGGTCTCACCAACGGTGCTGATCTTATGGTAGCTTTTTCCGGACAAACTTACGGAAATACTTTAGGTATAGCGTACATTAACAAACCTGGCTCACTAATCTTTGACAGCGGAAGCAGCTGGAATGGAATAATCGTTCGTCACGAAACGGGACATAATTACGGTCTGGCCCAGTGGTCACCCACCGATGGAAATAACCATTGCACGCAGCCAACCTGCTTAATGTACCCCATTCTCTACGGTCCCACCGAAAACACTACCCTCTGTGCAGACCATAGGTCCGAATGGCTTAACAAGCGGGATAGATATTAAATTTAAGCAAAAACTTTAAAGAGCGGGGCAGGTCCCGCTCTGTTTTTTTAGGAAAAGAAAGTGCCGGAGGAGGAAGATTATACTTGAAACCTTTTTATAAACTACATAATAAAAACATATTATTATGTGGTATTTTTTTCGCGTTAGCTGGGTTGCTGCTATCGGTTAAGTTTTTTTTAAATGTAAATCAGAAAACCTATCAACCTAACGTTCTGGTAATTATAAACGGCGAAGCCTTAACTACTTCGGAAGTGAATAAGGTTATCAAAAACTACCGGATAGCAGGAAGCCAGGCTGCTAACCGCCTCGACCAAATCCTTTCCGACCTAATAGATGAAAAACTTATTCTGCAGGAAGCCAAGAGGCGAAAGATAGATGCCACAAGGGAAGAAATAGAAGCAAGGCTGAAGCAGCTTAAAAACCATTTGCCGTCATTATACCAGCAAATTTATACACAAATGTCGGAAAAAGAGTATAAAGAGATCCTGAAAAACCGGATTATCATCCAAAAGCTATATACTGAAGTCATCTCATCTCAGAAAAATAAGCCAACGGGAGAGCATGAACCTCTAGAAACTTCGCAAAAAGAAAAAGAAATCTTTGCTAAATGGGTAAAAGAGCTTCGGGAGAAAGCCGACATTACCTTCCTTCAAGAAAACATTCAAAACTTTAAAGAAAGCCTTCGTAAAGAAACTCCAGGGGTTGTTTATTAAACAAGATACTCCGGAGTTAACGAAAATGATATAATTGGATGGAGGAGAAAAATGAGGTGAGATAATGAATTTTGCAACAGATTACACTCTTTTGGCAGAAGTTACCCGGGGTGATATCGTCGAAAGTGTCCACTTTGGTTCCATTGCCGTGGTCGATTACACCGGCAAGATTGTAGCCTCTGCCGGAAACCCGGAGCTCGTTACTTTCTTAAGGTCTTCCGCCAAACCTATTCAGGTTTTACCTCTTCTGGTAAAAGATTTACCCTATGATTTTAGCGCCAAAGAAATTGCTGTAATGTGCGCTTCCCACAGCGGAACCGTAGAGCATACCCAAACGGTAGCAGGAATTTTACAAAAAATCGGGCTTGACGAAGGTTATCTAAGCTGCGGCACCCATGAACCTTTTGACCGGAAAACCGCCTTATGGCTTAAACAGGAGGGATTAGAGCCATCACCCCTCTATAACAACTGTTCGGGAAAACATGCGGGTATGTTAGCTTTGGCCAAAGTTTCCGGCTACCCTTTAACGGGATACGAAAAGATAGACCATCCGGTCCAGCAGGAAATTTTAAAGTTTATTGCTGACTTTACCGAAGTTTCTCCAGAAAATATAAAGATCGGCATTGACGGCTGCGGGGTACCGGTTTTTGCCGTACCCCTGAAAAATGGAGCTTTAGCCTTTGCGAAACTCTCACGGCCCGACCTGTTTTCCGGGAAATTAAAAGAAGCGGTAAAAACAGTATTACACAGCATGAATGCCTATCCGGTAATGGTCGCAGGAACCGGCCGTTTTGATACCGATTTAATGGGAAGTTTTCCCGGTAGGTTTGTCTCAAAGATAGGGGCGGAAGCGGTGCAAATCGTAGGTATTCTTAACAAAGGTATTGCCGTAGCGGTAAAAGTGGCCGATGGTAACGCCCGGGCCCTGGGGGCTATTACTTTAGAAGCCCTGCGCCAGCTTGGATTTATCGGTGACGAGGAACTTAAAAAATTAGCTACCCACTACCGTCCGGTTATTAAAAATCACAAAAAAGAAATGGTCGGAGAAATAAAAGCAAATTTTACCTTAACAATCCATTAAAAGCTAAAAGGGGTGGTATCACACCACCCCAATATTATTGATAAGTAAAACCGCCACCGGCACAAAAAGGCCGGTTAATTCCATAATTCCGCCGTAATTATCTCCCGTTAGTCCCCCAAAAAACTGCTGCCAGCGAGCTGCCACCACAAACGCAAAAAGATAAGCCAAAAGCAAAATTATTAAAATTTTAATTAGAGAAAAATTAAAAAACGCCGCTGCTCCCAGGGTAAAGATTAAGGTTTGCCCCAGGGTAAAGATTAACCCGGCAGTTGAAGCATTATCTTTAAAACCCCGTCCCAGGGAAGAGCCCACATAGGGGAAGGAATAAATCACCAGGTAGCCCGTTCCACGCAGGATAATTTCGGAAATCAGCACCGTAAAGGCCTGCACTTTCGGAGTAAAGGAAGCATAACTTCCGTATTTTAGAATTAAAAACGCTCCAAAAAACGCCACCGCCATCGAGCCTACCCGGGAGTCCTTTAAAATTTCCAGCCTTTTTTCCCGGTCGCGGTTGGAGTAAATTGCATCAAGGCTATCCAGTAACCCATCGATATGCAGGGCTCCCGATAAATAGATTTGCCCGGCTATTATAACTCCGGCCCAGAAAAAGCCTGGAAAGGACCTTCCGAATAATTCAATTATTAAGGCTAAGATACCACCGGTAACTAAACCATAAGCGGGAAGAAAGATAGGAGCCCTGTTAAATTTTTCTTCGGAAAAATTAAGTTTTCCCGGCACCGGAATCCTGGTGAAAAAGGTAAGGCCTAAAAGAAAGGTAGTTAACATTTTAAGCTCACTCCGTTAATGCTGATGGGGAATACCAGCCAAGCTCCCCTTGTAATTTTACCACATCACCCACCACAATTACCGCCGGATGCTTGATTCCCGCCGCCAATACCTTTTCTACAATGTCTTCCAGGGTCCCGGTGACAATTTTCTGGCTGGGGGTAGTTCCCCGGTAAATTACCGCCACCGGTGTGGTGGCAGGCAAGTATTTTAAAAGTTCACCTTTTATAAACGGAAGGTTACTTAATCCCATTAAAATGACAATGGTACCCCCGACCCGGGCAATTTTTTCCCAGTCTACCTCCCGCTCTTCTTTATTTTCCGTTTCATTGCCGGTAACTACCGTAAAAGTTGAAGCAATCCGGCGGTGAGTTACCGGAATACCCGCATACGCCGGTACCGCTACCGCCGAAGTAACTCCCGGAACCACCTCAAAGGGAATCCCGGCCCGGGTTAAAGCCAAAGCTTCTTCCCCTCCCCGGCCAAAAACAAAAGGATCTCCCCCTTTAAGCCGTACCACCATTTTTCCTTCCCGGGCTTTTTGTATTAAAAGCTCGTTTATCTCCTCCTGATTTAAACTGTGTCGGCCAGGAGCTTTTCCGGCATAGTAAAGTTCAGCAGAAGGATTTACATATTTTAGAAGCTCGGGGCTTATCAGCCGGTCGTAAACGACCACCTGAGCCTCTTTTAAAAGTTTTATCCCTTTTACCGTAATGAGCTCCGGGTCTCCCGGTCCCGCCCCTACTAAATATACCTTGCCGTTCATTGCAAACCTGGTCATCCAAACTGTGCAAAACTGCATCAGTTTAGAAGGTTGGGGTATTTGTTGTCCGCCTTTCAGACTGCCCCAGCCCCAACTGGCGGTATTTGGGACAGCCATAGCCCCTGCCCCAAGAAGCAGGAACTGGCCGTGGCCATTCAGCCACCTTCTCCCATACCGCTTACGAGCATCCTCTTCAGCGGTGACAGGTCACGATATAATGGCCTGCCCAGGAGAGCTCCGGTCAGGAGGGCTACCCGCAAAACTCGCCACGGTTTGTACGGTAAGGTTTTCCCCTTTACCGCAGTACCTTCATTCCTTCCTTCGGTTAATGAAGATACCGACCGTGACTTGCTTTGCAGGCTTTTCAAAAGCTCTCTATACTTCAAGGGAATTTTCTCCCTTAAAGCCAATCCTCTTCGGGCTATCACATAGGCTGCTGCTGTATCTTTTGTTAGGTTGAATTGTGGTGCATACTTTAGCATTCCTATCACGCTTGTATAAGCTGGACTTACTTCTCTTATGGCTACACCGTACCTCTGGGCAAGGGTCTTTATTCTGGCAATAAGCTTTCTATAGCTAAAACTGTGTTTTACCCTTCTGGATTTTCTTCCCTTGTAATCTCCCCGGTAGCCTTTGTCTTTTATCGCTAACTTTTCTACTACGATGCCTTTGTTTTTCTCAAGGGCTAATTTTACAATTTCGTTGGCATATACCCATGCAAAGTAATCTCTTTTTTCTTTTCTCCCGTCCCAGAGATGTGGTGTGGGGATTTCTCCAAAGCTTTCTAAATTGCCGTCTTTTTTTATTTCAGCCCAGGCTATGTGTGATGGAAAAGCATTTAAGTCTATCCCGATAGCTCCATTGCTGAAATCTATTGATGCAACAGGTAGGTTATCTTCAAAAGAAATGTAAGCATAGTATTTATTGTTTTTCCTCTGCAAACGAACGCTGTAAGGACAGGAATTTAGCATTGTTTTTGCAAACTTTCTCCATTTTTTATGCGAACTTTTAAGTTCTATAAACAGCCATTTTCTATTACCTGCATTTACTCTTAAAAAGAATTGGCCATTTTCTTCAATAACTCTTAAATTTAAATTCCCCTGCTTGGTTTTATCCCCTCTGGAGAAAAGGGTTCCTTTGCGCTTATCTTCCCACTCTTTTTTGTACTTTTGCCTCTGCTCACTGCTTAAATGTTTGCTTTTTAGTCTATAAAACAATACTTTCCCGCCAAAGATAACCTTGCGTGGGTTTTCTCCAAGTTCTTTGGTGCTTTGCAAAATTTCGTTAGCTTCAAGAATAGCATCGTCTGCATATCTGGAATTCAATCCAAATAGGCTTTGCAGTTCTTTCTTGAGCTCTTTTCGGGTTTTCCCTTCAAGTAGGCGGTTATAAGCATATCTCTTACAGGAGTTCCACTTTCGCATTAAGTTATCTAATACCTCTTTCTCCTCCGCCTTTGGGTATAACCTTGCCTGGATTGTTATGATTTGCTTCACGGCTTTCACCACGCTTGCAATTTTGTAAAATTAACCTCATCCATTGCTGAGTAAGTATTATTGCACTATTCTGCATTGTTTGGCTTAACTGTTGCTACCTCCTAAGTTTTTTTGACTTTTATGGCTTTACCCAGATAATGTACCGGAATCGCCGCTTTAAGCTCAATACCCTCTTTTACCGCCACCAGCAGTGAAGTTCCCGGTCCTGCCGATTTTTCCAGGGAAAAGGGAGGGGCTATAACGTTCTCTATTTCAAATCCCTGATTTTTAAGCCACATTAGTTCCGCCCCAACTCCGCCGGACCCACAGGGGATTATTTCCAGTACATCATTATTTTGGCTCAATTCATACACCAGATGAGGTGTAGCCTGCAGTTCCGGAAATTTTAACACTTCTTCCCCTACCAGAGGTACGCCTACGATATATAAGTCCGAAGTTTCGCAAATCCTGTTTACTAAAAGCTCGTCTCCCAGGCCCACCGCCGTAAAACCGGCTCCCGTGGTATTTGTAGTAAAATTCTTTTCACTGCTTCCGGTAATATCAATGGCAAAAGGCAGGGTTTTTACTTCCGCCAAAACCCCCTGATAAATCTCCTTACCAGTAGGTTCCCATTCACACGAAACGGTACAGGAAATTACCTGCGGCCTGGCCTTTACCGCTAAAAGCTCCATCAATACCACCCGAGCCCCGTAACGACCAACGATTTCTCCGGAAGTTTTTACTATATCCCCGGCTTTCGGACCAACCCCACCAATGCTATCGGCAGCAATTACCATCTTTTCCCGGGATAGAGGTACGATGGTTAAATCCCGGTATTTAAATCCGGCCATACTCATCTCTCCGTTTTCCCGCGAAGAGCCCGGGCAGTTAAACCGGCCAGCAAAATATTAACAAACGATGCCACCAAAAGGGGTACAACCATGGCGGTGAAAAAGGCCATACCAAATTTGGGCATAATGGCAAAGGAAAGGGGAGCTATGACTCCATTTAATAAGGTAGCCACCACAATACCTACAATAACATTGCGCTTACCTAAAACTCCAAATACCGCAGCAAAAATGGCCATCTCCAGCGCAACTAACAGGTGGAGCGGTAAGGTCAGGGGAAAACCTGCAGTAGCGGCGGAAAGCAAATGGCCCAGAGCAGCCACCAAAGCTCCCAAACCCGGGGACAAATAAAGGGCCGCAAAATAACCGGGTAAACTATCCAAAGCTACGGTTCCGGTAGGACTGGGAATTTTAATAAAGGCGCCAACGGCGCTTAAGGCAATTAAAATTGCTAAAGTAGTAAGGGTTCGGATATTCATTTAAAAAACCTCCTCGTATAATTTAAATTACCATAGAACCCGAGCCGAAAAATTAGGTTAAGGGTTCTTGATAACTTGGCGTGCCTTTGCGAAGATTAAAATAGGTTGGTCCGGGGTCACTCTTAAATACCTCCTGTAGCCCGAGTAAACCCGGTGACTACTCATGTAAGAGTGAGACCCTTGCGGTGCGGCGCATGTTTCTTACGCGTGAGCTGAGCCAACAGGCCAGCCGGCTTCTGGATTCAGCAGGCCAGAGGTGCACCCCCGGCTGTCCTGCCACGCTCTCATCGCCCCGCGAGGTTGTTACGCGACGTACCCGCAGGGCACGCCCCTAATTTGGGCCAGCCCAAGGAGGGATACCCTTTGGCCCGGGTCGTTTTTGCAGGCATTGATGTCAGCGCTCTTAAATGCGACTTGGTGTGTCTCGATGAGCAAGGGCAACAGCTCGCCCCAGTTAAGTCTTTTCCTAACAGCCTCGAAGGCGCTTCTGCTATGGTTGAGGTGCTGGATGGTCTCGCCCATAAGTTTAACATCCAGCAACTTCATATAGGGTTGGAGGCCACCTCTATCTACAGCGTCCATCTCCGTCAGTTCCTCCTGGACTCCCCAAAGCTTAAGCCATACTCCACCAAGGTCTATGAAATAAACCCCGTCATGGTGGCCAGTTTTAAGAAGGCCTTCGGTACCAAGCGCCCTAAAACAGATGCCCTCGACGCTTACGTTATCGCAGAACGGGTGCGCTTCGGCCATCTTACCCCTTGTAGCCGGGAAACTATAGTGACTGAACCTTTGCGCCAGCTCACCCGCCTGCGCCTACACCTCGTGGAAATGGTGACGGCCGAGCAGAACCGAGCCTTAAATCTCCTCTTCCTTAAGTTTTCTAATTATCACCAGGACAAGCCTTTTAGTCAAACTTTCGGTAAGGCCTCCCTGGCGGTATTACAGGAATTTACACCAGATGAACTTATAGAAATGCCATTGGAAGAGCTGGCAGAGTTCATCCAGTCCCATGGTAATAACAAATTAGCCTCACCTGAGAATATGGCTAAGGCCCTCAAACAGGCTGCCCGTCGCGCCTACCGCCTTAATCCTAAAATGCTCGCAGCTTGTGAGGTAGCTCTTTCTCTTACTCTGCAGAATATTGACCACCTCAAAAGGCAGCTTAAACAACTGGATAAAGTCATTTGCCGGGAGTTAGAAGCCATACCTCAAACTCTGACCAGCGTAAAAGGCCTCGGTCCCATCTCGGCTGCTGGTATTATAGCCGAAATTGGCGATATCAAACGTTTCAAAGATCAAGCCGCTCTGGCTCAATATGCCGGCCTTACCTGGACCCGCTACCAATCAGGTGATTTTGACGCCGAAGAACGCCGCCTGACAAAAAGTGGCAACCGGTACCTGCGTTACTACCTGGTCCAGGCCGCCAACTCGTTGCGGGTGCACAACGAGGAGTATAAGGCCTACTACCAGAGCAAGTATCACGAAGTTACCAAGCATCAACATAAGCGAGCGCTGGTTCTAACTGCCCGCAAATTAGTAAGGCTGGTCTTTGCCCTGCTGAGCAAAGGCCAAATCTACAAAGGGACGGTGATGAAATAGTTCTTGAATAAAACCTTTTCTCTTCTCTGCTATTTTCCAACTATTACCATATAGTTGGAGAGGGTTATTATTGCCTTTTTTAGCCCCTACTTTTCTAATTTCCATTTCTTGGTCCTTGACTTTTTACCGTGAGTCTTGAATAAAATATTTTTTAAGGTATTTATAAGCACCCGGTTTTCTTTCCGGGTTTTTACCGCAATCCGCACCGCTTCCCGTTTCAAGCCAAAATTTTGGAGCGGTCTTACAGCTATCCGGTATTTTGCCAGTTCAGAAAGAAGCTGTTCTGAGCTGATACTTTCAGGAAGATAAGCCATTAAAAAATTTGCTTTAGACGGCAAAACCTGAAAGCCAAGACGAAAAAGATTTTGGCTTAAATACTCCCTTTCTTTTTTTATTAAAGCTCTGGTTTTTAACAGATAATCCCTCTGGGCAAAAAGTACCGGCCCTATCTCCGCTGCCAGATTATTTATCTCCCACTCCGGTAAAAATTTTTTAAAATCTTTATAATCCTTTTCCGGTAAGATTAAAGCTCCAAGCCTTAAACCGGGAATGGCAAAAATTTTGGTAAGGGAAATTAAGATATAGACATCTTTTAACTTTCCGGAATTTCGCCAAAAGATTTCCCTCTCATCTTCCATAAAATCGGCAAAACTTTCATCTAAAAGAAGCTTTATCCCTTTTTCCTGACATAAAGCAATTAATTTAAATAATTCACTTACGGGCCAGGCAGAGCCATCGGGGTTGTTTGGCCGGCAAATCAACAATAAATCTCCCTTCCGGCCTTTTTGCAAAAGATAAGCCCTGGCATTACTATACCCTTTCTCCTCTAAAGCACAGTCCAGCTTTTCTACCGGTATCTCGCGATTTCTTAGCGTTTTTTCGTAAAGGTTAAAAGTAGGTCCGATAATTAACCCCCGGGAAGGTTTTAGATAAAAAAGTAAATAGTTTAAAAGGGACGAAGCCCCGTTTCCCAGAACTACTTCTTCCTTTTGAAAATACCCGTAAGCCGCCTTTTCTAACTCCCGGTACCGATAATCGGGATAGGTAGAAATTAACTCCTTTAAGTTTTCCCGCAAAAGTTTAAGAGCGTCTCTGGGTGGACCCAGGGGGTTTAAATTGGCGCTAAAATCGTAACGCGGTAAAACCCCGTATTTTTCGTAAAAAAGTTGCTTATTTCCTCCGTGTTCAAGCATCATGAACCTCCAAAGTAATTCCTCCATCCACCAGGGTTAATACCCGGCATGTATAGGAAGAAAACTCTTTTCTTAAGATTTCTTCTTTTTCCTGCGACCACGAATTATGAAACCAAAGGCCAATCCCGCTGCCGCTATGGGCCACGTTAACCCCCACCGCTCCCAGTTCTTTACCAACCCTGTAAACCCAGAAAAGTTCCTCCTTAGGCAATATTAACTGGTGGGCAAAAGCATCAACGGTCACCCCCCGCCCAAAAAGATAGGGATTATCGGTTTTTAAACCCCAGAACACCATTTTGAGCGCCTGTCGCACTTTGGGCTCTTTAAGCCGATTTAGCTCCTTTAAGTCCTCCCGCCGGTTAAAGGCAATCGTATCTACCGCTTTGCCGGTATCAATCCAAAATATTTTATAATTTTTTGCCGCCGCTATTCGGTACCAAAAACTCCCCCGGCGGTGGTCAACGAGAGAAATTCCCGGAAGAAAGCTCCCATCGGTGGGCTCAACCTGGGTTAAGATTTTTAAAAACTCCCCGCGGTTAATTCTAATTCCACTTAGCTTTAACATCCCAGCCAAACTTCCGGCTAAATCCGCCGTGCTGCTGCCCATGCCCCGGCCTTCGGGAAGATTTCTCGTAACTTTTATGGTAAATTTATGTTTAATCGAAAACTTACTATAAAATATTTCCACTAACCGCTTGATTTTGGGTCGATCTTCGGGAATATCAAGTTTTTCGTTAAGAGCAATTTCAACTATATTCCCTATGTTAACCGGGGCAGTTAATAAAAAATCTTTTCCTCCAATACTTCCCTGAACCAGTTCTCCCGCCGTACCGCAAACATACGCTTTTATTTTCATCCTTTTCTTCCACCTACAAGGGTCTTTACTAAATCGGCCTTACCGTAGAAATTAAGATGTAAAAACGAGGCAAAAATATTATCTCTCGCCACCCCATCAAAGGCTTCCCGTCCGTTTTTCTGCAAGAGATACGCAGGATTGTCCTGCGGCCCTGTATAAGTGGAGTAATGAAATTTATGCCCCCAGATTTCCTTTTGAAAATTTTTCCCGAGGTAGCCTCCAACCGGCTTTCCCCGATAATAACCAAGGCCCTGAAGTTTATCGGTTAATTCCATTTCCCCGGGTAATATACCGGTCAAAGGATAAGTTTGCTCCTTAACCTTAACGCCGGAAGTTAAATAAATAAAACCGCCGCATTCCGCATAAACTCTAAGACCACCCTGGATTTTCTTTTTTAAATTCTGGATAAATTTTTGGTTTAAAAATAAGTCCCTGGCAAAAAGCTCGGGATAACCACCCCCCAAAAAAAGTAAGTCTACGGGAGGAAAATCGGAATCGTTTAAGGGACTTACCGCAAAGACTTCGGCGTTAGATCTTCTCAAATACTCAATTGCCTCCTGGTAATAAAAATTAAAAGCTTTATCAAAGGCGTAAGCTACGCGCTTTCCTTTTAAATCGGGGTATTTAATTGCCGGAAGCTTTTTTGGAACAGTTAACTCCGGTAAAGTTGCCAGCAAGTCAGCAAAATTAATTTTTGCCAGCACTTTATCTTTTATTTCTTTAATAATTTCCAGGATATTCTGCTCTTCGGTGGCCGGGATAAGACCTAAATGCCTGGATTTAAGTCTGGGAAGTTCGTTTTGGTAAAACACCCCAAAAACCTTAACCCCTAACGGTTTCAAGGCAGATAAGAGGTGTTCCGCATGGTTTTTCCCCGAAACTTTGTTTAAAATAATCCCGGCAATTTTGATATCTTTTTTAAATTTAAGATAACCGTAAACTTGAGCTGCTACGGTGGTACCAAGATTCTGGGCGTCGACCACTAAAATTACCGGAAGATTTAAAAACCTGGCTAAGCGATAGGTACTTCCGGTAAACTTTTCGTCCCGGCCATCAAATAAGCCCATTACCCCCTCCACTACCGCCACGTCCGCTGCTTTAGCTTTTTCGTAAAAAAGACGGCGCACCAATCCCGGAGAAGTCAGGATCTCATCGAGGTTATAGGTAGGTTTAGCAAGCGCTAAACGGTGGTAGGTAGGATCCAGGTAATCAGGCCCAGCCTTAAAGGCCTGCACCTTTAAGCCCAAGTGTTTTAAAGCTGCTAAGATACCAACGGTTAAGGTACTTTTGCCAGCTCCTGTAGTAGTACCACTTATAATAAACCCTTTCATCATACCCCTCCTACCGTAGAGAAACCGCCAAAAAGCAAAACCATTAAAAATACTGTAAACCAGAAAAGCTTTAAAGCTTTATCTATTACCTCCGGAGTTAACGGATTTAGCGGTTCACCTAAATAAGCCCGAAAGCTTTTCTGCCCGTGGTAAATGTTTTCGCCTCCAAGCCTGACCCCAAGACTTCCCGCCAGGACGCTTTCGGGAATTCCGCCGTTGGGGCTCGGGTGTTTTTTAGCATCTCTAAGCCAGGTTTTTATTGCCCTTTTCCAGTCATATCTTAAGATAAATGCTGCTAAAACCATTAAAACTCCCGTGATGCGGGCGGGAAGGTAATTTAAAAGATCATCCAATTTTGCCGCAATGCGCCCGAAATAAAGATACCTTTCACTTTTATAGCCCACCATGCTGTCTAAAGTGTTAACCGTCCTGTAAAACCATACTCCAGGAAGTCCTCCAATTAAATACCAGAATATGGGAGCCACTACCCCATCGCCGGTATTTTCGGCAAGGCTCTCCAAACTTCCCCTTACCACTTCCGTCACCGGTAATTCCCGGGTATCACGGCTAACAATCATTCCAAGACTTTTTCGGGCTTCAGCAAGGTTACCATCTTTCAGGTGGTTTTTTATGGTGTTAACCGAAAAAGCCAAACCGGTAGGGGCTATGGCAAAAAACAGCCCGCCCCCCTGAAAAACAACCTGGAAAAGAAAAGGTAGCTTCTGGGTAAAATGCTGGTAGATAAAAGCTATGAAACTTACCGGCAATAAGGTCAGCCCTACCAGCAAACCACCGCAAAGGATTAAGGCTTTCTTGGCAGGCTTTTTCGGGTAAAGCTTTTTTTCTATAAAAGCAATATAACGACCAATTAAAGCTACCGGATGATAATCTTGCCCTGGATCCTTAAAGACAATGTCCAGTATCAAGGCAATAACCACGGTAATAAAAATTCCTTTCATCTCAGATCCCCAGAATCTCGTAAATTTTCTTCAAGTTAACGTTTTCCCTGAACACCCGGGCTATTTTATCATAATTTTCCTGGCGCAGGTTTTTTAAGGAAGTCGGGCGGTTTTCAATCCCGTCAAGCCCTTTTTCCCGCCGCAACCGATTTAAAAGGCGATGGCGAAAAAAGTCATTATCAAAAAGCCCGTGCAGGTAGGTACCAAGAACTCTGCCGCGGGCAAATACCAGCGGATTTTCCGTATTATCCAATACATCACTTCTTTCCCCTGAAAGAAAAGTTCGGCCGTGGTGAATTTCGTAGCCGGAGATTTCTTCCCTCTGGAGAAAGAAATAGCCATCGGCCCTGGTAACCCGGGTACTTGTCCGCCGGGTAATTTTATCCCCGCGAAATTCGGTAACAGTATCGAGGATTCCTAAGGCTTTAACCTCCGTTTCCTTCCCTTCCACCAAATCGGGATCCAAAATCTTTTCTCCAAGTATCTGAAGACCCCCGCAAATTCCAATCAGGGGTTTTCCTTTCTCTACATAAGCGTAGAGCTTTTGGTCAAGGCCCCTTTGTTTTAAATAGTTTAAATCGGCTACGGTGTTTTTACTTCCCGGCAATATTACCAGGTCAAAATCGTCCCGAAAATCCTGAAGAGTTTTGATGTAAATAAGCTCCACGTCCGGTTCATACTGGAATATTTCAAAATCGGTAAAATTGGAAATCCTGGGGTACCACACCACGCCAATTTTTAAATCTTTCTCCCGGTTACTAACAGTTTCTTCCAAACTTACCGAATCTTCTTCGGGTATTAAAAGTTCGGGAATGTAAGGCATTACCCCCAAAACCGGAATACCGGTTTTTTCTTCCAAAAAAGTAAGGGCAGGCTTTAATAATTCCAGGTCTCCCCGGAATTTATTTAAGATAAAGCCGCACACCATTTTCCTTTCCTCGGGCTCTAAAAGTTCCATTGTCCCCACCAGGGAAGCAAGCGCTCCTCCCCGGTCAATATCGGCCACTAAAATAACCGGGGCATTGGCTAAAAAAGCGGTTTTCATATTGGCAATGTCGGAAGCTTTTAAATTTACTTCCGCCGGACTTCCAGCACCTTCAATCACAATAAAATCAAATTCTTGAGCTAAAGTTTCGTAAGCTTTTTTTACCGCTTCCCAAACCATACTGCGCCGCTCAAGATGGTAGCTCTTGGCCGAATAGTGACCGATGGGTTTCCCCAGAACTATAACCTGGCTACCTTTATCGGACGAGGGTTTTAATAAAACCGGGTTCATTTCTACCCGGGGCTCTAACCCGCAGGCTTCCGCCTGGGCTACCTGGGCTCTACCCATTTCTCCGCCATCCAGGGTTACGTAGGAATTTAGAGCCATATTTTGTGCTTTAAAGGGGGCAACTTTAAAGCCGTCCAGATAAAGCACCCGGGCTAAAGCTAAAGTCAGCACCGATTTTCCTACATGGCTGGCGGTTCCCTGAAACATTATCGCCCTGGCCATTAGTTCACCCCCTTGATTTTTACCGGTATTCCCGCCACGGTAAGGTAAACTTCATCGCAATACTTTGCAAAAACTTGGTTGACAAGGCCGGCTACATCCCTAAACTTACGGGCTAACGGGTTATCGGGAACAATTCCTGAACCTACTTCGTTGGTAACAAAGATAAGCGGAACGGTAATCCTGGGAAATATTTCTACTACTTCATAAGCTTTACCAACCACATCTTCTTCTTTAAGAAGTAAATTGGTAACCCAGAGGGTTAGACAATCGACCAGAACCGCATCTCCCCGGGCTGTTAAAAGAACGTCCCGTAAATTTACCGGCTCCTCCACCGTGACCCAGTTAGGGGGACGACGGCTTTGATGTTTGGCAATCCGCTCACGCATCTCTTCGTCCCCGGCAGTAGCGGTAGCCACATATACCACTTTTTCCCCGAAAGAGGTCGCTAACTTTTCCGCAAAACTACTTTTGCCCGAACGCACCCCACCGGTAATTAACACCTTCACTTTATTTCCCTCCGGTCCTGGATAATTTAATTAAAGCATTAACTATTGCTGCCGCAATGGTACTACCCCCTTTAGTACCCAGTAACGTGATATACGGCACATCACAGTTCAGCAAAAGTTCCTTACTTTCTTTTGCTCCAACAAAGCCCACCGGCACTCCCACCACCAGCGCCGGCTCTACCCCGGTCTTTATGAGTTCAATCACCGCTAAAAGAGCTGTTGGGGCATTACCAATTGCTATAACCGCTCCATCCATTCGCTCTTTTAGCTCCATCATCGCCTGATAAGCCCGGGTAACTTTATTTTCTAAAGCTTTTCTTTTAACCGCTTCCTCGCGAATCGCGCAGGCTACCTCGCCGGCATAACCGGTAATTCCCGCCCGGACCATTTCCACATCGGTAATAATTAAATTTTTGTTTTTTAAAGCGGCAAGCCCCCGGTCGATAGCCGCGGGATGAAAACGAAAATCCTTTCTGATTTCCGGATCACCTGATGCATGGATGGCCCGTTTAATTACCTGGTCTTCAGGAGTATTGCCAAGTCCCGTTAAACTTTCAATAATGGCAAAACTTTTCTGTTCAATCTCCCGGGGATTAATTAAAAATTCATAATTCATTGGCCAACACCGCCGCTAAAAATTCAATAAATTGTTCTTTTTCACCTAAAGGTTTATAAACCGTAATCTTTAAATCGGGATACTGGGCTTTTAACTGGTCAATTTCTTCAGGAATATCGTGCACTAAATGAAGACCTTCAAATAGAAAAACCGGGAAAACGGCTATTTCCTGGTATCCTTCCTGATACAACCTTAAAAGCGCTTCCTTTAAATTGGGATTAGCCCTTACCATGAACGCCTCCTCGAGCCGGAAGGGAAAGCGCTCCCTTAACTTTCCTACCACTTCGCGAAATTTCTCCACCGCTTGCGCCACCCGGGAACCGTGAGCCAGCAAAACTACTGCTTTTTCCATTTTTCCGCCTCCAATGTTAAAATTTCTTCCAACCGGTCCAGTGTGGATACCGATTGAGGGTAAAAAACCTCAGGACGTTTTATTAAAATTACCGGTAAACTCTGACTTAAAAAGCTTTCTACCTTTTCCCTTTCTCCTCCTAAATCACCGCTTTCTTTGGTCAAAAGACCGGTCAGGGAATAAAATTTAATTAGCTGAGAAATAAGCTCCCGGCTTCCTGGACCCCAAAAGGAAAGCCGGTCCTCGAGAGGAATTCCTAAACCATCCAAAAGGGTAAAATTATCCGTTAGGGGCAAAACTTTGACTACCGGCTTTTGCCCTAAAACAGCACTTTTTCTGATGATTTCCGGAAGCATTTTTACTCCCACAGTTATTAATGGACGCTTACCAAGTTGCGGCAGTTCTCTTAGTGCAGCTTCTAAATCAATGGCCTCTATGATAAGGGAATTTTTTAATTCATCCCTGGGGCGCTCAAACCTGATATAGGGTATATTTAATACCTGGGCCGCCCTGATAGCATTTTCACTGGCATTTTTAGCAAAGGGATGGGTAGCATCAATTATTAACTTTATCCCATTTTTCTGAACAAACTCCAGAAGGCCATGAAAATCCAGGACTCCAGCCCGCAAAGGTTTTTCATATTTTTTAAACCGCATAAGGCCCAAATTTGACGCCACCGATAAAATAAAAGGTAAACCTTTTTTTTCGAGCAAATCGGCAATTAAAATACTTTCACTGGTACCTCCCAGCAATAAAATCACCACTTATACCCCCGGGGTGTAATAATAAAGTTTTCATAAAAATAGCTCTGGCTATTTCCGATAATTATTACCGTGCGCATATCGGCATCCTCTTCGGTAATTTCCGCTAAAGTTTTTAGCTTGATTTCTTCTCCCAATCTTCCGGCCTCCCGAACAATACCAACCGGTGTAGCTGGATTTTTATACTCCAGCAAAATTTCAATGGCTCTCCTTAGCTTCTTTCTCCGGTGACTCTGGGGATTGTACAAGGCGATAGCAAAATCTCCTAAAGCTGCATGCCGGAGCCGTTTCTCAATTACCTCCCAGGGAGTTAAGAGGTCTGATAAACTTATCAAGCAAAAGTCATGGTTTAAAGGTGATCCCAGCAAGCTTGCTGCTTTTAAAGCAGAAGTAATACCCGGAATAATTGTTAAATTTACTTTCCGGGGGGAAATATTTTTCTCCTTTAGAGCCTCTAATACCACCCCGCTCATTCCATAAACTCCAGCATCACCGCCGGAGATCACCACTACCCGTTCCCCCGAAAGAGCAAGGTTGATAGCTTCTAAAGCTCGCGCTTGTTCTTCCTTCATACCGTAAGCCACTAATTTTTTCTCACCAATTAAAGATTTAACTAAATCAATATAGGTTTTATAACCAATTATTACCGTACACTGCTGGAGGTAACTTAAGGCTAAAGGAGTCAGTTCTTCCTTTCCTCCCGGTCCTATTCCCACCACCGCAAGGCTTCCGCCAGAGCTACTGACACTTTGGGAAAAATCTTCTTGGGCAATATTAAATTCCCCATCCCTGCCGCTTTGATAGCCGCCGCTTCGCATACATTTCCCACCCCTACTTTTGTTAAAACTTTAGAAGATTGTTGTAAATTTTTTTTATTAATTACTTCCAAAAGTTCCTCCCGCGTAAAAAATTTTGTTTTAAGCCCGTATTTCGCTGCCAGCTCCAGGAGAGCAGTCTCATCTTTTTTAAGATCGATACTGGCTATTCCGGCAACACCTTTTAAAGAAACACCGCCCTCTTGTAGAGCTTCGAGAACTGCCTTTTCCAGCAGGGTAAACTCTACTCCCCGGCGACAGCCTATACCCACCCAAACCGCCGGAGGATAGAGCTGGTATTCATTGGGTTTTAGAGCAATAAGATACGGCGAAATCAATACTTTAATGCCAGAAAACTCCTCTTCAATTTCTGCCAGGTAAGGATAGGGAAAATCGGAAGGCAAAGATCTGGCAAAAAACTTAACCTCTTCTCCCCGGGCTAAGGCAGCATTTACCCTTTTAAAAACTTCCCGGTCAGCATACCTTAACACGTATTTTCTGGCTAAAACATCCAAGCCAACTTTTCCCTGAACATCGGTGGCGGTGGTAATTACCGCTTCTCCCCCCAGCTTTTGGGCTAAAAGTTGACAAATTTCATTTGCCCCACCAAAATGGCCGGATAAAACGCTTATAAAATATTTACCCGTTTCATCGGCTACAACTACCGCCGGGTCGGAAAACTTATCTTTGATAAACGGAGCAATTAAGCGAACCGCAATTCCTAAGGCTCCGATAAAAAGAAAAGCTGTATCGTTGTTCCAGTTTTTTTTAAGACAGTTTTTAATTTCCGCGCTTTTACCGGAAAAGAGAGTAACGTTCCCCCCAAGCTTTAGGGTTAAAAAGCGCCGGGCCAGAGTTTCGCCGGCTGCGGTAAAGTAAAAAATTATTAAATTCTTAATCACCTTTTCTTCTCCCACCATGAGTAAAATCGGGAGCATATAATTTTGAGCGAGTAGGGGGCGGATTTAAAAACTCCCCTACAAAGATAAGGGCGGTTTTGTTTATCTTTTCTTCTTTTACTTTCTGAGCAATATCCGCTAAAGTACCGGTAATAATTTTTTCTTCGGGAAAAGTAGCTTTATAAACTACCGCTACCGGAGTATCAAGAGCTCTTACCCGGGAAATTTGGGCGACAACCTCGTCGATTTTATCCACACTTAAAAAGAGCACAAGGGTTGACCCAATTTTAGCCAATTCCTCTAAGTTTTCTTTTTCCGGCACCGGTGTTCTCCCGGCAACCCTGCTTAAAATTACCGTCTGGGTACCGTCTGGAACGGTTAATTCGTAACCCAGGCGGGCAGCCGCACCAAGAAAAGAGCTAACTCCCGGCACCCATTCCAGCTCAACTCCATAGGCTTTTAAAGCTCTTTTTTGTTCCTCTACTGCCCCATAGAGGGATGGGTCTCCGGTCTGCAAGCGTACGACAACTTTTCCGGCTCGAGCATACTCGACCATTATCTCCACTATTTCTTCTAAAGTCCTGGGCGCCGAATCAACTTTCACCGCCTCCGGTTTGGCATATTCCAAAAGTCCGGGATTAACCAGGGAGCCTGCATAAACAATTAAATCAGCTTCCTCTAAAAGTTTTTTCCCTTTAACAGTTATTAACTCGGGATCTCCAGGTCCGGCGCCTACTAAATAAACTTTCACGGCTAAGTCCCCCTCTTCGCCAGGGCCAGGGAAAAATACCCGGTTTTTTCGGGAAGTTCATTAAAAGAACAGATTTTTTCCTCTTCGGTACCAAGCTCTTTAAAATAATATCCCTGGATCTTTGCTTCCTTTACCAGCTCTAAAAAGCGGTCGTAATAGGAGGAAAGTTTTAAAAAAACATAGGTAGTTTTGGGCTCAAAAGTAAAATCTTCCGGCAAAGTCGATAGGATTTCTACCTTTTCATCTTCAAAAGCCAGGTTAAAGAAAGACTTAGCGGCTGCCAGTGAAAAGGAATTTATCCCCGGAACTATTTCTATATCCCCTGCAAAACCTAACTGTTTTAGCGCCTCCAATAAATATCCAGCGGTACTGTATAAACCCGGGTCTCCCAGGGTAAAAAAAGAAACTTCTTCCCGGTTTAAATACTCTAAAATTTTTTGGGCAAAGGTGTGCGCCGCTTCCCGTTTTTGCCCCTCGTCTTCCACCATGGGAAAATTAAAAAAGAGAATTTCTTTATCATCTGAAAGAAAACTTTCCACAACTTTAAAAGCCCTTTTTCCGGGAAAAACTAAAACCCGTACCCCTCGCAAAATCTTCATAGCTTTCACCGTAATAAGCTCGGGGTCCCCCGGACCAACACCAACCACGTAAAGTTTAGCCATTTTTTTCCCCCTTTTTCCTTCCGGTAAAGATAAATACGGGATTTTGCGCATTCAGGATATGATAGCTTCCTGCTTTTTTAAACCTGGTAACCGCTATGCTAATCCCGTCAAAATCGGTAAAAGAGCTGTTTTGAAAAAACTCCTGGTAAATAGCTAATGATTCAAGGGTAACTGCCAAACCGGCAAGGACCCCACCATTTTTCAAACAGGCCCCAACTTGCTTTAATACTTCTTTTAAATTAGAACTTCCACCAATTACCACCATATCCGGTGGAGGATAGGCGGATAAATCACAGGGTAAGGCCTGGGGTAGTAAAACCACATTCCTTACCGAAAATCTTCGTAGATTTTCTTTAATTACGGTAAGCCTCTGAAGGTCTTTTTCAAAAGCATATACTTTACCCCGGGGAAGACTTAAAGCCAGCTCCACCGTAATAGTGCCCGAGCCTGACCCTACTTCGTAAACCACCTCATCGCCTTTCAGGTTAAGCTTTTTTAAAAGAACTGCCCGGATTTCTTCTTTGGTATAAGGAGTTCCGGGTAGATAAAAATCTTCATCTTTCAGCAATTAATATCCCCCTCCCTGAAAGCTCTGGAGGTAAATCGGCAAAGGAAAGCTTTATAATTTTTTCTTCCGGATAGCTTAAATCATAAAGTAAATAGTAAGAAGCTCCCTCCAGGCCGTGTTTTTGCAAAAGTTGTTTTAGGGAAGAGGTATCGATTTTCTCTCCTAATAAAAATACATGGACCGTAAACTCATCCTTTAATTTTTCCGGCAGGGCTCTTCCATGCAAAGAATAAAAAGCAGCCCCATCCCACAATTTTTTCAAGCGGGCAAAAGCTAACTGCACCGAACTTATCCCCGGTATTACCTCGGTAACAAGTCCTGGATTTTCTCTTTCAATCTTTCTTAATAAACTGTAAAAGCCGGTATCGCCCCGCAAAAGAAGAGCAATATTAAAACTTCTTGATAAATCTTTTATTTGCTTTAAAACCGCACCAAACTCACCAAAAGATAGATGTTTTTTATCCGGAGCAAAAGTTTTTAAAAGTTCTTCCGCCCCGGCTACATAATCCGCCTCCCCAATTACCCTTTCGCCAATTTTAGTAAGATACTCGGGACTACCCGGACCGACCCCCACGACTTTTACCCATCCCACGGCCATCCCTCCTCAAGGCGGTCAAAGGTTGTAGCAATAATCGCCCCCGATATATCGGTAAAAGCCACATCCATGGTAAGACCGCTATAATAGCTCTTTAACTTTTCTTTAACCGCCCGGGCAAGTAAAGGCAGGTAATGGTCTTTCCCGGCGCTCTTCAAAATTTCCAGGGCCTGCTCCATATTTTTGGTGGAGTAAATTTTATTAATTAACTCCTGACTTTCTCCAAGAGAATATAAAAATAACGCTAAAGCCTCCTTTTGGCCCCGGGCCACCTGGCTGTGAAGGTTTAAAATGCCAAGGTAAGTTTTAATAAGTTTTCCCAGGTACCCTATTATTAAAATTTTCTCTATCCCTTCGTTCTCAGAAATCTTCAGCATATCCCCCAGATAATTACCAGTTTCGACAATAGCTTCAGCAGGAACATTTAACCTCTGGGCTACTTTTTTACTTTTATTGCCCAAAACAAAAACAAGTCTTTTTAAATCCAAATATAACGCTCTTTTTAGCTGGAGTTGCAGGGACTCGATATAAGCTTCCCGGGAGTAAGGTACGACAATACCCCGGGTACCCAGGATGGAAATACCGCCTTTAATCCCCAAAATCGGATTTAATGTTTGTGACGCAAGCTTCTCCCCTTCGGGCACTTCAATAATCACTTCCAACCCCGTTTCCCCGCCCAAAATTAACGGCTCCAGCGCTTCTTTGATTTGTTGCCGCGGAACCGGATTAATTGCCGCTTCTCCCACCGGTACAGCAAGCCCCGGTTCCGTAACAACTCCCACTCCCCGTCCTCCTTTTATGGTAATCCCCGGGAAGTTTTGCCGGCGTACCCGGGCTATGATTAAAGCCTGATCGGTGACATCCGGATCATCTCCTGCCTCTTTTCTAATGCCGCAAACCGCTTCCGTCGCATTTTTCTCTAAAATTTCCGGGGTTAAAGTAAAAGTTATTCCTGCCGGCGTATTAATGGTAATTGCCTTCATTTTTTCCCCCAGGAGCAAGAAACGGGCTGCTCCCAAAGCCGCTGCCGCGGCTACAGTACCGGTAGTTACCCCGTAACGGGGAGTTTTTACCCGGTTAAGTACTTCCCAGAACTTTTTTTCCTCTTTTACCGGATATTCGTGAGCTAAAAGCCGCCCGCTATCTTTTAAAATTTTGCTGCCCCTTAAAAGCCATGGCTCTTCCAGGTTCGCGCTTTCCAAAATCCGGGATTCCAGGAGAATTTCTTCGGGCGGCCCTGAGGCCAAAAGTTTTCCGGCATGTAAAACCGCTACCCTGTCGGCAAAACGATACGCCAAATCAATTTCATGGGTAGCAGCGACAATCGTAATCCCTTTTTGCCACTGCCGTTCAACAATATTTAAAAAGAGGCGGGTGTGATACCGGTCCAAAAACGCCGTCGGTTCATCTAAAACTAAAAGCTCCGGCTCCATCGCCAAAATTGCTCCCAGGGCGACAAGCTTTTTTTGACCCAGGCTAAGCGAAGCTATCGGCTGGTCTCTTAACTCCCAAATTCCGAGCTCTTTTAAGGTTTCTTCCACCTTTTCCCACACTTTACTTTCCGCATACCCGAGATTAAAAAGCCCATAAGATATCTCTTCCGCTACCGTACCGGCAACAAGCTGGGTCTCCGGATCCTGAAACACCACCCCAACTTTTTGCCGAAGTCGTAACAGAAAATCCCTTTTGTACGAAAACTTTTCCCCCCGCCAAAATAGCTCTCCGGCGGTTGGTTTTAAAATCCCGTTTAAGTGGAGAAAAAAAGTGGTTTTTCCGGCGCCATTTTCCCCTAAGACAAAAAGCCGCTCACCTTTTTTAATCTCCAAATTCAAGCCGTCTAAAGCCACATTTCCCGTTGGATATACGTATTTTAATCCTTTTACGGTTAAAAGCTCCTCCAAATAAAAGCACCTCCATAAGTAAAGAGCGCCAGCACAACTACTATTCCCCAAAATAGCAAGGGGTAATTTTGATTTTGATAATCCGGTTGCAAAAAAACTATTTTATCGTTGTATCCCCGGCTTTCTAAAGAAATGGTCATTTGTCCCGCCCGGGCCAATCCTCCTTTAAAAATCCCGGTAGTTAAGAGAGAAAAGGAGTAGATGCCCCGGCGAAAATTTCGGTAGCCCAGCCTTGCCTCCTGGGCTTTAATGATTTCCCCGGCTATTTCGAAGAATATAAAAATAAACCGGTGAATAAAAATAATTATTTCAATTATAAATTGAGGAATACCAAATCTCGAAAGTCCCGCTATTAAATCCAGGAGGGGAGTGGTAAAAATTAAAAAATACAAACCCAGAAGAGAAGTAAGGGCACGACCGCCGGCATTTAAAGCCAAAAACAAATTTTGCCAGTTAACATAAGGAGCTGGCCGGAAGTCAATCATTATCCCGATTAAGCTTGCCAGCAAAAAACCTCCCGGTAAAAGCAAGTACTTAAGATAAATTTGCCCGGGGATTTTTCCCTTTCTCACCAGAAAAAAGCTTACTACCCCAAGGGTAGGGAGTAAGGTAAAAAAAGGATTGGGAGCTGTTAACCCCAGGAATAAAAGCGTAAAGGAAAAAAGAAGTTTATAAACAGGGTCAATTTTCCTTAAAGGACTTTGATAAGCCAACTGTTCCGTTAACATTTTTTCCTTCCTTCTTTCCCTTCAAGTACCCCAGATAAAATCCCACAACCCCAGCTCCCAAAGCCGCCTGCAGGGCAAATAAAAACGACTCTATCTCGCCGCTGGGCGGTTCCCAGACGGGGGAAAACCAGGGCTTATAATTGGGGTCTTGCTTTTCAATCACCCGGGAGGCTAATTCATCGGCGCCGGAAAATTCCCCTTTAACTAAAAACATGGGAACCGCAATTAACGCTATTACCAAAATTAGCAGGATGATATTGGTAAACGTTCTCATTAATGCTCACCCTTTTCTACCCATATTTTGGCATCTTCATAACGGCTCAAGAAATTATAGGTTAAAACCGTTAAAATCCCTTCACTTATAGCTAAAGGAATTTGGGTTAAGGCAAAGATTCCCATAAATTTTAAAGCACTTAAAAAAAGAGAACTTCCCGGAAAGGCTAACGCCAGTTGGACCGAAGTAACGATATAGGTGACCAGGTCTCCCAGCATGGCCGCTAAAAAAATGCTAAAATTACTATTAATTCCGGCTTTCTGTAACCCTTTATAAACCCCGTAAGCTACCAGTGGTCCAGCAACTGCCATGGAGAAAGTATTAGCACCAAGGGTGGTAAGGCCACCGTGGGCTAAAAGAAGAGCCTGAAAAATCAAAACAATAAAACCTAATACGGTTGTGATAAAGGGCCCAAATAAAATTGCAGCCAACCCCGTTCCGGTAGGATGGGAACAACTGCCCGTTACCGAAGGCATTTTTAGCGCCGATAAAACAAAGATAAACGCTCCGGCAAAAGCTAACATTAGTTTCGCTCCCGGCCCCTGGGTAGCTTCCCTTTGCAAACGGATAAAACCTACCATTATAAAAGGTAGAGTAACAAGATCCCAGAAAATCACCCATTTTACCGGTAAAAACCCTTCCATAATATGCATGGCAAGAACCGGGGTGGGAATTAAAAGAAAAATTAACAGAAACAATAAGCGAAAATTGGTTTTTAACATGCCCTCCACCATCCTTTTTAAAAATTAAAATCCCCTCCTACGCCGGTAGAAGGGGACTTATAACCAAACTCCCGTTCTCCACCTATCCGCGTAGGTTTCGAACCAAACTTTAAGGCAGGTCTCCTGGCTGTAGTTCATCGTTACCCTATCCTTCCCGGTAAAAACCAGTGGATATATTAGGGTAACTCCCTACTTACAGTGGCGGGACCGCGCCGTTACCCAAAACTTTTGGGCTCGGACTTCCCTTTTAAGCCGTAAAGGCACCTTAAAGTTACAATATTCAATTTTTATTAAGATAATTCGTAAAATTTTTCGTAAATCCTGCTTTGTGAAAATATTTTTATTTAAATTTTTCCAAGATTAATTTTACCGAAGGTTTTTCCCGGCAAAACTTCCGGTAATCATAAATCTTGGCTACTTCTTTTAAAATTTCTTCCCTCCTATTTTTCTCAATATTGCTTTCCTTTAAGGCTTTACGTAATTCCCCCCAAAATTTCAGGTAATCATCCCAGGCAGGATCAATTAACCAGGAAAGCTCTTCTTTTAAAAGGCGGGCCGCCAGGGGAGATAACCCTGAGGTCCCCACAGCTATTTCCCAACCTCCCCGGCGCCAAACCGCTGGAACAATAAAATTGGACTCCTCGGGATTGTCGGCTACGTTGACCCAAATCCCCAGTCTTTGACAAAGATTAGCTATTCTTTTATTAAGCTCTGAATTATCGGTGGCAGCAAAGACTAACTTGGGGCCGGATAAATCTTCTTCCTGAAATTCCCGCAGATAAAGTTTAATTTGCCCGCTCTGGGCCAGACTCATTAATTCCGGAAGAGTTTTCGGGGCAACTACGGTAATTTTTGCACCTTCTCGGAGAAGATTTTGCACCTTTCGAAGGGCAACCCGACCACCCCCTACTACTAACACGGGGGTCCCCCTTAAATTTAAACTGATAGGATACACGGTAAACTCTCCTTACTTCTTTTTAATGTACCGTAAAAAGATATAGTAGCCAAAAAGTCCAGCAACCAAAACAAGTCCCAAATAATAGGGAAGATTTTCCTTAAAGGTGCGGTTAACCTTTTCTCCGGGAAGGCTTATCGCGGTAACCTTTAACCCGGGTTTCATGTAAATACTGTAACCGTCAAAGACGGTCCCTTCCACCACCACTTCCTTTCCCACATAGCTTTGCCAGTTATGTTCGCCGTATAAGACATAATAGGGCTCGGGTTTACTTAAATTTCCGGAATCGGTAACTTTTAATTCGTAATGCTTTCCTTCTAAATCTGACTCAACTACAATGCCTTTGACAATGACTTCCCCACCCAGGACCAATTTATTAAAGCCAAAAAGGAGTAAAAAAAGTAACCCCCAAAATCGCTTCATCCTATCACCTCTAACATAATCTTATCGCATTTGATATTAAAAAAAAACTTCCCGGTTTTGCCGGGAAGTTTACCATTTTTCCCAGTGAATCCTTTCTTCTTTAAAGCGGGTAGTCGTATCGGGCTTTTGGTTGGGATAACCCAAAGCTATCAAGTTTAAAATGCGATAGCCTTCGGGAATTTCTAAAATTTTAGCTATTTCGCGCTCCCGCTCTTCGAAAGGATGTACTGCCAACCAAACACCGCCTAACCCTAAAGCGTGTATAGCAAGGAGAATATTTTCCGTTGCTGCAGACAGGTCCTGAATCCACAATTCCTGCCCAGGACCGGGATATTTCAGTAGTTTTGGATCAGCAACCACAGCAATTGCCGCTGCTGCTTCGGCAAGCATAGCTGCATAAGGATGCTTTTCTTTCATGGCCAGCATTTTTTGCCGGTCGGTTACAACGACAAAATGCCAGGGTTGTTCGTTACCTGCCGAAGGCGCATTCATCCCCGCTTCCAGGATTTTTAAAATTTTCTCCTTTTCCACCGGATGATCAAGAAATTTTCTAATGCTGCGTCGGGTGTTTAAAACTTCCAGAAATTTTTCCATCATATCCCCTCCTGGATAATAATTAGGTCTATTTTAAAGTTTAATACTTTTAAACATTGACCGCAACCCGGGGATGGTACCGAACCAGGATCAATTAACTTTTCGAGAAATTTTTAAAATTTCCTTGCCAATTTTTGCCCTAAATTGCTATAATGTTAGAAATTAATATTAGAAGAGGTGAGTTTAGATGAGCAAGGTAAATTTACCCAAGTATTACTACAACCTTAAGGCAGACCTTCCCGAACTTCCACCCCCGCCTCTTCATCCCTTTACCGGTCAGCCCATCTCGCCAGCGGATTTAGAGAGTCTTTTTCCTAAAAGTTTAATTGAACAGGAGATTTCTACCGAACGTTTCATTGAAATTCCCGAAAAAGTCCGGGAAGCTTACGCCGAGTACCGTCCAACCCCACTTAAAAGGGCTAAAAAGTTAGAAAAGTATCTAAATACTCCCGCCAGAATTTACTTTAAGTACGAAGGTACCAACGCTTCCGGCAGTCACAAGCTTAATACCGCTCTGGCCCAGGCTTATTTCAACAAGCTGGATGGAACCGAACAGCTTACCACCGAAACCGGAGCCGGTCAGTGGGGGAGCGCTTTAGCTTATGCCGCCAATTTTTTCGGGCTGAAGTTAACCGTATATATGGTGGGTATAAGCTATGACCAAAAGCCGTACCGGAGGATTTTCATGGAAACTTTCGGCGCCCGGGTGGTAAAAAGCCCAAGTCCGGAAACTGCTGCCGGACGTAAGGTTTTAGAAGCAGACCCTAATTCTCCGGGAAGCCTTGGGATAGCTATCAGCGAAGCGGTAGAAGTAGCAATGAGTGACCCCAAGACCAAGTACGCTTTGGGAAGTGTTTTGGACCACGTCCTTTTACACCAGACGGTTATAGGGCAAGAGGTTTATGAGGAATTATCCCTTTTGGGAGAAAAGCCCGATGTCTTGATTGCCTGCGTGGGCGGTGGCAGTAACTTCGGTGGCTTTACCTTTCCTTTTGTGCGGGAAAAATTAAAAGGTGAAAATATTGAAATAATTGCTGTAGAGCCAAAGGCCTGCCCAACCCTTACCGAAGGGGAATATAAATACGACTTTGGCGATGTTGCCGGCCTTACTCCTAAAATGCCGATGTATACTTTAGGCTACGATTTTATCCCGCCGGGCATCCATGCGGGAGGACTTCGGTACCACGGCGATTCACCTTTGGTAAGCCTTCTTTATAAAAATAAAATTATTTCCGCTAAAGCTTATCCCCAGTTAAAGGTATTTGAAGCTGGAGTAACCTTTGCCCGTACCGAAGGCATTATCCCGGCACCGGAATCTTCCCACGCTATCGCCGCAGCTATTGATGAAGCAATTAAATGCCGGGAAGAAAGTGTTGCCAAAACTATTGTCTTTAATTTAAGCGGGCACGGCTATTTTGACTTGTCCGCGTATGAAGCATATTTTGCTGGCAAACTTAAAGATTGAGGAAAAATCCCCGGTAAAAACCGGGGATTATTATTTAATGACCGGCTGGCCTCTTTTTATTTCTCCATGCCTAACCTCCACACTTTTTAGTTTCCTTCCCGTAAATACCGCTTCAGCAATAACAGTTTTTGCAGTTTCTTTATTACCACTGGAAGTAAATATAAAGTTACCCAGGCTGTAAAAGATTGGTCTACCTTTATAAATTTCATACCTTTGCACAACATGCGGGTGATGGCCCATCACCACATCGGCTCCCGCTTCAACCAGTTTATGGGCAAGTTTTATTTCAGGTGGATTTGGGGTTAAATCCCTCTCCACTCCCCAGTGAACGCTTACCACTAAAAGATCGTATTTAGCATCATTTTCGCAGATTAACTTTAAGATTTTACCGACATTCGGCTCATAAATAGACCAGATTCCCGTTTTTTTGGGGCTTGCCACCCAGGCAGTTGAAGGAATTACCCGGGAAAAAGCAAGAAAACCAATTTTATATCCCTGCCAGGGGATTTCCGTGATATAAACATCCCTTCCTGCCCCTGAGTAGTAAATCCCTTCTTGACGTAAGTAGCCAAGGGTATCATAAAGACTTATCAGCCCATAATCCGCAGAGTGGTTATTTGCAACCGAAACCGCCGTAACTCCTGCCTTTTTCATAGCCTTTAAAAATTCCGGTCGACCCCGAAAAGTGTATTTTTTCCTTTCGGGCTTTCCCCGAAGAGAAATACAGCTTTCTAAATTGGCAAAAACAAGCTTACCCTGAAAATACTTTTTAACCTTCTGCCAGGGATAATCATAGCCGTATTTTTGGTAGTAATAATTTAAGTTGCCGCCGGCTAAGACATCACCCAAAAAGACAAGTTTAATTTCCTTTGCCGGAGAAGCTGCACTGGCAAAAGCTTTAGTTAAGGTAATTGCCAGTAAAAAAGTTAAAAAAATAATTTTTACCCTGCGCAAATATCTTCCACCTCATAATTAAAAATGCTGGAAACCCCTATCCTGCAAGACTACCCCATCTTCAGCTTTTACCCTTCCCCGCTCGTCATATCCCGTAACCATACCAATTTTAAACAGCGGTAAGTCCAGTTTAAAAAGCTCTTCCTCCTTTTCGGCAGGCACGGTAAACAAAAGTTCATAATCTTCGCCGCCGTGTAAAGCAAAATCCAACGGTTTTAAGGTAAATTGCTGGCAGAATGTTAAAAGAGCAAAAGACAAAGGTATTTTCTCCCGGTTAATCGTAATTTCAACCCCAGAAGCCCGCGCTATTTCCTGAAGTTTTTTCACAAGACCGTCACTTAAATCATTAGTAGAAGTAGCAAATTTTTCCCGGCAGAGAAGCTGGCCTAACTCCAATCTGGGTTCGGGTTCCAGGTGCCGGGAAATCAGATATTTTTCCACTTCTTCCGGCAATAAACCCAATTTTTCCTTTAAAAGCAAATAAAGTCCTGCCGCGCTATCGCCAAGATAACCGGAGACATATACCCCATCCCCGGGTTTTGCTCCGCTTCGGGTTAAAACTCCTTCTTCTAAGGCTTCCCCCAGTACCGTAACCGCCACCATTATTTCACTGCCAGCTCCGGTAGTATCGCCACCAATCAAAGTAACCCCATACTCTTTAGCCATACTTTTTAATCCCTGGTAAAAGCCTTCAACAAAATTAACTTCAGTGGTTTTGGGCAAAGCCAGGCTCACCAGACAAAAGCGAGGTATGCCGCCCATTGCCGCAATGTCGCTTAAATTTACCGCCAAAGCCTTTTTCCCCAATATTTCCGGCTTCGTGTAATTTCGCTTAAAATGGACGTTTTCCACCAGTAAATCAGTGGTTACAAGGAGCTTTCCCTTAATTTCAACTACCGCTGCATCATCCCCGATTCCCAAAATAACGCCGGGGGATACTTCAGTAGCTTTCTTGGCAATAGCTATAACCCCTTCTTCCCCAATCTTTGTAACTTCCATTTTCTCACCGTAGCCCTTGAACTTTTTCCGTAGTTAGCTCCAAAAACTCTTCTTTAGTTAAATTATAAAGAGAATCTATAAAATTTACCAGAAAACTCCCGGGACCGGCACTTATTTTCCGGGCTTTTTCGGAAGCCGCTCCGTAAAAAGCTAAAGCCGCTAAGGCCGCAAGAGCCGGTTCATCAATTACCCCAACAAAAGCACCAATCAATGAGGTTAGAGCACACCCGGTTCCGGTCACTTTTTGAAGCATTATATCCCCGGTACGGTTTAAATACAATTCTCCTTCAGCAATAACGTAATCTACCGGCCCAGTTGCCACCACAACAGTTTTGTAGCGTTTAGCCACTTCGGTAAGATTTTCGGCTGCAAAATCGGACGTTTGGCTGTCCACCCCTTTAACCTGGGCAGAATTTCCCGCCAAAAAGCTTATTTCACCGTAATTACCCCTGATTAATGTGAAATTTCCAGAATTTAAAAGTTCAAAGGTCGTTTCGTTGCGGTATGTGGTTGCTCCCAAACCCACCGGGTCTAACAGCAAAGGCTTTTGATATTTATTGGCCAAATAAACTGCTTTCTTAAAGTACTCAACCTGACGGGAGTGAAGGGTTCCGATATTTATGACCACTGCATTAGCAATTTTCACTAAATCGTCAGCTTCTTCTACCCCTTCCGACATGATCGGCGAAGCCCCGGCCGCTAAAAGTACATTTGCGGTAAAATTAGTCACCACATTATTGGTTAAATTTACCACCAGAGGAGATAAGTCCCGGACCTTCTCCCTGATTTCCCATAGGGTGTTAAGCATTTTTTCCGCCCCTTTCATTCATAATTTTCATGGCACAAAGTTCCCCGCACATGGAACAGCTCTTTATGTCTTGAGAGCCGCGCTCTATTCGCATTTTCCTGGCCCGCTCGGGATTTATTGCCAGTTCAAACTGCCGTTCCCAGTTTAACTCTTTTCGGGCTACACTCATTTCATAATCCCGGTTCCAGGCTTCCCGGTTCCCCCGGGCCAAATCGGCTGCATGGGCCGCAATTTTTAAGGCAATCACCCCTTCTTCTACATCTTCCACCGTAGGCAATCCTAAATGCTCCGCTGGAGTAACGTAGCAGAGGAAATCCGCCCCAAAATACGCAGCCCAGGCGCCACCAATCGCCGCAGTAATATGGTCGTATCCCGGAGCAATGTCGGTAACCAGTGGCCCTAATACATAAAAGGGAGCATTGGCGCAAAGCCGCTTCATAAGTTTAACGTTCATTTCAATTTGATTGATGGGCACATGCCCGGGGCCTTCCACCATAACCTGGACGCCTTGATTTTGGGCATACTTAACCAGTTCGCCGAGCTTCATTAATTCCATAATTTGCAGCTGGTCAGTAGCATCCGCAATACTTCCCGGTCTTAAACCGTCCCCCAGGCTTAAGGTAACGTCGTATTTCCGGCAAATAGCTAAAAGCCGGTCGAACTGTTCATACAATGGATTTTCTCTTCCGTTTTTCTCCATCCAGGCAATGGTCAGAGAGCCTCCCCGGCTTACCACCTCCGTTACCCTGGGAAAACGGTCAAGAACCTTAAGGATTTCCCGGGTCACCCCCACATGCACCGTCATAAAGTCAACGCCGTCAGCTGCCTGTTTTTCGATAACGTCAAACAGGAGTTCCGGGTCCAAACGACTTATATCACCGTATTTATTTAGCGTTTCAGCCGCCGCCTGATATAAAGGTACGGTCCCTACCGGCACCGAACTTTCTTTTATAATCGCCCTTCGAATTTCATCAAGATTTCCGCCGGTACTTAAGTCCATTATTGCATCGGCTCCCGCTTTAATAGCCACCTTTACTTTTTTTAGTTCATCTTCGTAAAAACAGCGATTTTCCGAAGTCCCAAGGTTAGCATTTACTTTTACTTTAAGCCCCGCTCCAATACCTTTGGGATGCAAATTTTGGTGATTAACATTAGCGGGTATTACCACTTCCCCCAAAGCTACCTTTTGCCGGATTTCTTCCGGCGATTTTCTTTCCTCCGCCGCCACTACTTCCATTTCCCTGGTAATAACTCCCTCTTTTGCTTTTAAAAGCTGAGTCATTATCGCTCACTCCCTTGCTCTAATTATTGTTTCCCGTAGTTCATAAACTGCCCGAGCCGGACTTTCCGCTCCAAATACAGCCGAAATTACCGCAATCCCATCGGCCCCGGCACGAATAACCTCAAAAACCTTTTCCCGATCAATACCCCCAATAGCTATTACCGGAGAATTGGGGAACTCCTCTTTAAGCTTCTGAATCACTTCTACCCCGCAGGGCGGTGCGGCATCTTCCTTGGTGGACGTGGGAAAAATTGGCCCAAGCCCAAGATAATCGGCTCCCGCCTTTATTCCTAAAACCCCTTCTTCATAATTGGTAGCCGAAAGCCCGATAATTTTTCCGGGAAAATGCTTTCTTGCCACCTCCAGGAGTAAATCCTCCTGTCCCAGATGTACCCCATCGGCATTTAAAGCCAGACCCAGGTCCAGCCGGTCGTTTACAAAAAACGAAACCCCATATTTTGCACAAAGCTCTTTCAGCCTTAGCCCCTCCCGGTACATTTCGGCTCCCTTTTTTCCTTTTGCCCGGTACTGGAAAGCCGTCACTCCATTTTTCAGGCAATCTTCGACAACCCTCCAGAACTTTTCTTCGTTAAGGTAAGCATCATCGGTAAGTACGTATAAGGTTAAATCCACCGAAGGCTTAATCAAGGTTAAAACTTCTTTTTCCAGCTCATAAAGTAAAAACCTTGCTTTTTTGGCATTAAGGACAATCGCAGCATCTAACAGCTTCCCAAATTCTTCTAAAACCCTCAGACTTTCCTGGGCTCTTTTGGCGTTGGCTAACACCACCTCCCGCAAATTATTCCTCGCCATCTCCTCTGAGCTTAGTTCCTGTCCCGGGTCGTTTTGAGCATCCCGATACCACAAGGGATTTCCAGCAAGACTTTTTTCTATTTCTTTGATAAAATGTCGCAAATGTTTAAATTCCTCAAATAATTTTCTGTTAGCCAAACCAAAGCGAGCTACTTCCTCCAGCACCCGGATTCCTTCCCGGGCCCGGTTTAAATTAACATCAATAATCCGGTAAATTTCCATCAAATACCTCCCCGAAAAAAATAAACCCCTTCCAGAAGATGGAAGAGGTTGGTTGTACCTTATCATTATTTCCTCTCCCTCCGCTGGCATTACCCAGAGCAGGTTCAAAGGGTAGACTTCTTCATCGCGAAGCCTTCTCAGCCGGGCTCATCCGGCACCCCTGAGGTTTTTTGTTATTTTTAATTTATCTAAATAACTATAAATTGTCAAGATAATCTAACAGACCACCATTTTTCTGACCAATAAAAAGCAGATTTTAGCATTTCAACTCTGCATTTTAACAGAAAGTAAGATTTTTTATCCCAATCCGGAAAAAGTAAAAAAATCGGTAGCGGGCAGTATTGAAAAATTCAACGAACTTTTAAAACTATCCTGGGATAACCCGGAAAAGTTCTGGGATGATGTGGCGCGTGAACTGTGGTGGCTAAGTACGGCACTCCCCGAGCCCACTGTATGCATTGCGGAAAACCAACGGAATGGTTTGAATTACCCAAGGAAGGCTATGTCCATACTTATACCACCTGAATACAAATCCTAATTTTATCGATATTACAACTCGGCAAGCTTATCTAAAAAAAGCAGTTCTTCACCTTCTTATGCTACCGCAAACTAAAGCCGATATTGCCATCCACTTTAATATTTCTCCCCGTCTTGTCCAGGAAGTTTTAAAGGAATTAATTAAAAGAAGAAAAATAAAAAAATTATTTTTAGAAAAAAAATTTACTATCAAGCTTTAAAATAAAAGGGTTTTTGCTTTTTTTGTCGAAATCTTAAGTATGGCCCTAAAAGGTAAGAGTAAACCTTAAAAACCCCACAACCCAAACGATAGCCTTTTAGGGCTTTTTTTGTTTTTAACCCCGCCAGGGCTGCTGTTCATAGGGTATATATTTTTCCTCATCCACGGTACCGTTATAAACATAAACAAAGACTTCGTGTTCTTCGCCTTTCTGGTCAACGGCTTTTGTTAAAATCCTTTGATACAAACTTCCTTCTCCTTCATAATCATCGAGCCTGGTCAAGGTCTTTTCCGCTTCATGGATTAATTCATAAATTTCCCCTTTCACCCTGTCTCCCTCCCGCGGAACCACTCCCGGGTACCAGTTAGACACTTTATACAGCGAAAAACCATAGATCTCACCAGGACCTATGTACTTTTGCCGGGAAAGCAGGAAGTTCGCCCTGTGGTTTTGCATCAACGTGCCATACACAAATACTTTCATCTTCTCCCCCCTAAACGGGCAAATACCTTCCTTCTTTATACTTTACAAGCATTTCCTCTTCTTTTTGGATTTTGGCCTGTCCAAACGATAAATCAATTACTTCCTGCAAAAACTTTTCTTCCAGTTCAGGTATAACTCCAAAATACCCGGTAACTTCCTGAAGATATACCGGCTCTTTTTGGGGTAAACCTAAATTATTGGCAAGCTTTAAAATCCGCGACCAGTGTTCGTAACTCACGGTAACCGCATAAACCGGGATTTTTTTGATAGTGATAATGGTGGCTTTATTTAAGCAAAGCTCGGCAGCTTTCCGATAAGCCCGAATTAAGCCTCCAGCTCCTAAAAGAATTCCCCCAAAGTACCGCGTTACCACTACACACACATTGGTAAGCTTTTTCTGCATGATTGCTTCTAAAACGGGTCGTCCGGCGGTACCGGAAGGCTCACCATCGTCACTCATCCGGGTAATCCTGTTTTCAATAGTATAAGCATAAACGTTATGGGTTGCGTCGTTATGTTTTTCTTTTATTTCTTCAATAAACTTTCTTGCTTCATCTTCGGAGTTTACCGGGAGAGCCCGGCCAATAAATAACGACTTTCTTTCGGTAAACCTTTCTTCAGAATAATGTTCAATAGTAACAAATTCCATTGCCCTCACCGTTTTTTCTTCCATTATACCAAAAAAACAAAAAACGGGGGCAAGTCTCCTTGCCCAGCCGCATCTTATTAAACCTTGCTAAATTTTAATTTTTAAGTCTTTTGTGCCCCCAATAAAATGTTATGTAGAAACAATGAATTTTAGTACCAAAATTTCCTAAAATAAATTTCATTCTCCAAAAACAAATCCATGGTAAGCTTAACCGCAGCCGCCAGCAATTCTTGAGCAGCACGGAAGTAACTAATGTCTCCAGCCTTTTCTCCTACTAATTCGTAGTAATCCAAGATCTTACTGCTAAAGGATTCTATCTCCAGGGTAAGCCACGGCCGCAGGGCCGGAGGCAAATAAAGTTTCCTTATTATTATCTTTATATTATCTCCCACCCAGCGTTCAAACTTTTTGTGGCCGTTTAAAAAGGTAGGTTTTAAATGATGCGGTTCACAAAGATCCTGCAAGATATGTGCCGCCCGGCCGAAATGCCAGAAAGCTTTGGGGTTTTTTTGTTCGGAAAATTTATGAAAGTTTTTTAACTCCTGGTAAAAAGCTTCCTTGGCCGATAAAAAAATAAACAAACCTTTCTTGGTCCGGGGATTAAAATAATGGGTAACATTTTGCCAGCCTTTATCCGCTGCATATAAGCCGCAGTAAATTTGCCGGTAGTATCTCTCATAATAACTTGTCTTATAGTTTTTTTCCTGTAATTGAATTAGCGCTTTATTCAGGAGAAAACCGTGAGTTGGTTCAACATTATCCAAAAACCCCTGCAGGGGTGAAATAATCTTTAAAGCTTTTTCCACCATCACCTTGCCTCCGGCAGCGGATTTATTAATATTTTGGCAAGGCAGTGGTTTAATATACAAAAAGCTGCGGGTTTGCCCGCAGCTTTTCTACTGGACCGCCTCCAGCACTTTTTGCACAAACATCGTTTCCGGTGCTGCTCCTTCAATTTCTACCGTTTCGTTAATTACCGACTTGGGAACTCCAAAGACGTTGTATTTATCCCCTAATTCCGGAAACTCGCTAACTTCGATAACTTCGGCGCGAATATTGGCATTAGCCATCGCAAACCGGTTGGCTGCAACTGCAGCCCGTGGGCAGTACGGTCAGGTAGGGGTGACAAAAACTTTAATGGTAACCGGTGAAGTTACCTTGGCCAGTTCTGCCAAAACGTTATCCGGCAACTCCGGTTTTCCTTTAGAGAGATCAATAATTGTCTCGATAACGGTAGAAAATTCATAACCGGACGGTATTCCATAAAAACGAATACCCACATCTTCCGTACCTTCGAAGACGATTGCCGGAATCTTATCAATCCCGTATTTTTCCACAGCTTCTTTTTCGGTGGGATAAGTGTGAACCATGAGCTTTATTTTTTCACTGGTAGCTGCTAACTCTTCTAAAAGCTGCTTGGTATGGTCACAGTAAGGACAATCCTGGGCTAATACCGGGCTTTTGGTAAAAAAGTGAATGGTCACATCATTGACCATTTCTTTGGCAAATTTTTCTTTAAGAAACTGGATATCCTTTTCCTGTAAAAAGGCCATCAACTATCACTCCTTTACTCTTTTTTAAGTTTTTGCGAAACTTTTTTATAGTATTTTTATATCTTTAAAAATAATACTTCTAAAACTAATTTTTGTCAATCATTTTTTTTCTAAATTTAATTTTCCCAGCAAATAAAAAAAGTATTTTGGCATATATTGAAACAGCCTTTGAGGGAGGAAAACTGCCCTCCCCCAAAGGCATTTAAGTTAAACCTGGAAAAACCGCTCGCCAGCTACACCGCAAATTGGGCAGCGTTCGGGTCTTGCTTTTTCAATATTGCCACAAACGGGGCATATGTAGAATTCGCCCTCCAAATCTTTGCCTTCTTCTAACGCCTTTAAAGCTTCCTGGTACAGCCGGGCATGGACCTCTTCTGCCCTGGAAGCAAAGGTAAAGCTTCTGGCGGCATTATTTTCTCCGGCAGCTTCAGCTTCTTTAATAAACTCCGGGTACATTTCGGTAAACTCGTAAGTTTCACCGGCTACCGCTGCTTTCAGGTTCTCCAGGGTAGAACCAATTTTACCGGCAACTTCAAGGTGCTTTAAAGCATGAATGGTTTCGGCTTCCGCCGCACTTCTAAAAAGCTTGGCAATATTAGGATAACCTTCTTCTTCAGCTTTTTTGGCAAAAGCTAAGTACTTGCGGTTGGCCTGGGATTCTCCGGCAAAAGCGGCCATTAAATTTTCTAAGGTTTTTTGGTTCATTATCTTCCCTCCTTTGATTTTTATCTACATTTTACCAGAAATTTATTGTTTTTAAAATATTTTTAAAAAGGAGGGAAATTGCTTTATTTTGCTACCGGAACGGATAAGCTGGGTAAGTTTTCCGGCTCCCCGCACCTCCCCGCTTAAAATGTACCCTTTTAGTTTTTCGCCCTCCAATACGAGCTTTAAATAGTTGGCTCCCTGTCTTCGTTTGATAACCGTATAACCTTCTTCCTGCCGGGTAATTCCCGCTGCAATGGTATTGTACCCAAAAAACTCCAGGGAATTCATGCCTATGGAACCTTGATACACATAATTTTGTCCGACCATATTCATTGCTGCCACCCTTCCCTGCTCGGCGGCAATTGGCCAGAGAGCATTAACTCTGTATTTACCATGAGCAACATCAAAAGTTTTCGCCACATCCCCCGCTGCCCAAACACCCTCCCAGGGAGTCCTTAAATACTGGTCCACCGGTATACCTTCCAAAAATTTCTCCGGTTCCGGTAAAAAATCGACATTGGGGGTAACACCTTTACCAATTAAAACTAAATCAGCTTTTATAACCTGTCCGTTAGTAAGTTTTACTTCGAAAATTTTGTCTTCTCCTAAAAACTCCAAAACATCTTCCCCTAAAAGAAATTTCATCCCCTGTTTTTCTAAGTTTTGCTGCACCAACCCGGCCGCTTCGTAATCCAGAACCTGGGATAAAATCTGGCGGGAGGCCACCACAACGGTAACTTTAACCCCTCTCTTTAATAAACCGTAAGCCCCTTTTAAGCTAACCAGTCCTCCCCCCACTATAACAGCTTGTTCAGCTTTGCGGGAATAATCCAGGATATTTTTGGCATCATCCAGGGTTCGTAAGGTGAAAACTCCGGGTAAATTACTTCCCGGGAGCGAAAGCTTTTTGGCCCTTGCACCGCTCGCAATTAAAAGCCGGTCATATTGGTAAGAATTTTTGAAAGTTATGACTTTTTTTTCATTAAAATCAATTCTTACTACTTTTTCACCTTTTTTAAGATTTATCCGGTTTTTTTCGTAAAAATCCTTGGGACGGATAAAGATTTGCTCCTCAACTATGTCCCCGGCAATAAAGTAAGATGTTAAACAGCGCCCGTAAACCTCGTACGGCTCATCGGTTAAAACGGTGATTTCGCCCGCTGGGTCCAACTTTCTTAAACTTTCTGCCGCAAAAATTCCTGCAGCACTGTTTCCAATAATTAAGTATTTCATTAAGGTTAACCCCCTAAAGGTTTAACAAAGCCCGTTTAGCTTTAATATGTTCAATAATACCGGCTGCTGCTTTATAAGGATCCGTTTCCACGTAAAACTTACCGCCAATTAAAGCTTCGGCGTCCTGGGTTAAAATCCGGGTAACTTTGGAACTTCCAACAACCGGTGGAACAACTCCCAGGTGGGTCATTATTCCCATCGCCACCGCCCAGGTTCCAATGCTCAAAGCTTTTTCATGCTGGTATTCCGGGGCAGAAGCAGCAATTGGCAGGTCTTTGGGACTAACTTTAAGGTAATTGGCTACGGCTATGACTAAATCCCCGATTCGGGAATTATCCACACAGCTTCCCATGTGCAAAACCGGAGGCAGCGGTCCTCCCAAATCATTGGCCGTACCTATTGCCGTTAAGACAGCTCTTAACCCTTCGCCAGCCCATTCGGCTGCTGCGGGATCCATCAATCCTGCTTTGGCTAAGGCATGAGCGGAACAGCCGGTAGTAACTACTAAAACGTTGTTTTTAATTAATTCTTTTACCAGTTCTATATGAAACCAATCGTGTTTTACTTTGACGTTATTACAACCTACGGTAGCCACTACCCCCAGAATATTGCCAGAAACAATATTGTCAATTAAGGGCTTTAACGGGTCATCAGGATTTAGTTTCGCTAAAGCTTTTACTATTGCTTCCACGCTAAATCCTGCTACTACTTTGGCTTTTTCCCTGGGAATATAGACCTTGGCTGGATTTCTTTTTTGGTAACTTTCAATAGCCATCCGGACAATCTGCTGGGAGGCTTCATCGGCAGTTTCGGTGGTAAAAGGTACGTGTTCCGCTCCGGGAATTTTGACAATAGGCATGGTAGTGACCAGGCGGGTATGGTAGCAAGCAGCAATTTCCGCTAAAGACGGCATAATGCACTGAACATCCACTACCATTAAATCCACAGCGCCGGTAATAATCGCCAATTCCTGGGCCAGGAAGTTAGTCGCCAGAGGAACCCCTTGCCGCATTAACACTTCATTACCGGTACAACATATCCCGGCAAGATTGATTCCTTTTGCCCCTGCCTTTTTCGCCTCATCTTCCAATTTTCTGCTCCACTCAACAATTTTTTCCGAAAGCAAAGGTACGTGGCCATGGACAATGATATTGACGTAGTCTTCTTTAAGTACACCCAGGTTGGCTTCTGTTACCACCGGCTGGGGAGTTCCAAATATTATGTCCTGTAAGTCCGTGGCCAGCTTGAGTCCCGCAAAACCATCCACCAGACCAAGCCGGATAGTCTTTAAGATTAAATTTACCGGGTCCGCATCCATCCCCATTGTAGTCTGGTGCAGAGCTTCTCTAATTTCCCTGTCCGGGTTTCGCGGCAGTACTCCTAACTTTTCCCAGGTTTCGAGGCGCTCCCGCGGAGAATTGGCTTTCAGGTAGGTCATGGGAGTTGCGCCGGAATTGGCAAAATCCCGGTAGATAATTTGGCACATTTCTTCAACAATTTCCTGCTCTGTTTTATTAGCTGTATCTATACCTAAGGTAAAAGCTACCTGCTTTAATTTTTCCTGATCCTTAATACTGTAGCTTTCCGTACCTTGGGCAATTTGTTCCAAAACTTCCAGAACATCATAGGCATGGTCCACATGAGCGGCAGCACCGGCAGTTACCTGACGCAGTAGATTTCTTGCCGTTATTACTTCGGCCGTTGCCCCGCAAATTCCCGCTTGCGGTCCTTCCCCAAAGGGGTCGATCCGGCACGGTCCCTGGACGCAGTGACGACAGCAAAGGCCTGTTAAGCCAAAACCGCACTGAGGCTGCTGCGCTTCATACCGGTCAAAAACGGTGGAAATCCCTTCTTCCCGGGCTTTCCGATAAAGATTGGGAATTACCGGGTCTACCGATAATTTGCTTTTATCCATAAAATCACTCCTTCATCAAAAAATTTGTTAAGTATTTCTTTCGTTCCTTTTTGGCATAAACGGGAACTTCTGCAAAGGACAGGGCTTTGGTGGGACAGGCTAAAACGCACTGGGGATAGCCAATTTCAGCACAGCGGTCACATTTCGCGGCTTTATGCTGGTTTTCGATAATTACTCCGAAAGGACAAACCATCACGCACATAAAACAGCCAATACACCTTTGGGAGTTTAACAGCACTTCACCGGTTAGTTCATCTTTGGTTAAAGCTCCGCTCATGCAAGCGGTAACACAGGGAGCGTCTTCACAATGCCGGCACATCAAAGGGAAATTGGTGGAACCATTGGCCTCAACAAAAATCCGTCTTTGCGGTCGGGGATTTTCTGAGATTGCTGTATATAGCTCTTTAGTCTTAGAATGGGAGGTAGCACAAACCAGTTCACAGGTTTTACAACCAAGGCATTTTTCTAAATCAACTAAAATCTCACGCAAATTATCACCTCCAAAAGTTTGTACTAAGTATATATTTCTAAATCTTTTTGCCAATTCCTGCAATTATTTTTCAAAATTTTTAGATTTTTATTCCAAGAAAAAAGACGGCCTTTTAAAGCCGCCTTTTTTCTCTATTTTTTATCTGCCCGTAACACTCCACCATCACCGTAATTTTCCGGTTTCATTTCCCTGATGATAATTTTCACCGCTTCCGGTGGACATTTTACAACATCAACAGTTACCTCGGTAATTCTTTTCACCAGTTCCCGTTTTTGCTCAACAGTTCTTCCTTCTAAAAGTTCAATTTGAATAATCGGCATCCTTATACCTCCTCCTCCAGGGACGGTTCTTACAGCCACCACATTCTATTCATTGTAAAATGGTGGTTTACAGAACCGTCCCTTAAAGTTTCTCAATTTTGGCTGCAGAATATTTTAGTTCCGGCGTTTTAGCCATTGGGTCCCGGGCCGGATTGGTAACCTGGTTGACCGGACTTTCAAAGAAGTGGAAGGAAGCAAAGACGGTTCCTTCCGGTACCTTATCGGTTAGCGCTACCTTAATTTCCACACTTCCCCGGCGAGTGGTTACCCTTACCCTATCTCCATCTTTTATATTAAGTTTCTTAGCATCGGCGGGGTTCATTTCTAAATGATCTTCCGGTACATGTTCGCCCATCATGGACCGGCGGCTCATCGTTCCGGTATGGTAGTGGTAAAGCCGGCGGCCGGTAATTAAAGTAAAGGGATACTCGCTGTCCGGTTTTTCCTCCGGTTCCTTGAACGGAATCGGGTGGAACAGGCCTTTGCCGCGCACAAATTTATCGCTGTGGAGAAACTTGGTCCCCGGATGGTCGGGAGCTGGACACGGCCACTGGAGGCTCTTTTTCTCCAGGCGTTCATAGGTAATCCCCGCATAGCTGGGAGTAAGGGTCCGCATTTCGTCAAAGATTTCTTCCGCCGAAGAATAACTCATCGGATAACCCATTTTGGTGGCCACCAGTGCAATAATCTCCCAGTCGGGTTTGGCTTCCCCTACACAGGGAATTGCTTTCCTTACCCTTTGTACCCGACGTTCGGTATTGGTAAAGGTACCATCTTTTTCGGCAAAGGTTGCTGCCGGCAATACTACATCGGCAAATTTTGCCGTTTCGGTTAAGAAAATATCCTGCACCACCAGGAAATCAAGCTTCTTTAAAGCTTCTTCGATGTGCCGGGCATCGGGATCGGATAAAACCGGGTTTTCACCCATAATATACATGGCTTTAATATTGCCCTTTAACGCCCCATCAAACATTTCCCCCAGGGTTAATCCCGGCTTTTCCGGAAGCTTAACGCCCCAGGCTTTGGAGAATTTTTCGTTGGCGGCCGGATCATCTACCCGCTGATATCCCGTAAAAACGTTGGGAAGGCCGCCCATATCGCAGGCGCCCTGAACATTATTTTGACCCCTAAGCGGGTTTACCCCGGCACCATCCTTACCTACATGACCGGTAAGCATGGCTAAATTGGCCACCGCCAGTACTCCGTAGGTACCGAAGCTAAACTGGGTAACCCCCATGGTGTATAAAATCATGGCTTTTCCGGCCTTGGCATACATCCGGGCCGCTTCCCGGATTTTTTCGGCGGGAACGCCACAAATTTCTGCTACCGCTTCCGGTGAATAATCTTTAACCGTATCCTTATACGAGTCAAAGCCTTCGGTACGCTCCCGGATAAATTGTTCGTTGTACAGTCCCTCCTCAATTATCACATGGGCCATAGCATTTAACAAAGGCAGATTCGTTCCCGGCTTTAACTGGAGGTGAAGATCCGCATAACTTGCCAGCTCAATATTTCTGGGGTCAATGACTATGAGTTTGGCTCCTTTCTTCACCGCCTGCTTAATTTTGTAACCGGCTACAGGATGGGATTCGGTAGTATTGGAACCAATTAACATAATTAATTCCGTTTCCATTATGTCTTCAAAGCTATTGGTCATGGCACCACTGCCAAAAGCGGCGGCAAGACCTGCCACCGAAGGCGAGTGTCAGAGCCGGGCACAGTGGTCAATATTATTGGTACCAAGCACCGCCCGGGTAAATTTGCTTAAAAGATAATTTTCCTCGTTAGTACACTTGGCCGAAGCCAGAACCCCAATCGAATCACTACCGTATTTGGCTTTTATCTCCCCGAGTTTTTCCGCTACCAAAGTTAATGCTTCATCCCAGGAAGCTTCTGTCAGCTCGCCATTTTTCTTAATTAGCGGTTTGGTCAGCCGGTCATCGCTATGGATAAACTTGTACCCAAAACGTCCCTTAACGCACATAAACCGGCCATTTACTTCGGAGGTAGGATTCGGAGCTACTCCTACCACCTTATCATCTTTTACCAGAAGGTCAAAGTTACAGCCAACCCCGCAGTAGGGACAGGTGGTTTTTACCCGTTTTACCTCCCAGGGTCTAAATTTCCCCCGGGTATCTTTGACCGTCAAAGCTCCGGTAGGACAAACGGTAACGCAGCTTCCGCAAAAGACACAGTTGGACTCCGCCAAAGTCCCGTCATACGGCGGTGCCACTTTGGTTTTAAAGCCCCGGTTAATAAAGTCTATTACCGAATAACCAACAATCTCGTCGCAAACCCGGACGCATTTGCCACAAAGAATACATTTGTTCATGTCCCGAACAATAAACGGGTTGTTGTCTTCAATGGGGTAGACATTTTTTTCTCCCTGATAACTTCCCCGGCGCACCCCGTACTCATAAGCATAATCGGCAAGGGCACATTCTCCCATTTTATCACAAGTCAAGCAGTCTTCCGGATGATTGCTTAAAAGAAGGTCCAAAATTTCCCTCCGGGCATTGATTACCGGCTCCGAATGGGTTAAAACCTCCATTCCCGGAGCCACCGGAGTGACACAGGAAGCAACTAAGTTTCTCGCTCCCTTAACCTCGACCACACATATCCTGCAAGCTCCGGGTTTAGAAAGCTCTGGGTCGTAGCAGAGGGTTGGAATCTTAAAGCCAGCAATTTGAGCCGCTTCCAAAATCGTCGTGCCTTCGGGCACCGTCACTTCTATACCGTTTATTTTTAAAGTAACGTCTGCCATCCGTATCCCCCCTTTAACCTTTAACTATTGCGCCAAACTTACATTTTTCCATACACGAACCGCACTTAATGCACTTTTCAGGGTCAATCTGGTGCGGCTGTTTTCTTTCGCCGGAGATTGCTCCCACGGGGCAAACCCGGGCACAGGCGCCGCAACCGACACATTTATCTTCAAGGATCTTATATTCTAAGAGCGCCGCGCAAACGCCGGCCGGACACTTTTTATCGTAAATATGAGCCTCGTACTCATGCCGGAAATACCTCAATGTTGATAAAACCGGATTGGGTGCCGTTTGGCCCAGACCGCAAAGGCTGGAGTTCTTAATGTTATAGGCAAGTTTTTCTAAGGTTTCAAGATCCCCGGGTTCGCCTTTCCCTTCGGTGATTTTTTCTAAGATTTCTAACATCCGTTTAGTTCCTTCCCGGCAGGGAACGCATTTCCCGCACGATTCCTTTTGGGTAAATCTTAAGAAAAACTTGGCCACGTCCACCATGCAGGTAGTTTCGTCCATTACCACAAGCCCGCCGGAACCCATCATCGCCCCGGCTTTAATTAACGAATCATAATCTACCGGTAAGTCTAAAAGTTCTTCCGGCAAGCACCCACCTGATGGACCCCCAATTTGTACCGCTTTAAACTTCCGACCTCCCTTAATGCCACCGCCAATATCAAAAATTATCTGGCGCATGGTAATGCCCATCGGTACTTCCACCAGACCGGTATTATTAACCTTACCGGTTAAAGCAAAAATCTTTGTTCCTTTACTTCCTTCGGTACCCATGGAGGCATACCAGTCGGCGCCGTTTTTGATGATTAAGGGCACGTTGGCAAATGTTTCGACGTTATTGATATTGGTGGGCTTACCCCAGAGGCCTTTTACCGCCGGAAAAGGCGGCCGCGGTCTTGGCATTCCTCTATTTCCTTCAATGGAAGTCAAAAGGGCGGTTTCTTCACCGCAAACAAAAGCTCCCGCACCAGCTTTAATTTTTATCCGGAAATTAAAGCCGCTACCAAAGATATTTTCTCCTAAATAACCCTTTTCTTCCGCCTGTTTTATGGCAATTTGCAAGCGTTTTATGGCCAGAGGGTACTCAGCCCGCACGTAGATATAACCTTCGTCAGCCCCCACCGCATAGCCGCAAATGGCCATCCCTTCTAAAACCGCGTGGGGATCTCCTTCTAACACGGACCGGTCCATAAAAGCTCCCGGGTCGCCTTCGTCGGCGTTACACACCACATATTTTTTATCCCCTTTGGCATCCCTGGTAAACTGCCACTTCAAACCGGTAGGAAAACCGCCGCCACCCCGTCCGCGTAAGCCGGATTTTTTAATTTCATCAACCACTTCCTGCGGCGACATGGAAGTAAGTACCTTTCTTAAGGCTTCATAACCACCATTTGCTACATAATCTTCAATCCGTTCCGGGTTAATATGCCCGCAGTTATGGAGGACCAGCCGCTTTTGTTTAGCATAAAAAGAGATATCGGTGTACTTTTCCACCTTTTTGTCTACCTGGGGTTCGTGGAATAAAACTTTTTCCACAATTTGTCCACCTAAAAGGTGCTTTTCAATAATTTCCGGTACATCGTCCACCTCTACCCGGCAGTAAAAAGTTTTATCGGGCTCAATGATCACAATTGGTCCCTGTTCGCAAAAACCGTGACAGCCGGTATTGTAAACCTCTATATCGGTAATACCTCTTTTTGATAGTTCTTCCCGAAACTTTTCGGTAACTTTAGGTGAACCGGACGAAATGCAACCAGTCCCCGCACAAATCAAAACCTTTCTCATAAGGCACCCCCTATTCGTACTTGGCAAGAATTTCTTTTACCTTATCCGGGGTAAGCCGGCCGTAAGTATCATTGTTGACCATAATTACCGGAGCTAACCCGCAGGCTCCAATGCAGGCTACCGATTCCAGGGTAAACCGTAAATCGGGAGTCGTCTCCCCATCACCAATTCCCAGTTCATTCTTTAGGGTCTCAAATACTTTCGCTCCACCGCGTACATGACAGGCAGTCCCCAGACAGGCGCGAATCACATTGCGTCCGCGAGGCTTTAGATGAAACTGAGCATAGAAGGTTGCCACTCCATAAACCTTGCTAAAAGGAATTTTAAGGCTACGACTTATTTCTTCCATAACCTCTCTGGGAAGATAGCCATAAATTTCCTGAGCACCCTGTAAAACCGGAATCAGAGCCCCTTTTTGCCCTTGATACTGAGATAGCAGTTCTTTTAGTTTTTCTTTTTTTGGATCAACTACTTCCTTCCCGCAGGCACAAACCAAAGAAAATACACCCCCTAATTAGATGTTGGAAGTTAGAGATTGGATGTTGGAAAAAACATTAAATAATAAACCTTAATAACCTTTTATAACCTTTTGATAAAAACAACTTAGATATTGGAAGTTAGATGTTAGAAGTTGGAGAAAACATTAATAAATAAACCTTTATAAACTTTTTAATAAAGGCGGCAGTTTATAATGCGCTCTTCGGTTATGATATAATCCATTGGGATATCGTGGGGTCCGGTTGGAATTTTGGGTACTATTTGTAGTTCGAAGGCTAAAGCCACCTTTTTTACCGCGGGCTGAAGATTGGGTAAAAATCGGTCGTAAAAACCGGCTCCGTATCCCAGGCGGTTTCCCTTTAAATCAAAAGCTACTCCCGGTACCAGGACCAAATCAATTACTTCCGGTTCCGCAATCGTTCTTGCTTCCTCTTTAGGCTCCAGGATTCCGTAAGTTCCTTCTACCAGGTCCCCAAAATCTCTAAGGTAAACCGGTAAAAGCTTTTTTTCCGAAAGAACTGTCACCGGTATTACCACTTTTTTACCGTAAGCCCATAAGTCCCTGATAATTTCCCGGGTTTTAACCTCCCCGCGAAAATCCAGGTAAACCATTACCGTCCGCGCCTGTTGATAGGGCGCAAAGGCTTTTAAAAGTGTTAAAATTCTGGAACTTTTTGCAGCTATTTCAGCGGGAGTTTGGGCGGCTCTTTTGTTTAATATTTCCTTTCTCAATACTTTTTTATCATCCATCCATGATCTTCCTTATTTTCAGATTTTTCAAAAATAGACTAACTGTTTAAGTATTCTCTTTATTCGTTAATATTCCTGCTATTTTTAATCATTTTTAAAACTAAATTAACAAAAAAACCGGCAAAATTTGCCGGTTACAAACTATAAACCTCGTTACCCGCCAGCACTTTGACTCCATTATCGGTTAAAATTTTAATTGCTTTTTCAAGCTCTTCTACCCGAAAAACCACCAGGGCATTATTAGAAGATTTCTCCACAAAAGCATATAAGTATTCGATGTTGATGTTGTAGGGCTCTAAAATTTTTAAAACCCCGGCCAGTCCCCCGGGCTTATCGGGCACTTCCACAGCAATAACATCGGTTAAACTTACCATAAACTGTTCTTCTTTTAACAGCTTATAAGCTTCATTGGGCTTGTTCACAATAAGCCTTAAAATACCAAAATCGGTAGTATCGGCAATGGATAAAGCCCGAATATTGATGTTATTTTCCCCTAAAATCTCGGTCACCCGGGCAAGTCTTCCCGATTTGTTTTCCAAAAAAACCGACAGCTGCTTAACAATCATCTAACTCCCTCCTTTTATTTTAACTCTCTTCTATCCCAAATCCGCTTGGCCTTACCTTCACTGCGCGGAATACTGCGGGGCTCCACTAACCGCACTTTAGCATTAATCCCCAGGACCGTGAAAAGTTCTCCTTCCACTTTCTTTTCCCATTGTTCAAGCTTCTTTATTTCATCGGAAAAGAACTGTTCCGACAGTTCCACCCAAACTTCTAACTGGTCCAAGGCTCCTTTTTTATCCACCACAATCATGTAGTGGGGCTCGGTATAACCCAGAGATAAAAGCACCGTTTCAATTTGGGAAGGAAAGACGTTAACCCCGCGAATAATCAACATATCATCGCTTCTGCCGGTTACCCGGTCCATTCTAATTAAGCCGTTCCCGCAGGCACACGGTTCCGGATAAAGGGCGGTAATATCCCTGGTGCGGTACCTTAAAAGGGGAATTCCTTCCTTGGTCAGGGTGGTTATTACCAGCTCCCCTTTTTCCCCGTACGGCAATACCTCACCGGTATCCGGGTCAATGATTTCCGGAAGGAAATGGTCTTCATTAATGTGCAAGCCTTTTTGTTCCTGACACTCCATTGCTACTCCCGGTCCCAGGATTTCACTTAAGCCGTAAACGTCAATGGCTTTTATTTTCAACTTTTCTTCAATTTTGGTCCTTAATTCTTCACTCCAGGGCTCGGCACCAAAAATCCCCAGTCGCAATTTTAACCTGTCCCGGGAAATGCCCTGCTCTTCCATTTCTTCGGCCAAATGCAAAGCATAAGAAGGGGTACAGGTTAAGACTGTAGCTCCAAAATCTTCCATCAGCATTAACTGCCGTTTGCTGTTACCCCCGGAAACCGGCACCACCGTTGCCCCTAATTTTTCAGCGCCGTAATGAAAACCCAGCCCCCCGGTAAAAAGCCCGTAGCCATAAGCATTGTGAATGATATCGCGGGAAGTTACCCCGGCATTTCTCATTGACCTTGCCATTAATTCACTCCAGAGGTCAATATCATTTCTGGTATAACCCACCACCGTGGGTTTGCCGGTGGTACCGGAAGAAGCATGAATTCTCACAATTTCTTCCTGGCTTACCGCAAAAAGGCCAAAGGGGTAGTTATCCCGCAGGTCCTGTTTGGTAGTAAAAGGAAGATGCCGAAGATCTTCCAAGGATTTTAGTTTGTCCGGTGTAAAACCAATGGCATCTAATTTCTGCCGGTAAAAAGGCACCCGTTCGTACAACCTTTTCACTAAGTCTTTCAAGCGGTGAAGCTGTATTTCTTTAATTTCTTCCCGATTGCGAAACATTTTCCAGGTTACCCCCCTTCAAATAGATAAAATTTTTTTATATATTCAACAAAACAAAAATTTTTCCTTTTAGCTTAAAACTTTTTTAGAAAATTTCCGTCTTAATTTTAAAGTAATCTTCAATTTCGAGATAACTTCTACCGGTTAAATCCCGGCCCCGGTCGTCAAAAGAAATACCGGGTAAAAGGAGATAATCCGGTTTTCGCACTTTAAGCACCTTTGTTACCGCCCACAGGTAATCTTCTACCGTTAAAAGACCGGCACAGCCAATATTTCCGCCAAAAAACCGGTTTTTAACCGGTAAGACCAAGTAATTGGCTCCAAGCTTTTGTAACCCCTTCTTGATTAAGGTAGTGGCAAAATAAGAAGTTAAAATAAGGGGGGATTTAGCTAAAGCTTTTTTTACCTTGTTAATTATCCCTAAGAGCCTTTCTTTTTCAATATCCCGGTAAAAAACCGCTCCTGCTTTTTGGCCGGGTTTTAACGAAAAATTAAAGGTCATAATTTCCCCTTGCCGTCTTATTTCTACAGTCTTATCTCCGGGGGTATTTAAAAGTTTATGGGCTTCCATCCGGCTAAAAGGGGTTTGGCCATTTATTTTTAAAATAATATCTTTTTTCTTTAAAAAATAGGCCATACCGCCGGGGGTTACCCCTAAAACCTCGGCTCTAAAATCCGTTAAACGTTTTGGTTCAATAATCACCGGTGTTTTTTCCTCCAAAAACTCTGTGAAAAGTTTTTGCGAAAGTTTCTCTAAATCCCGAGGAGCATTAATTAATTGTTTATTTTTTTTCGTAAAACCCGGAAGGAAAACCCTTACCGCCTCTACCCCCAACTGCATTAATTTTTTAATACTCAAAACGTATTCCTCATAACCCACCACGTGGGGCATAAAAACAAAACTTGCTGTAAAAGGTATTTTTCCTGACAGATAGTAAAGGTTAGGATAAATATCCGAATAAAAACCGAAAATTAATTTTCTTTTGGCAGGAGTTAGCGCATTTACCGAAATTACCAGCTCAACTTCCCCCAGAGAAGTTAAAAAGTCCACCATTTCCCGGGTTAAAAGAAGGCCATTGGTGGTAATGGAAAGAGGAGTTTTCGGAAATAATTCCCGTATTTTAAGCAATATTTTTTTAAAATCCGGATGAAATAAAGGTTCTCCTTCGTTTATAATTGTAGCCGACTCTCCTAAAACAATTTTCTTCTCCGGATCTAAAAAAGGAAGGAATTCTTTAATTTTTGCGAAAGGTAGGTGGGGAAAGGATACGGTATTAACTTCCAACGGGTTTCCGGTATGACTGCAGAAAAGGCAGCGGACATTACAGCGAGAAGTAATTGGTAGCACGTTTCTTTTTACCGCATCAGCCAAATACTTTTCCATAGATTCCCACCAGGCTTCTTTACAGATTTTTCATTAACGCTATAATAAATTTGTAAAACTAAAAATAAAAAATTATGGGAGCGATTACTTTGGATAGAATTATTCCTGCAGTTACTTCCGTTTTAAGGGGCAATATAATAAAAATGCCGGAAGTAATTAAAGAAGCTTCCGGGATTGATATCCTGGGAAAACATATTCAATCCATCATCTTTACTACCGACCTCGTATTAATCCGGAACAACAACGCTGACGCCATCATGGCCGTCTACCCTTTTACGGCCCAGCCGATAATCACCCATGCAATTATTAGTGCTGCCGATCAGCCGGTTTTCATAGGGGTTGGAGGCGGTACCACCCGCGGGCGAAGGGTGGTTAACTTGGCCCTCGATGCCGAATTTCAGGGAGCTTTAGGAGTTGTTTTAAACAGCCCCATCGATAATCATTCTTTAAAAATGGTTAGGCAAACGGTAAGTATTCCGATAATCGTTACGGTAATTTCTCAGGAAGAAAATATTGAAGCACGTTTAGCCAATGGAGCCGATATTTTAAATGTTTCCGCCGGTCCCAGCACCCCGCAAGTGGTACGGGAAATTAGAAAAAACTATCCCCAGGTTCCCATCATTGCCACCGGTGGCCCAAACAACGACTCAATTTTAAAAACCATTGAAGCCGGAGCTAACGCCATCACTTACACTCCGCCGTCAAACGCCGAGCTCATGCGACATCTTATGAACAAATACCGGAGTACTTTGACAAATTTTTAAAAGTTATCAACAGGACAAACCCTTTAATCTCAAGTTATCAACAAAGTTATCCACATTATCCACAGGTAGTTTTCCACAGGATTAATATCTTTCCTCCCCGAGCATCAGCGAAGGGTAGGCGTTTAAATTAAGCGGTGCATACTTCCCCGAAAGATAGCGGTGATAACCGGCGGCAGCAATCATTGCCGCATTATCGGTACAGTACTGAAGGGAAGGAAAATGTACCGGAACATTATAGGTTTTACCAAGATTTAAAAACTCTTCTCTCAACCTTGAGTTAGCCGCAACGCCACCGGCTAAGTAAAGCTTAGCCGGCATGCATTCTTTTAAAGCTTTTTCGGTATTTTCCACCAAAGCTCTGACCAGAGCTTCCTGAAAAGACGCGGCAATGTCTTCAACTTTAGCCTCGGGATTTTTTTCCCGGAAAACTCTTACCGCAGTTTTTAAACCGCTAAAGCTAAAGTTATATCCTTCCTCTTTTAAACGAGCTACCGGAAACTTATAAATGGGTTTTCCCTTTTTACTCAACCGGTCAATAACCGGCCCCGCGGGATAGGGTAAGTTTAATACCCGGCCCACTTTATCAAAACACTCCCCGGCAGCATCGTCAATGGTTTCCCCCAAAAGCTCGTAATCCCCGAAGCCCCGCATGAAAATTAAATCGGTATGTCCCCCCGAAACCACCAGCACCAGTGCCGGAAAAACCGGATTTGCATCTTCAAGAAAATTGGCAAAAATATGCCCTTCCATGTGATTAACTCCAATTAACGGAACGTTTAAGGCATAGCTTAAACTTTTGGCTACCGAAAGGCCAACCAGTAAAGCTCCTACAAGCCCGGGACCGTACGTAACCGCTACCGCAGCTATCTTTTCCCTGGGGAATTTCCGAAAGGCTTCATCTAACAGGGGAAAAATCAGTTCTAAATGCCTGCGGGATGCTATTTCGGGTACTACACCACCGTACAGCCGGTGAAGATCAACCTGAGAAGAAAGTAAAGAAATTAACACCTTTCTACCATCTTCCACTAAGGAAACTGCCGTCTCATCGCAGGATGTTTCAATGCCTAAGATAACCTTACCCAATTAATAATCCTCCTTTAACTCAAGGCTCATTACAATGGCATCTTCTTCAGGACGGGAATAATATTTTTTTCTAATTCCTATTGGTTTAAAACCGAACTTCTGGTATAAGTTCTGTGCCGGAAAATTTGAAGCGCGAACTTCTAAAATAATACTTCTCACCTTTCTATTTTTAGCCACATCAAGTAACGCATTTAATAAACTTTTTCCTACCCCGTTTCTGCGGTAAGCCGGATGGACAGCTAAAGTAGTTATATGAGCTTCATCCAATACAATCCAGATACCCCCGTACCCTATTACTTTATCCCCCTCACGAGCTACCAGATAAGTTGCTAACGGATTTTCGGTTATTTCGTACATGAAACTTGCCTTACTCCAGGGATTTGTATAAGACAGTTTTTCAATATCTAACACCTGAGGGAGGTCTTTTAATTCCATAAGTTTTAACTCCAATTTTAAACTCACCTTGCCTCCCGCACGATTTCCGCTTGAGATTTTCTTAAATAGAGCGGTTTTACCTCTAAGATATTTACTAACTCTAAATCCAGAAAAAATAAATTGCTGGCTATTGGTTCGCTTGCCTTTTTCAGATAGATTAAATTTTCTGGAATCTCTCCTAACTTTTCCACTCCATCGCCGATTAACAATCCGGTAAAATTGTAAACTTTCTCCTGGGCTTCTTTTAAGGTGATAACTTTAAGCTGCTCCAGTGGTTTGGGCACAAAATCATTGTAAAAAAGTCCAAAATATACTTCTTCCCGGTTTACTTCCATTAAAACCATAACTTCCCCCCGGTAAGCTCCGGCATTGGCCGCAATTAAGCGTAAAGTATCGGTAGCATAAACGGGAATACCAAGAGCTTGAGCCAATCCAAGAGTGGTAGCAAGATTAATTCTTAAACTGGTAAAGGAACCAGGTCCCAGAACGGTGTAAATGGCGGTTAAATCTTGAGGTTTAGCCGAAACCCTTTTTAACGCAAAATCAATTAAGGGCATTAAACCTGCCGCATGGGGTTCCTTTAACCGGTCATTTATTTCAAAAATAATCTCATCATTTTTTCGTAAAGCCAGGGAAATACTTCTGGTAGCAGCAACTACGGCTAACTCCATTTTATTAGCGCCTCCATTAATTCGTTAAACTTTTCGCCAAAAGCCTCAATTTTGATTTTCCGCTCTCCTTCTGCGATATTTTCCATGGTAATTTTTAAATAATCTTTCTTTAACTCCTCTTCTATTTTTTCTCCCCATTCCAAAAGATTAATATCATAATCGGTGAAATATTCATCCATACCCAGAGCAAAAAATTCTTGGGCAGAAATTCGGTACAAATCAAAATGATTAACGTTACCTTTTTCTCCCGGGTAAGTGTGAACAAGGTTAAAAGTTGGGCTTTTTACCCTGGCTTTTATCCCAAGTCCTGCCACAATCCCTGATACCAAAAGGGTCTTACCCGCTCCCAAATTACCGCTTAAAATTATTATGCTTCCCGGAGGAAGATTTTTCCCGATATATTCTCCAAGATTTTTGGTTTTTTCCGGTGTCTTGCTTATAAGCTCAACCATTAAACCCCATTCCTTTTGCAGAGAATTCAAAAACATTATAGCTTTTATATTCTGGTAAATCAACCAAACAACAAAAAAACCGGGAACTAAACCCGGTTTTATTTCTCCAAAAGCGCTTTATAAACTTCCGCAATATTCTTTTTAAATTTTTCCCGGCACTCGGGACAGATGCACCAGCAGGCTTCTTCCACCTTGTTTTCATCGGTTAAGATCAAAGTACACATTAAATCCGCTGGTACCTCCCGACCGCAAAGCTCACAGTTCGCGCATTTAATATCTCCCATAACACCACTCCCCCTGTTCCTTCATTTTAAATTAAATTTAGAAAGATTTCTACACAAAAGAATATTTCCAGGGAAATTTTTCTTTGAGGTATTTATTAAGTATCATCTTAAACTCCTCAACATCAAAAGGTTTGGCAACAACCTCAAAAACTTTTTTTCTATCAATCCTTTCCAACACTTCGGGAGCTGTATAAGCAGTCATTACAATAAAATCTGTCTGCGGAAGAAAAGAGTGAATTTCCGCAATGGCTTCATCACCGCTTTTATAGGGCATGCGCATATCCATAATAATTAGACCCGGTCGAATATTTAGAGCTTTTTCCACTGCTTCCTGGCCGTTTTTTGCTTCATGTACCCCAAAGCCCATCTGCTCCAAAATAATTTTTAAAAGCATTCTGATCCCTGGCTGGTCATCGGCAACCAAAACCTGCATGATATCCACGGGTTTCCCCCCATCCCCATTTATTACCATATACTTTTTTCGTCAAAGATATAAAAAATCCTTTTCCTCTGGTAAAAAACTTGTCGTTTTCTTTCTACCTTATCCGACGATTTTTTCACCCTTAAAAAATACCATCGATATTTTTCCCAGTGCAAAAAGCGGCTTTTCCGTCACGATTAAATTGGCCCACAAATTCGGTTTTATATCGCCAACAAAGGAGTTAATCTGCAAAATTTCGGCAGGATTTTTGGTAAATAACGGCAAAATCTCCTTCTCCGTCAGTCCGTAATTTTGTAAAAGAAAACCCAGTAAACGCAGGTATTTTAAGGGGATAACCGGATGATCGGTCATTATTGCCGTTTTTACTCCAGCTTTTATTAGGTTTACCGGAGTTTCCCAGCCAAGCTCCCTTAATTCGTATTTTGAACGACCGGTTAAGGTAGGCCCTACCACCACCGGCACCCGGGCTTCTTTAAGCTCCTCAATAATTAAATGACCTTCGGTGCAGTGTTCGATCACTACGTCTACTTCAACTTCCCGGGCTATGCGGATTGCCGTCATTATATCGTCCGCCCGGTGGGCATGGGCCCTTAAAGGAATTTCCCTTTTCAGCACCGGAATAAACGCTTCCTTTTTTAAATCAAACTCCACCTTTTCCCCCTTTTCTTTTTTCCTTAAATACTCCCGGGCGTAAAGCAGGTTTTCCCGAATCAGCATTGCCGTACCCATCCGGGTGGCGGGTAAACGTTTCTGGCCTGCGTAATTTTTTTTAGGGTTTTCCCCAAAGGCAATCTTCAGCCCGCATGGTCCAAAAGCCATCCGGTCAACGGTCTTTCCCCGGGTAGAAAGGGCATAACCGGTACCCCCCACAGGATTACTGCTACCCGGCAAAACCCCGACGGCTAAAACCCCCTCTTGATACGCTTCGCGAAAAGCTACATCAAAAGGGTAAATACCATCAATGGCCCGCGCCTGGGGAGTCACCGGGTCATAATATTCATTGATATCTTCCCCCACAAAATCTATTCCTTCTTCCATTAACCCTATATGGGTATGAGCATCAATTAAACCTGGGTAAACGTACTGCCCTTTAAGGTCTATTACTTCCCCTCCATCGATAAAAATTTCTTCACCGATTTTAACAATTTTTCCTTCGTCATCAATTAAAAGGTCTCCTTTAAGCTGTTCACCGGAAGCCAAAACGATAACCCCATTTTTTAAAACCTTCATTTAGCTCCTCCTTCCTTTATAAGCCAGAAAAATAAACCATCATGACTTTCTAAAAGCTCCGGATGCCACTGCACTCCTAAAATTTTCGGTCCACTAATTGCTTCAATAACCCCATCTTCCGCAACCGCTTCAACGCTAAGAACCGTCCCGGCATTTTTTAATGCCTGGTGGTGAAAGCTATTTACCCGCACCCTTGCGGCGCCAAAAATTTCCCTTAAACGTCCCTCGGGGCTTAAAGTTATCAGGTGGGTTGGCTCTTGCGGCGGGGCTTTTTGCTCATGGGCCAAAACTCCTTTTCTTTCCGTAAAAAGGTCCTGATACATACCGGCCCCAAAAGCTACCCCGATTAACTGCATGCCCCGACATATTCCTAAAATCGGTAACGCGTGTTTGTGTGCTTCTTTAATAAGGTTAATTTCAAATAAGTCTTTTTGCCTGCTGTAACTTCGAATTTCCGGCCGCGGTTCTTCACCAAACAATTCCGGAGCGATATCCCCACCTCCGGGAATTAAAACTCCCGTTATTATCTTAAATACCCCGGCTAAATCGTGCTCCGGGAGAATAAAAAATGGTTTAGCCCCTGTTTTTAGTATTTTTTGCACGTAACTCTGGCGGATTTTATAAAAACCGTCCTCCGGCCAGACAGGAATTCCTATATACATGGGGCCCCCTCCCTAAAAAAATAAAGCCCCGGAAAAAGGCTAAATTTCCACCAGTCCGAGGCTTATTTCCAGTGCTTGATTGACCTTCCGCATTAATTCCTTATTTAATGAAGAAACCTTTTCTTTAAGACGGCTTTTGTCTATGGTGCGAATCTGCTCCAGTAATATTACCGAATCTTTTTCCAACCCGGATTCCTCCGCCGAGATTTCTACATGGGTTGGCAGCTTGGCTTTGTTAATTTGGGAAGTTATTGCGGCAATAATGGTAGTTGGGCTGTACAAATTGCCGATATCATTTTGCAAAATTAACACCGGACGGGTACCGCCCTGTTCCGAACCAACTACGGGGCTTAAATTCGCGTAAAAAATATCTCCCCGTCTGATCTCCATTATTTAACCTCCATATAACCGTCCGCTTCGTAATAAAAACCTTCTAAAGCTAAGTTCAGGTTGATCTTGGCCATTTCCTTATAGCCCTTAATCATCTCTTCCCTTAACATTTTACGTTTTTTTTCATCCAAATATAACTTTAAAGCTTGACGGACAACTTCACTTCGACTGATTTTCTCCAACGCCGCAGTTTTATCAACTTCTTCCAAAAGATTTGAAGGTACAGCCACCACAACTTTTTTTAATGACGCCACTTAACTATTCCTCCTTAAAAACGTGATGCCGCCCTTCCTAATTATACACCAAAAAGCGAGAAAAACAAAGGCTACAGCAGCTTTTCTACAAATTGCCTCGGTTCCTGGGAGGAAAGGGAAGGAAGTCCCAGCTTTTGTCGCTGACGGTCATCAATTTTCGCCAGCCTGCCGGTTTTTACAAACATTTCATAACCCGATTTCAAGGAATTAGGATACGTTTCCCTAACCATCGCCTGGTGTTTTAGCCAGGTAAACACCTTTTCCATGCCAAATCTTTGCGGACAGTATTCCAAACAGGTATGGCATTCAACGCATTCCCATATTTCCGAAGAATTAATAAGTTCTTCAATCTCTCCGTTTAAAAACCGCTTAATTATTCCCTGGGGCGACATCACTCCCGTGCGAGCTGAAGGACAATCGTATTCACAGGCACCGCAGGTTAAGCACCGTTTTAGCACTTCTTCATTAAAGGGAAGGGGCTCGTTAATTATTCCTGCTTTTCGTAAGACGGGGGATGGGTCAACCCGATGTTCTTTTAAATTTAACTCTTCCGCCTCAATCCCTAAAGCTAAAGCTAACAGCTCCATGTAAGTCAAAACCGGTAAATTAAGAATATCTCCCTGCCGGGCATAAAGCGCCTGCTTCTGGTCAAACTGCATAAAACATGCCGGGCAAGTAACCGTTAAAGCATCGGCTCTGAGGTTGGTAAGCTCCTGAATTTTCACCCGGGCCATCCGCCAGCCGTCGTCTAATTTTCCCGCTAAAGTTAAGTTGTTGCCACAGCACATTAACTTTGACTGATATTCAACGGTAGTGGCCCCTAAAGCTTGTACCAGGATATCGTATTTTCGTGGATTTAACGGATCTTCAAAGGAAGCCGCCGGGGAAGGCCGGTTCTGGTGACAACCGGGATGCACCCCTATTTTTAGACCGCGTAAAGGTTTTTGCACCCGCTGTTTTATTACCCCCGCCCCGACCTCATCGGCTAAAAATTCAATTAAGTGGTATACTTTTAAACTTCCCCCAAGCTTTAACCCGAATTCCCAAAGCTTCTCATTTACCTCAGCTAAAAGCTTGGGGTTCCCTTTTAATTTTACATAAGCGGTTTTCAGGGTAGAAGAACACCCGTTACAGGCTACCACTAAAGGATACCCTTCCCTTTCCGCCAAAGCCAGGTTGCGAGCAGCAGTTAAAAGCCAGAGCTTCTCATCTTCATTTTTTATTAAACTTTTTTCCGGACAGCAGCCGAACTCCGGAATATCGTTAATTTCATATCCCAAAGCGGCAAGTCCCAAACGGGTACTTTTTTCCAGAAAAGTCAGGCGACCGGGGATTTGGCAACCCCAAAAGACTGTAATTTTTTTCATAAAAGCCCTCCCGTCCTGCTTTAAATGTGAATAGCTCTATTTAAAGCCGCTTCCGCCGCTTCCATCACCGCTTCAGGTAAGCTCGGATGGGCATGAATGGTATGGGCAACTTCCTCCAGGGTCAGTCCTTTCTGAACCGCCAAAGCTATCTCGCCAATTAGATCCGTTGCATGAGGTCCAACTATATGTCCGCCTAAGATCCGGTGAGTATAAAAGTCAGCGATAATTTTCACAAAACCTTCCGTTTCTTCCATCGCCACCGCTTTCCCGGAAGCCTGGAAGGGAAATTTACCGGTAATAATTTTAATTCCTTTTTCTTCCGCTTCCTGGCTGGTCAAACCCACCATGGCTATTTCCGGTAAAGTAAAAATACAACCGGGGACTACATCGTAACTCATTGGTTGGGGTTCACCCACTAAATTTTCCACCACCCGGATCCCTTGAGCCGAAGCCACATGAGCCAGCTGCATTTTACTGGTTATATCGCCAATGGCATAGATGTTTTCAACATTTGTTCTTAAATATTCATCCACTAAAACTTCTCCCTTGGGACCCAGAGCTACTCCCACTTCCTCCAGACCAATGTCTTTGGTATTTAGTACGCGGCCAATGGAAATTAAGACCATGTCGGTAACAAGTTCCTCGCCGTTTTCTAAAACCACCGTAACTTTTTCACCTTTTTTAACTTCTTTTACCGCTACTTTGGTTTTAACCTGAATTCCCCGTTTCTTAAATAAAGTGGTTAAATAACGGCTTACCTCTTTATCGGTATTTGCCAAGATTGATGGCAAAAGTTCCACAATGGTCACTTTAACACCCATTTCGGAAAAAATAGTGGCAAATTCCGACCCAATTACCCCACCACCAATGATGACCATTTCCGCGGGAAGTTTTTCCAGGTTTAAAGCTTCATCACTGGTAATAACCCTTTCCCCATCGTAGCCAAGAGCTGAAATTAATGCCGGTTTTGAGCCAGTGGCTAAGATTATATTTTTAGCTTCAACCTTTTCCAGGCCATCAGAAGTTTCGACCGTTATCTCATTTTTACCGGTTAATTTGCCGGTTCCTTTAATCAAGGTAATTTTGCTCTTCTTAAAAAGATAGTGAATTCCTTTAACCAAGCGTTCTACCACCTGGTTTTTCCGTTCGGCAGCTTTTTGAAAATTAAAATTGTAACCGGTAACCTCAATCCCAAAAGCGGCGGAATTTTTTATTTGATGAAGCCGTTCTGCTGTAGAGACAAGAGCTTTGGTAGGAATACAGCCGCGATTTAAACAGGTACCACCCAGTTCATCTTTTTCCACTACTACTACCGATAACCCCAGTTGAGCTGCTCTAATTGCTGCCACATAACCACCGGGGCCGCCACCTAAAATTGCTACGTCGTACATTCTAAACCCCCCAACAATGTTTGTTAATTGTGCTCTAATATAATAAATTATATCACAAATTTACCCAAAAATTTTTATTTTTTGAGATAAGTGAAATTTTAGACTTTTAAAATTAAGAAAAAACGGGCTTAGCCCGCTTTAATACTTCACTAAATATTCCTTTAATTCCCATTCATGAACCTGCATGCGGTAAGTATCCCATTCCAGGCGCTTACCTTCCATATACCGCTCAAAAATATGTTCCCCCAAAGCTTCGCGGATTACTTCATCCTGCTCCAACTCCTTTAAGGCTTCGCCCAAACTGGCGGGTAGATTACCAATGCCCCAAGCTTTTCTTTCTTCTTCATCCATATGATAAATATTCCGGTCGCAAGGAGGAGGTGGCATAATTTTATTTTTAATGCCGTCCAAACCTGCTTTTAAGCAAACCGCAAATGCCAGGTAAGGATTGGCCGAGGGATCAGGACTTCTCAACTCAATCCGGGTAGAGGGTCCTCTTTTAGCCGGAATCCGTATTAAAGGACTTCTGTTTCTAAACGACCAGGCAATATAGACCGGTGCTTCAAATCCGGAAACCAGTCGTTTATATGAATTTACCAGAGGATTGGTTATGGCCGAAATTGCCCGGGCATGCTTTAATAAGCCACCGATAAAATACAATGCTATATCGCTTAACTGATGGGGGGTACTGGGATCGTAAAAGATATTTTGTCCTTTAGCCGCCAGGGAAATATTTAAATGCATTCCCGAACCGGCAATGCCGTAAACGGGCTTTGGCATAAAAGTAGCATGTAACCCGTGTTTTTTGGCAATCTTCCGTACCACCGTCTTGAAGGTAATAACTTTATCGGCAGTTCGCACCGCCGAGTCGTATTTAAAGTCGATCTCGTGCTGACCGGGAGCCACTTCATGGTGGGAAGCTTCCACTTCAAAGCCCATTTGTTCCAAAGCCAGTACCATATCCCGCCGGGCATTTTCTCCCCGGTCTACCGGAGCCAGGTCAAAATAACCGGCTTCATCATGGGTAACAGTAGTAAGCGTACCGTCTTCTTTGGTTTGAAAGAGGAAAAATTCCGCTTCCGGCCCCACGTACATTTCATCAATCCCCATTTGTTTTGCTTCCTGGAGGATTCTTTTTAAATTTCCCCGGGGACAGCCGGAAAAAGGCTTTCCATCATAGGTATAAATATCGCAAATTAATCTCGCTTCCGCATACCGCTGGTCCGCCCAGGGCAAAATCATAAAAGTGGAAGGGTCGGGCTTTAAGTACATATCCGACTCTTCAATGCGAACAAAACCATCAATCGAGGAGCCATCAAACATTAACTCCCCATCCAAAGCTTTCTCTAACTGCTCCGCAGTTATGGCCACATTTTTGGGAATCCCGTAAATATCGGTAAATTGCAACCTTATAAAGCGTATTCCTTTTTCCTCAACTATTTTTAAAATATCTTCTTTGGTAGGACTCATTTTTAACCTCCTTACCCCAATTTGCACTTATTATAACATATTTTTGCCAAAATTTTTTATTCACTCCTTATGTATCCAGTATCCATACAACCGCCAAAAAGAGGGACGGTTCTTTTTTAGGCGTATAAACGTAAATAGAACCGTCCCTGAATTAGGCATTTAGCCCAAGATTTTCATAGCCTCTTCGGCGTCGATGTCCATGATGTACTTAATGCCGGTGATTTCTGCTGCTTCCCGGGTTAAAGCCGCTACATCATCCCGGGTAATAGCGTTCAAGTTAAACTTCCGGGCACCGGTCATGAACTGCTTTAATCCCTGGGCCATCCGTTCAAAATAGGAGTAAACACCAATTGCTCCAACAGGAAGCTTAGCAAATAGATCAGCACCTAATTTATTTTTCAGTTCTTCGGCAAAGATAAACACCTGCTCCAAGGATTCACCGTATTTTTGGTATTCGGTAGGTACTTTTCCGGCTTTAACCCGCTCACCCACGGTTTTACCAACCATAGCCGCGGCTAAAGGTCCCCGGGCCATACCCACTACCTTGACGTGGGGCGCGGAAAGGGCAATACCTTTAAACACCTGATCCTCCAAAGTAATGCCACCAGCAATAGCTACCGGAGGAATGTATGCTCCTTTTTCGGCTAAGCGATCTAAGTACTTGGTAAGCAAAGCCTGAATGTAAACAGTCGGAATACCCCATTCGTTCATCATCCGCCAGGGGCTCATTCCGGTTCCACCGCCGGCACCGTCCACCGTCAATAAATCAAGCCTGGCATCGGACGCAAACTTCACCGCCCGGGCTAAGTCCGCCGGTCTGTATGCACCGGTTTTTAAGAAGATATATTTAGCCCCAGCTTTTCTCAATTCCTCTACCCGCTTGTGGAAGCTTTCCTCATCTACCATGCCAATCCGGGAGTGGCGTTCAAATTCTTTAAAAGCTCCTTTTTTGTAAGCTTCCTGAACAGCCGGATCTTCCGGGTCAGGCAGAACGATATACCCACGGCTTTTAAGCTGCAGTGCCCGCTCGAGGGTATTTAATTTAACCTCACCGCCAATATCTTTGGCACCCTGTCCCCATTTAATCTCTACCGCTTCAACGCCAAGTTTTTCTATAGCATACTCCTGAACCCCTAAACGGGTATCTTCCACGTTTGCCTGGACGGCAACAATTCCGTAGCCTTGATACCACTCGGTAAACGCTTTAACCCTTTTTTCCAGAGCCGGGGAACGTTTTACCCGCCCATTTTCCAGTTCTAAATCCGGATCCATGCCGCAAACGTTTTCCCCAATAACGATGGGTACTCCCGCCAATGCCGCTCCCGCCGCTAAATGCTCCCAGTTATTGGCGGCCACATTGGTGGAACCCATACCCGCAATCACCGCCGGGAAGCGACACTTAATGTCTTTATTAGCTCCAATAGCGGTTTCAATGTTGGCTGCCGGGAAAATCGCTTTATCCGGGTCAGCTTCAATGCCGACAGCCCCTACCGCCGTACCCATAATATTAAAGTGGGAATAATCGACCGGGTAGTCCTTCTGGGAGGCGGAAGTGGTAGTCCCGAACGGCTGCGGATAAATCACCTCTTTACCGCGGATGGCCGATTTGGCGATTTCGCAGTAGCCCACGCACCCGTCAAGACAGGTAACGCACATCCCGCTGTAGGGACTAAAATCCCCTCCGGTTCGCCTCTTGGTCCTGGTGGCCTCGGTACCATTTAAGCCAAGGCTAAAAGTCATAAGTAACCCCTCCTTAAAGTTTTATTGAAAATTTTTTATTAATCTCCATTATCGCCTTCCTCATGAACCCTTGACCAAAAATCGAAATAGCTTTTTTGCTTTATTTTTAAGTACCGCCAGAATAGTTCACCAAAAAATTCCCGTAATTTGGTACTTTCGGAAAAACGGCGTAAAGCCTGCCCAAAATCCGCGGCCAGAACTGGATTTTGAGCATTTACATTAGTTTCTATCGCCAGTAAACTTAAAACTAAATAGGGGTTGGCTTTAGGACTTACCGTCAAAACTATATGGTCTCCATCATAAAAAATAAAGTTTTCCGGTTTTTGCGGATAACCGTAATAATCGTTAATTAACGGCCGGAAAATTATTTCCGCCTCGGGCAACAGGGTAACGATTTTTTGATAAAGCTTTTCCGTCTCTTCTTTTTCTCCCAAAAAGGTGTATTTAACCGAAAGCCCGGGCTTTTTATGATGGTACGGGAAAAAGGAAGCGTTAAGCCCGTGGCGCTCGGCAATTGTTCGGACCACAAACTTGGCGGTGGTTAAAATATCGGGAAGCTTGTTCCCCTTAACCGGTTTTAGCCCGAGTACCTGTTCCCCGGGATGAGCACCATGTCCCGAATATTTAACCCCTATTCCCATTTTCTCCAGAGTTAAAACCACATCCCGGCGTAAATTTTCTCCCAAATCCAGAGGAGACACGTCCCAAAGCCCGGCATGATCTACCGGCGTTTTCTCCTGAACTTTTTCCTGAAGATAAAAGGAAAATTCTACCGCTACCTCAAGGGGTAAATTAAACCGGGTAAAAAATTTGCGCGGGCAAATTATCTTTTGTTCATCATTCGGGAGGAGCAAATTACCATAGATTCTTCCCACCGCCCCTTCCCGCGGCCGCCAGGGTAAAACCGTTAGACTTTCTAAATCCGGTTCAAACAAGACCTTCTCCCCATTATGGATAAAGGTCATTTCCTTTTTTAAGACTTCCCCCACATTTTCCGAAGTTACCGCCACATTTTTTAAATTTCCGGCAACATCCACAAACTGCAGCCGTAAAAACTTTATGCTATAAGTATTTAACTGTTCGAGAAACTCCATATGTTCCATTAGTTTATCCCTCCAAAAATACAAAAGCCCCACAAAGAAAGGTAAAAACCTTTCCTTGCGGGACTTCATCGCCCCAAACTATGGCTTTTTTAACCTAAACTCGCCACTTATTTTACAAAATATCTTACTCAATTACAATATTTTCTCAAATTGAATTATGTATACTTTTCAATAATCTTTTTGGCCACCTTGCCCATGGAAATATTCTGCCTGCGGCTTTCCTCCCGAAGATAACGGTAAGCCTCATCTTCCGTCAAATTTTCCCAGCGAATCAGTAGCGCTTTTGCCCGATCAATTAACCGCCTTTCCTCTAAACGTTTTTCCATCTCTTCTTTCTGGGCAACCAGGTCTAAATAAGTGTTAAAGTTGGTCAAAGCGGTATAAATTGCTCCCATTAAGCTTAACGCCGTTACCGGCTTTACCAATAGGCTTAAAGTAGGGCCTTTTTTGAAATCTTCAAGGTATTCCCACTCCAGTTGCTCCACATACAAAATTACCGGACACAGCCGGCTTTCATAAAATATTTTGGTATAGGGAAGGGTTTTGGTAGTCCCCAGCTTTTCGTCCAAGATTACTAAATCGGGACAAACCCGGGAGGATAAATTTATCAGAGCTCGGATTTCCTCTCCCTCGCCTACTATTAAAACTCCCATGGTTCTTAATATTTCCTTAAACCTTTTTCTCTCAGTATAATCCCTGATCCCCAAAACCACCTTCAAATTTTCCAAAACAAATCCCTCAGCTTTTTTTCAATATCTTATAATAAAAAAAGTAAAAACCGCAAGCAGTTATGCATTGCGGTTAGTAAGTATACAATTTGCCGTAAGGCCGATGGGAAACCGGTACCAATTTTTTAAAGGGAACTTTTTTTATTTCGTCCAAGGGAACATTGAAAAAATTTGCATAATTCTCCAGTAAGGGATTTAACCTTTTGTAATCTTCCTCGGTTAATTCAAATTCGGCCACTTCTTTTCCTAAAATATCTTTTTCCACTTCTCCTCTTAGATAAATAACCCCTCCATGCATTCCGGTCCCAAGATAGTCCCCGGTTAGCGGCTCTCCCTCTTTTTTATTTAAACCCAGCACCACCAGAATTCCTCCGGCCATGTATTCGCCAAAAAAGGCCCCGGCGGTACCGCCTACAACGATTACCGGCACCTGCTTTTTATATTCCTTCATGTGAATACCCACCCGGTAACCCACCGAGTCCCGGATGTAAAGCTCTCCCCCTCGCATGCCGTAGCCCAAGACGTCCCCCGCATGGCCGTGAACCACAATCCGCCCATCGTTCATCGTATTGGCAATACCGTCCTGACCGTTACCGTAAACTATAATTTCCGGTCCATCCATAAACGCCCCCAGGTCATTCCCCGGAGTACCATATACTTCTATTTTAACTTTACCTTTTAATCCCGTTCCGAGATACCGCTGGCCGTTTATCCCCTGAAGAGTAAATTCGGTTACTCCCTCGGCCACTTTTTCCCTCAAAAGATTGTTTAAATCCCGGTAATACATGCCTTTTGCGTTTATTTCCATAGCAATCACCCTACCTTCCGGCATGTTTTACGCCTAAAATGGCCAGTTCAGTATCGGTAAGCCCTATACCTCTTAACCTCTCCCGGCTACCCCTCAAGCTTTCAATAGCGTTTAATCCAAGAGCTCCTAAAATTTCTTTTAACTCCAAGGACCAGCTTTTTACGAGATTGATTAACTGCTGAGCAGCCCAGTCGGGGTCAAGCCGCTGGGTCAACTCCGGCCGCTGGGTGGCAATCCCCCAGGAACAATTACCGGTGTGACACATCTGGCAAACATGGCAACCCATGGCTATTAAAGCCGCGGTACCAATTGCCACCGCATCGGCTCCGAGAGCAATGGCCTTTGCTACATCCCCCGAATGCCTGATGCCGCCGGCTGCCACTATGGACACGCTGTTTCTAATACCTTCGGCCCTCAGGCGGTCATCCACCGCTGCAATGGCCAGCTCAATCGGAATGCCGATATGATCCCGGATTACAGTTGGTGCTGCCCCGGTGCCGCCCCGGAAACCGTCTATATAAATAATGTCGGCTCCGGCCCGGGCAATACCGCTGGCAATAGCCGCCACGTTATGCACGGCAGCAATTTTCACCGAAACCGGTTTTTCGTAATGGGTAGCTTCTTTTAAGGCATAGATAAGCTGGGCTAAATCTTCAATGGAGTAAATATCATGATGGGGAGCGGGGCTTAAGGCATCGGTACCTTCGGGTATCATCCGGGTTTCCGAAACTTCCCGGTTTACCTTTTCCCCGGGAAGGTGTCCGCCAATACCCGGTTTTGCTCCCTGGCCTATTTTAATTTCAACTACCGCCGAATGGTCGAGATACTCCTGATTTACCCCAAAACGGCCGGATGCCACCTGCACGATTATCCAGTCTTTATAAGGATACAGCTCTTTATGAAGACCACCTTCACCGGTATTCATTAAAATCCCGCACTCTTTGGCCGCCCGGGCCAACGCTTTGTGCGCATTCAAACTAATCGAACCGTAGGACATGGGAGAAAAGATAATCGGAGTATCGAGCTTTATTTGCGGCGCAATTTGGGTATCAAGTTTTACCTTACCGTTTTCCACCTTAACCTTTACCGCATCCGGCTTTTTGCCAAGGTAAGTGGTAAGTTCCATCGGTTCCCTTAAAGGGTCAATGGACGGGTTCGTTACCTGGCAGGCATCGATTAACAAATGGTCAAAGTAATTTTTATAAGGCCGGTCATTCCCCATACCGGTTAAAAGCATACCGCTGGAAGAAGCTTGCTTCATAATATTAATCCGGTCTTCCATCGTCCAGTAGCTATTGGGCCGAAAAACATTGGGGTTTTCAATGATCGTTATCGCTTCTTCCGGACAAAAAGCCACGCACCGCTGGCAGGAAACGCACTTTTTATGATCGGGAATAACCCTGTCAGCAAAACTATATACGCCAAAACCGCAGTTTATAACACATCTTTTGCATTTCCGGCATCTTTCATAATCAATTACTACTTTAAAGCGGGGAGGTATTAAGTTCGCCATTTTATTCACCCTCCTTTAGCCGGACGATTACCGGCTCACCGCCTTTAGACACATGAACTTCGTCTAAAGCCGGTTCAATTTCATAAATGGCACTTTCTTCGGAAGCCATGTAATAAAAGTCACCCCGTCGTCCCCAGACCATGGGTCGAAGCTTAATCCGGTCGTTTAAGCCCATCATCACTTTGCTGTTGGCTACGATGATGCTAAAGGGTCCGTTTAAAAGGGCAGAACCGTACACCTGCCGTAGGGCCGTATAAAGTTTCCGATCTTCTTCCTCCATCTTCTCTATATCTTTCCAAAAGGGAGCAGCCAACACTTTAGCCACAATTTCTAAAGGTAAATCGTGCCGGCGGTGCAATAAATCCACTGCATAAGCAACCACTTCGGTGTCGGTCATTAAGGTGCATTTATAGCCAAACATCTCAAGATAACGCTTATTTATGCCATAAGAAGAAATTTCGCCATTATGCACCACCGACCAGTCTAACAGGGTAAAAGGATGGGCTCCACCCCACCAGCCTGGGGTATTGGTCGGGAAACGACCATGAGCCGTCCACAAATAACCTTCATACTCTTCCAAACGGAAAAATCGCCCAATGTCTTCGGGATAGCCGACTCCTTTAAAAGCACCCATGTTTTTCCCGGAAGAGGCCACATAACTATCGGGAATGTTGTCGTTAATGTACATAACCTTTTCCACCACATAATCCCGTTCATCCATCGGTTCGTGGTTTTTGTAAAGGCGCTCTTCCGGTACCTTTAGGAAATACCGCCACAAAAGTGGAGGATCGGTAATGGTCGCAACCGGACGGGTTGGGATTGGTTCCCCGCGCTCAATGATAAAATGTTTATTTAAAAATTCCTCGGTTAAAGTTCTACCCCTCTCCGACTGATACATTAAATGAAAGGCATAATGGTCGGCAAATTCCGGATAAATGCCGTAAGCGGCAAAACCTCCTCCTAAACCGTTACTCCGGTCATGCATCAGGGAAATCGAAGCAATAATTTTTTCTCCCGAAATTCGTTTACCCGTAACACTCATGATACCGCTTATGGCACATCCGGAAGGGATCCGTTCAAAAGTCCGGTCCATTTTCCATTTCCTCCCATCTATAAATTAAAAAGCCTTCCCCCCTCTATAGGCACAAGAATACCTACAGAGAGATAGGAAGGCGCCAATGCCCTGCATTTCCGACACGCCGTTGTGCCGGTAAGTTGTAGTAAAATTATAATGAATATTTAATTTTATGACAAGGTTAATTCAAAAAATATCTTGTATACATTAACTTAATCAGCGGCCACCACAATTTGGTTTCTACCCAGTTCTTTGGCCCGGTAAAGGGCTTTATCCACCCGCGCTAAAACTTCCTCAAAACTTTCTCCTTCCCGGCAGCTTCCGATACCCATACTGGCCGAAACATTGAAGGTAACCGTTTTGGTATCTTTCATAACCGTAAACTGTTCCTTTCTAATTAATTCCATTATGCGGTTGGCTATTTCCCGGGTGAGTTCAATAGGGGTATTGGGAAGGTAAATTAAAATCTCATCCCCACCCATCCTGATTACCTGGTCCTGGCTTCTTAAATTTTCCCTAATTTTTTGGGTAAGCTTAATTAAAACCAGATCGCCAGCATTATGGCCGTAAGTATCGTTAATTTCTTTAAACTTATCAAGGTCGATGAAAATAAGGGAATAATTGCAATCCCTGTTTTCCAAAATCGCATCTTCCAAAAATCTCCGGTTAAACGCCTGCGTTAGCGGATCTCGCAGCGAAATTTCCGCCAGGTAATTTTTTAAAAGGTAAAGCTTTACCAGAGGTCCGCTCATTAGGATCAAGTTGTTTAAAAATTCCCGTGCTTCCTCGGTAAGTTTATCCTTATCGGCCGCAATAATAATAAACCCCAGTTTCTCGCTTCCCAGGGTAATGGGGTAACAGTAAGTACCGTCTTGATATTCCCCGTTATCCGGGCAAAACGCCGGGTGCCCGGTTGCCACCTGCCCTTCTGTATAAAGGGGAAAATATTCGTCGCTTTTCAAATTTTTCAGGAGTATTTTTATTCCCTTCACTTCTACCAGTGATTTAATATGAAAAACCAGCTCTTTGACCAAATCTCCGTCATTGGCCGCTTCGCCTAAATTATAAACTCCTTCGGCCAGCCGGTACCATTGATTGGCTATTTTTTCTTTGGTAGTTTTTAAGTCGTAAATTCGCTTAAAAAGCTTTTTATACTCCGGATATTTTTCTTGATACTCCGTAAAGTTTAGATCCTTCCCCTCAATCCAGCCGATAAGTACCTCCATTAACTCGTTTAAGGGCTTTTCCAATTGGCGACCGATGATTACATAAATCCCCAGTACCACCAGTAAACCCAGCAGGACGATATAAATCAGTAACCCCTGCCAAAAACTTATTCTATAAGGCCTGACCAACAAATCGGCAGGTAAAAATACTCCCAATGTTAGTAAACTCGAATTGCGGTTTTCCAGCGGTAGATAGGAAACGTAAAATCTTTTACCGTCAATTATCCGAATTTCCGTCAACATGTTCTCCTTTTGCAGTTTCTTAATCTGCTCTCCGAGAAGCGGTTCAAATCTGACATCTCCAAAATGCCATAAAGGCTTATTTTTCCAGTACAGGATTACACCCGGCAATAATTTTTGTTTCTGCAATTCCTGGGTAAATAACTCCGTAAAGAGGACCTGGTTTTCCTCCAAACTGTATCCGACAACTATTACTCCCAGAGGTTTCCCTTCTTCATTTAAAACCTGCTCAGCCCTGAGATAAGTTATATGCTTTTTTCCCAAAAGGTCGGCGATTTCATAAAATCCAGAAACACTGCCCATCATTGCAGGCTTATATACCAAATATTTAAAATACGCCGGAGCAAGCTTTAGCCCCTGACTGTAAATAACATTGCCCTGGTCATCGATAACCTCGATAAAACCTTTCCGGGCTGCCAAGGATTTAATAATTTTGTTTTCAATTTCCCGGTAATACTCATTGGAAGGTAGACCTTTTAAAAGACCCTCCGCCAAATCATAACTCCACCAGATATCTGCATAAGCTTTATTAGCCAAGTTATTAATTTGTTCCCTAAATAAATTGGCCAGCTCCCGGGACGCACTAAGCCCCAGTTCTTCAGCCACTTTTATTTCGCGATAGTGGGTAAAACCAAAACTGATAATTCCCACAATTACCGTTGTCAGGGTTAGAAAGAAAATTAAACGGTATTTAATCGTTTTCGGCATTTTTCTCACCAGATATAAAAAATAGCTATAATTTAACTATATAATATACTAAAAAACAACATAAAAAAAGAGGCTGCCTTTAAATCAGGCAGCCTTTTTAATACATGGTGAGATATTTTTTCACTTCCCACTCGTGAACCTGAACCCGGTACTCATCCCACTCTTTTAACTTAGCTTCCACAAACCGCTCAAATACGTGTTTACCTAAAGCTTCCTGGATTACCTTATCTTCTAAAAGACAATCAATGGCTTCTTTTAAGCTACCGGGTAAGGTATCAACTCCCAGAGCCTTTCGCTCTTCAGCAGTCATTTCATAAAGGTTTTGGTTAACCGGCGCCGGTGGCTTAATTTTATTTTTAATTCCATCCAAGCCCGCTTTAAGCATAACCGCTAAGGCAAGATACGGATTTGCCGACGGGTCCGGGCTTCTTAATTCAATCCGGGTAGAGGAGCCTCTTTTGGCCGGAATCCGGATTAAGGGGCTACGGTTTCTTGCCGACCAGGCAATGTAAACCGGTGCTTCATAGCCCGGAACCAAACGCTTGTAGGAGTTTACCACCGGATTGGCAATGGCAGTGATAGCTTTAATATGCTTCATAATACCGCCAATATAGTAGTAAGCGGTTTCGGATAATTGCAACTCCCCATTGGGATCATAAAAAGCGTTTTGACCGTCTTTAAACAGCGACTGGTTGGTGTGCATTCCCGAACCATTTACCCCAAAAAGCGGTTTGGGCATGAAGGTTGCATGAAGTCCGTGCCTTTGGGCAATGGAACGAACAACTACTTTAAAGGTAACAATTTTATCGGCTACATCTAAAGCATCGGAATACTTAAAGTCAATTTCGTGCTGTCCCGGAGCAACTTCGTGGTGGGATGCTTCGACTTCATACCCCATTTGTTCCAAAGCCAACACCATATCCCGCCGGGCGTTTTCGCCCAAATCTACCGGGCTTAAATCAAAATAGCCGGCATTGTCATGGGTCACCAGGGTGGGTTTTCCTTCTGCATCTACCTGGAAAAGGAAAAACTCTAATTCCGGACCAACGTACATGGTGTAACCCAGCTCTTTGGCTTCCGCCAAAGCTCTTTTCAAAACATAGCGGGGGTCGCCCTCAAAGGGAGTACCATCGGGATTGTACACATCGCAAATCAGCCGGGCTACCGCACCGTTTCTGGGCCGCCAGGGAAATACGGCAAAAGTATTGGGGTCCGGACGCAAATACATATCCGACTCTTCAATACGGACAAAACCTTCAATACTGGAGCCGTCAAACATTAGCTCGTTGTTTAAGGCCTTTTCTAACTGTTCTACCGGAATGGCCACATTTTTTAGAACCCCAAAAATGTCGGTAAACTGGAGCCGGATAAACTTAACATTTTGCTCCCGCACCATATCCATAATATCGTTTTTGGTGTAACTCATCCAAAATCCCCCTTTATTTTTTTTGATTAACGTCATACGCTAAGATGATGGCTTCCGCCACCGCCCGCATGGAAATCCGTTTATCCATGCTTTGCTTTTGAATCTTCCTAAACGCTTCTTTTTCGGAAATCCCCAAGCTTTCCATTAAAATTCCTTTAGCTTTTTCCACAAGCTTTCTGGTTTCTAAGGCATCCTTTAAACTTTCAATTTCTTTTTCTAATTCTTTAATCCGCTGGTAATTATGTTCGGTCACCTGGACGGTCATGATTAACTGTTCTTCTTCTAAGGGTTTAATCACAACCCCAACCACACCCATTTCTCCTAAAAACTCATCGAGTTTATCAATTTCAAACTCCATAGCTAAAACTACCGCACACTGGCGGTCAAAAGACAGGATTTTAGCAATCTCCCGGCCAGGAACACCTATCAGGTGATCATCAATGATAAACATATCCGGTTGAAAATTCCGGGCCATTTTTAGAGCGGTCGGCCCATCAGCGCACTCGCCCACCACAATGTAGTCGAGATTTTTAACCGCTGATTTGACCATTTGCCGAAAATTGCTGTCCGCGGAAGCAATAATCACAGTTGCACCAAACATTCTGTCACCGTCCCAAAAATAGAAAATGGCGCCTTAAATAAGGCACCATTGCCAGCTAACTTAGGAAGCGGACACACCCTTGTGCCCAACTATGCATTTCTATACTTAGAGAATAATTTATTAATATTTTTTTGTCAATGGGGATTTTGCATGTTTTTTGTATTCATAACTTATTCGTTTAACAAAGCTACCGCTCGCACCGGAGAGCCTGTACCATCCCGAATTTTTAACGGTAGACCAATATACAAAAAGCGCTTTCCGGCCACTTTATCAAGATTGGCTAAATTTTCCGTATTGGTAAGGCCGTATTTCGCACAAACCGCATGACCGGAGTAGTTGGGATCGTCTGGATGGTCAATAGCCGGAGCATCTACCCCAATATTTACTACTCCCTTTTGGGCCAGCCATTCCGCCGCCGCATAGCTTAAACCGGAATAGGTAGTTAGCCACTTATCCGTGCCGTAGTTGCGATTATAATGCCCGGTATAAAGCAGAACAATATCTCCACGTTCAATGGTAAGTCCGTGTTTCCGTAATGCCCCCTCCAAATCGTAAATTTCAATGTAGCGCTCGTACGGAACATGAGATACATCAAGACAAATCGCCGGACCCAGGAAATACTCCAATGGCATTTTATCTATGGTTGGACCCTGAGGATTATACTCGTACACCGCATCACAGTGGGTTGGTCCGTGTTCGTTCATCAGTAAGTTACGGGTAGCAAAGGGAAAGCCAATTTTTTTAATACTCTCCTCATGGGTTATGTTTTGGAAGATGTACGTAGTAAGGTGCAGGGGAAAAACAGGCATTCCCTGATAAATTTCCTGGGATAAATCAATTATTTTCGCCATTTTTTTCCTCCTTTCGCCCGAAAATTTTTTTAGCTAAAGCCTTCCCGGTAGGGGTTGCTGCAAGTCCCCCTCGGGCAGTCTCCTTAAGGGATAACGGTAACTCCCGGCCAATTTCCCCCATCGCCCCAATAACTTCATCTAAAGGAATGGCGGATGTTATCCCGGCTAAAGCCAAATCCACCGCCGCTAAGGCCTGCACTGCAGCAGAGACATTTCGTTTTACACAGGGTACTTCCACAAGACCTGCCACGGGATCACAAACCAGCCCTAACATACCTTTCAGGGCAATGGCTCCGGCATGGGCGGCCTGTTCGGGGCTTCCCCCTAAAAGTTCCGTTGCTGCCACCGCCGCCATTGCTGCCGCTGAACCGCATTCCGCCTGACAGCCCCCCTGGGCTCCGGAAAGGGAAGCTTTATAAGCTATCACCAACCCCACCGCCCCGGCGGCATACAAACCTTCGATAACTTTTTCTTCGGGAATTTCATACTCTTCCATTATACTTAAAAGCACCCCTGGTATCACCCCTGCCGAACCGGCAGTAGGTGCTGCCACAATTAATCCCATCGAAGCATTGGCTTCACTAACCGCCAAAGCATAGGTTATTGCCTTACCAAAAACCCCCGAAGCTAATGATTTACCGGAATTAAACCAGGCCTGATACTTTAAAGCCTGCCCCCCAACAAGACCTCCCACCGAACGATTTCCCTGAAGGCCTTCTGTCACCGCAGATTGCATAACTTGAAGTCTTTCACGCATGATATTTAAAAGTTGTTCTTCCGGAACTTCCCGGTCTTTGGCCTCTAAGATTAAGGCCATGCGCCCCAAGGTTTGGCCATTTTCCTTCGCAATTTTAATTAACTGCTCAATTGACTCTAAATACATCGGCTTCCTCCTTAAAGGGGTGGAATGATAAAGCCACCGGTAATTCCGGGCAGTCTTTTGATTTCTTTGCAGGTTTCTTCGTCAATGGGCTGGTCTGTTTCAATAACCATCAGGGCTTCCGCTCCCTTTTTTTGGCGAGCCACACTCATTTGGGCAATGTTTATACCGTGCCATGCTATTACCGACGTCACTTTGGCTACTGCTCCCGGCTGATCGTTATGGGGAACAATTAATGTTGGGTATTTGGCCGTAATCCTGACTGGATACCCGTTAATATCGGTAATTAACACCGCTCCCCCACCAATCGAGCTTCCAGTAACCCTCGCAATGCTGGTCTCCCCCCAGAGTTCCATGTAAGCAGTATTGGGGTGAGCTTCCGGCAAATCTATTGGCAAAAATTCATAGTTTAAACCGCGTTCTTTGGCAATCTTCAAGCTTTCCCGAATACGGGGATCACTGGTATCAAAGCCCAAAAGACCGGCAATAATAGCACGATCGGTACCATGGCCTCGGTACGTTTCTTTGAAGGAGCCGTGCAAAAAGATTTTAGCTTTTTTTGGCTCCTCCCCCAAGACAAGGCGCCCAACCCTCCCTAACCGCACCGCTCCGGCAGTATGGGAGCTGGAGGGCCCAATCATCACCGGCCCTATGATATCCAGTAAATCCATCTTTTCTCTACCGTCCTTTTACAGGGATACGGGAACTACCGAAAAAGTAGAGACATCAACTAAACCTAGGTCCGTAAGTTTTAATTCCGGTATCACCGGAAGGCTTAAAAAGGCTAAGGTCATAAATGGGTCGTAATTTTCAGAAACGCCAAGGTTTCTTACTATGCGGTGAAGTTTCTCCAGTTCTTCCTGGACTTCATAAAGGGTGCGGTCGGACATTAAACCGGCAATGGGAAGCGGCAAACTTCCCAAGACCTGGCCATCGGCAACAACCGTGAGCCCACCGCCAATGCGCTTTAGTTCCTCCACCGCGGCAATAATATCTTCATCGCTCATTCCGGCTACCACCAAGTTGTGGGAGTCATGAGCAACGGTGGAGGCAATAGCTCCTTTTTTAAGCCCCAGGCCGTGGATTAACCCCACCCCAACATTACCGGTATAATTGTGCCGTTCAAAAACTGCCAGTTTGGCAATATCCTTTTCCGTTGAAGTTTTAAAGTATCCTCCCTCCACCGGAACCTCTAATTCTAACTTTTTGGTGACAATTTGGTGAGGAATTAACCCTATGACCCGGGCCCTGTTGGATTTAGCAGGTATTTTTAGTTTTTCCGGGTTGATTTCTTTTAAGCGCATCGTATTCCGAACAGCCCGGTCGTCCACCGGATAGCCGGTAAAAAGCGGCTTTCCGTTTTCCGCTACTAATTTACCATCTTTAAACACATACTTGGGCTTGAATTCTTGTAAATCTTCAAATACTAAAATATCAGCCCGATAACCAGGAGCAATAGCACCTAAGTCGTACAGTCTAAAGTAATTGGCGGCATTGATGGTTGCCATCTGCAAAACCGTTGGCAAATCCGCTCCAGCCGAAACCGCCAATTTAACCATGTGATTAATAGAACCAAGTTTAATTAAATCTTCCGGATGCCGGTCATCGGTAACAAAGAAACAGCGAGAAGCAGTATAACGGTCTACCGCCGGTAAAAGGTCCAATAAATTTTTCGTCGCCGAACCTTCCCGGAGCATTAAGTACATCCCCCGGGATAATCTTTCCCGAGCCTCTTCAGCGGTGGTGCACTCATGCTCCGAATTTACACCGGCAGCTATATAAGCAGTAAGCTCTTTTCCGGAAATCCCCGGGGCATGGCCGTCTATTAGCTTTCCTTCTGTCACAGCTAATTTTTTCAGCATTTCCTCATGAGTATTTAAGACGCCAGGATAATCCATCAGCTCCCCTAACCCTAAAACCCGCGGGTGATTGATAAATTCCGAAAGCTCCCGGGCGGTTAATACTGCTCCGGCCGTTTCCAGCGAAGTTGCCGGAACGCATGAAGGAAGCATCAGATAAATGTTTATCGGAAGATTACTGCTTGCTTCCAGCATGTACCGAATTCCCGCAGTTCCGCTAACGTTGGCTATTTCATGGGGATCCACCACGGCTGTAAGGGTGCCGGCCGGTACCAACGCCCGGGCAAACTCTGCCGGCGCCACCATAGAACTTTCAATGTGCACGTGCCCGTCAATGAATCCCGGGGTGACATACGCTCCCTGTAAATCGTAGGTAGTCTTTCCTTCATATTCACCAGTGCCGGCGATGTAGCCAGCCACCACCGCTACATCGCCGGTAACAAACTCTCCCGTAAAGCTATTAAACACTTGAGCATTTTTTAAAACCAGGTCCGCAGGCTTTTTCCCCAACGCTACTTCCACCAAATCCTTTATCGGTTTCATCGCTCTCACCTATTCTAAGCTAACCCCAACCCGGTCAGCTACTCGTTTTAAGCTTTCGTTGGCTTTCCGGCGTACTTCCACCTCATCCATGGTCTTTAAGACCCGGTTCTCCATTACGATTTTACCGTCAACAATGGTCGTTAAAACATTACTGCTCTGGGCTTGATAAACGAGCTGGGTGTATATATTTACCCCTTCGTTTGGGGTCGTTCTCATTTCATCCAGGTCTACAATGACCACGTCTGCTTTTTTACCCACTTCCAGGCTGCCAATTTGGTCTTCCAGACCCATAGCCCGGGCACCGCCAATGGTAGCTAATTCAAAAACTTTCTGGGCAGGCATTGAAGTTGGACCGTAGAACGGCTTTTGAATCAGTGCGGCCATCCGCATCTCAATAAAGGCATCCAGGTTATTGTTGCACGGAGCGCCATCGGCGGCGATGGAAATTTCCGCGCCCATTTCTAAAAGCTCGGGAATTTTGGCAATGCCCGATGCTAATTTTAAGTTGGAAGAGGGGCAGTGGGCAATTTTGGTTTTGGACTCAGCCAAGACCTTCATTTCCCGTTCGTCTAAATGAATACAATGGGCAAGGATCAGGTTTGGAGCCGTCATCCCTAACTTTTCTAAGTACAGAACGTTTCTCATGCCTCTTTCCTTTAAGACAAGCTCCACTTCTCCTTTATTTTCGGAAGCATGGGTGTGAACCCTTACTTTGTACTGCTCAGCTAACTTGACAACTTCTTTTAATAAATCTTCGGTGCAGGAAACCGCAAAGCGCGGAGTAAACGCGTACAAGATGCGGCCGTTGTCCTTGCCGTGCCATTTTTCCAGGAGCTGCACGCTTTCATCAATGGCATTTTCGGTAGTATCCTGCATGGACTTGGGTACTTCCGTCCCGTAATCCATCATGCACTTTCCGGAAATCGCCCGAATCCCGCTATCATAAATGGCCTGGAAGTTAGAATCGGTATGGTTAACCGTTGCCATATCGACAATTGCAGTGGTTCCGCCTTTAAACAGTTCGCCAATTCCGAGCATTGCCGAATAATACAGAGATTCGGGATCGTGTCCTCCTTCTAAAGGCCAGATCCGGAGTTTCAACCAATCCAAAAGTTCCAGATCATCCGCTTGCCCCCGGAAAAGGGTTTGGCAGAGGTGAATGTGGGTCTGGATTAGACCTGGAATCACCACTTTGCCGGCAGCATCGATAACTTTGTCCGTCTGAACATCTAAAGAAGGGCCAATATCCTTAATGATATTTCCCTCGATGTATAAATCGCCTTTTAAAATTTCCCGTTTTTCGTTCATTGTTACAATTGTTCCGTTTTTAATTAAAATTGACATGGCAGTCACTCCCTTGAAAACAGTTTGGGCCTGGCATTGTAAATTAAATTTGCAACTTTTCTCACAAGGATTAAAGACCAGGCATTACGCCTGGCCTTTCCTTGCAGGAGCTTATTTTTTCTTTAGTGGAGCCGCATGTAGAAGTTTATGACAAAAGCAATGGAAACAATCCACATTACCCAGCTAATATCCTTGAACTTACCGGTTAAAGCTTTTACCAATGTGTACGAAACAAAACCAAAGGCAAAACCGTTTGCAATACTGTAGGTAAGAGGCATCATGATAATGGTCATAAAGGCCGGGAATGCTTCAGTAAAGTCGTCAAATTCAACATGTCGGATTTCCGCCAGCATCAAAGCACCTACCAGAATAAGTGCTGGTGCAGTTGCAAATGCTGGTACCAATCCGATAAGCGGCGCGAAGATTAAGGCCACAACAAAGAGAATTGCCACGACAATTGCCGTTAAACCGGTTTTACCGCCTTCAGCAATACCTGCTGCACTTTCAATATACGAAGTAACGGTAGTGGTACCAAGAATCGCACTGATAATCGTGCCAATAGCGTCGGTGGTAAGAGCGCGGTCCAAGTTTTCGATCTTGCCATTTTCATCCATTAAGCCCGCTTTCCGGGTTAATCCAATTAAGGTACCCATGTTGTCAAAAAGTTCCACCATTGTCATGGTAAAGATGATATTAAATATTCCAAACTTCCAGGCACCGGCGATATCAAGATGTAAGAATGTAGGCTTAAGGCTCGGCATATTAAAGCTCATAATTCCGCTAATCCCTTTGGGCACCGGTACTACACCAAAAATCATTCCTAAAATGGTAGTAGTTATAATGCCAATTAACATTGCTCCTTTAACATTCCGGGACAGTAAAACCGCTGTTAAAATTAAACCGACAATTGCCAACAAAGGCTCAGGTTTGGTAAGATGACCTAAAGTCACAAATGTAGCTTGGTCTGCCACTACAATACCAGCATTTTTTAATCCAATAAATGCAATGAATAAACCAATACCAACTCCAATAGCGGCTTTTAAGTTATTGGGCACCGCATTAACGATTGCCTGACGGATACCGCCAATGGTTAAAATTAAGAAGAAAATACCAGAGAAAAATACTGCACCAAGACCTACCTGCCAGGGTAGTTTTAACTGAGCCACAACAAAGTACGCAAAGAAAGCGTTTAGACCCATTCCAGGTGCTACCGCCACCGGGAAGTTAGCCCAGAGCCCCATCAGGGTTGTCGCCACTGCAGTAGCCCAAATTGTTGCCGCAATGGCTGCTTCTTTGGGAATCCCGGCATCGGCCAGAATGTTCGGGTTAACAAAGATAATGTAGGCCAACGTCACGAAAGTAGTAACACCAGCTAAAATTTCGGTTTTAACGTTGGTCCCCTTCTGGCTCAACTTGAAAATACGTTCGAGCACTCCTTGATTTGATGCCATAACCATACCCCTTTCTTAATAATTTTTATAAATCCTCCGGTGCCCCATATATAATAACCCTTGCGGGTTATTACCCATAACCTTATAAAAACAATTTACATATTTTTTTCAGTTAATTCTTTAAAGTTCACTTTAACATTCTTATCTTTTGCATTATCATTTTCTAAAAATACTTATTCGACACGGATTTTAAAATTCCTTCTTTAATTTTCAGAAAAAATATTTTTTTGTCGCATTTTGTAGAATTGATTTCCTTTATGCTTTATAATTTTGTTTATAATTTTTCATTTACATAATTGGCTACCCTGTCTTTAATCTCGGCACCCTCTTTTAAGAAAGCTGCTACTTTTTCTCGGGCAGCGGCTACATACTCCTCATCTTTGATGGAACTAAGGTTAATTTTCACATTCATAACTGCCCCTTCAAGGCCCGCATAAGCCATTTGCGCGGCAACACCGGCATCGGAAAGAGCATTGGGATTTCCTTTTTCAGCAATAATTGGACACAGGCGTAAAACTTCCAGGCACCTTTCGGCTACTTCCAAGGGAACGTCGGCCGCTTTTTTATAGGCTTCTTGAATTTTCACCGAACGCTCTTTTTTCTGCTCTTCGGTATCTTTGGGAAGCTTAAACGCCGCCATTACTTCGTTAAAAACTTCGGTATCGATATCAATTAAATTAACCAAACGTTCGTATAAAGCTTCGGTTTTATCCTTTAAAGGAGCAAGTTCCGCTTCAACGTCGGCAAATTTTTCCCGGCCAAGGGTTAAATTTAACACCATATTTAAAAGGGCAGCACCGTTAGCTCCGGCTAAGGCTGAAACACTGCCTCCACCGGGTGCTGGAGAAGAAGAAGCTAATTCCATTATAAACCCACGTATGGACAAGTCCGTTAGCATTATTACACCTCCTGTTTAATTAGGGGAAGGGCAGGGGTAAACCCTGCCCGGTTTTCTTACAGTAAGTCAGGTATGTGGTTTTCCCGAATTTGGTCGCGGTTAAAGTTTTCTAACTGCAGGAAGTACTCGGCTACCCGAACCAAAGCTTCCTGCGGCACGGTACCAATTAATTCAGTGCCAACAACGGGTACACCCCACCGGGCTGCCTCGGATTTTACAAAATTGTAAGTTCGATAAAGTGGGCAAGCTTCGTGGTCAAACATGTTCATGGAAACGACCACCTGATTTCTTTCGGTAAACTTCAAGGCTACCGCCCGCACCGAGGTAAAGCCACCGGAAGGTCCTCTTACGGCTTTGGCAATTTGCTTGGCAATTTCCAGGTTATCGGTTCCGAGGATAACGTTAAACGCCACTAACGGGTTAGTTCCAGCACTAACAATGGTACCACCTTTGTGGACAAACTCTTTGACATCACCGATATCCGGTAGACGCTTGGGATCCGGATTTTCCGATAGGAGCAAGTCCCGTAAACCTTCATACTGACCTTTCCGGATAAAGTCAAGGGCCTTTCTTTCGGGAATCCGGGCATTTTCCCCGGAGAAGAAAATAGGCACACCGGTACGTTTATTTAATTCTACACCGATTTCTTCAGCTAATTGAATGCATTCTTCCAAAGTAATGTTTCTCATGGGGAAAATGGGAATTGTGTCCTGCGCTCCAATTCGCGGGTGGTTACCTCTTTGCTGTTCCATATCGATTAATTCAATGGCTTTGGCCGCCATGTTAATTAAAGCTTCTTTTAAAGGTTCGGGCTTACCAATCAGCTCCACCACTGTCCGGTTAAAGTCGGCATCGGGGAAATACCCGATTAGTTTAACTCCAGGGACGTTTCTCACCTGGTCTACAATGGCTTCAACTACCTCTTTCCGCCGTCCTTCAGAAAAGTTAGGTACTGCATGAACGTACTTATTCATACTTATCCTCCTCCTTCTTTTAATTTTTTTATTTTAAGCTGGTGTTACCCAGCTTTAAAAGCACTTCTAAAACTCCGCCAGCAATCGCCAGCGCTTTTTCGGAAATGGTAAACGCATACTCTTTTATTCCTCGCGGATCAATATCGCCAATTTTCATTCCTTCCTCCACCCAGACTTCCGGGTGAATGAGGCCCCGGATTACCCCGGAAACCGCAGCAACAATTTGCTTTTCACCGACAGTTCCTATTACCTCACCGGCTTTAACCTCCTGGCCAAAATCAAAATACCAGCAAACTTTACCCCTCCCCGGGGAATAAACCACCCTTTTAACGGTGTGTCCCCCGATTTCGCCGGGGATACCGGTATTGGGCAAAGCTGAACCCTGATAAATAGCACGTCCCAGGTAATGTCCCCGTTTTGTCTCAATAACCGCATGTACTTCCTCGGGCGCAGTAAAACCTGGCCCAACACCAATAACAATTTCCGCTTCCTCTTTTTTAGTCCCCAGGTTTTTCTTGGCAAGCCGCGCATCAACCACCGCCCAGGGTTTTAGCTCTTTTACCACAATACCTTCTTCATCGGGGATAACGGGAATAAAATCATTTACCAGTAAATTTGGAACCTCAAAAAGGTTAGACCGGCGTGCAGTAATACCTTCAACCGTATGCTCTCCCGTATATATTGCCTGGGCAAAGGCTACCATCCGACGAATTGCCGTAGGTTTGGAAAGTTCCGTTGCCACTACTTTAAATCCCGCTTGATGCAAACGCCAAATTATGCCCGTTGCAATGTCTCCGGCGCCTTTGACCACTACAAGCCGCTGAAAAGGAAGGTAATCATCGGATTTATCTATATCAAAAAGCACACCGTAATCCTCCGTATCGATGTACTTAGGACTTAACTCCGGAAGTAAGTCCCGTAAACCAGTGTCTCCGGTAAGCCTTTTTAAATAGGAAAAATATTTTCTGGGTAGATAAACCGGATGTCCCCTACGCCCCCGATAACTTAAACACCATACTTCTTCTGGTTTCATCGCGATAGCTCTGGATAGAGCCTGTAAGCTATTAATTCCAACAAACGGCATATCACCCAGGGCTATCACCACACCCTGCCAGTGGTCCGGGAGTAGTCGAGCTGCTCCCCGTAAAGTCCCTCCCATTCCTTCTAAAGCAAAGCTTTCACCGATCCTATCCTTCGTTATCACCTCAACTTCGGCAAAAACCCGGCGGTATATTGCGACGGTTTGCTCCAATATCGTTTTGCCAAATAACGGTAATGACAATTTGTCCTTCCCCATCCTCCGGGAACTTCCCCCGGCCAAAATAAGAACCCCCACTACCCCGGCAAGATGTAACCCTCCCTGAGCGATCCGTAAGTTACGTTAACACCACTACTTTTAAACAGGGACAGAACCTTCATTAACTGTTTATTATCTACAGCATCTGCTTGATTGAGAAAGATAACCTTTTTTTTGGTATTCGGAGCAAAATATTTTCCTAGCAAAACAAGCTGATACAGCACTTCAGGCGTAATGGTTTTTCCTGGGATTCCTTCGGCCCGGTGAATATACTCACCGCAATACGGTTTATTTAGTGCAGATAATCCTACCACAGCAATAACCGTCTCCGGAACTTCTGGCAGAGCAGGCTCATGGGACCAGTGAATTTTCAACGGCCGACGGTTACTGCCATCGGCTTCGATTATAAGCGGAATCTTGTACTGCCGGTAAAATGCGTCTAATTCTTTCGGGCTAAAGCCAATGATTTTTTCCTTTTCTACCCGGCTTCCTACTAATATTTTTCTTTCGTCTTTTACCAGTGGTAATGCTTCTTCTAATTTTTGTAACTGGTAAAAGGATAGTTCCTTCCGGGGCGGGTAAGCAAGTTTCGTAGAAGTGGTAAGAATAAGGGGACCTTTCTGACTGCGGGCTAAATAATACATTAGCGATGTTTTGCCCCCGCCTCCGGTTAACCACACGGGATAACTTAATTGGTAACCGGCAAAGTTAAGCATTTTTCTGCTCTTTTTCTTTTAGGGCTTTTAAGATCTTTTCCGGAGTGGCCGGAAGTTCGGTAATTCTGACGCCCACCGCATTGTAAATAGCATTTAAGATGGCAGGCATTGTGGGCAGCATTGCCGGCTCCCCAACCCCTTTGGCCCCGTAAGGGCCGGTTTCTTCATAAGTTTCGACAATTACCGGGGTTACTTCCGGTATGTCTAAAGCAGTGGGTATCAAATATTCGGTAAAGCTGGGGTTTTGAATTTGGCCGTTTTTCAGTTCCACTTCTTCGGTTAAGGCCCAGCCCACCCCCTGGGCCACACCCCCCTGGATTTGGCCCTCCACAGCAATCTTATTGATAGCCCGACCTACATCGTGTGCTGCTACAACCCGAATTACATCCACTTTACCGGTCTCAGTATCCACTTCCACTTCGGCAATCTGCGTAGCAAAGGCATAAGGGTAATAGGGAGCTCCCTGCCCCGTTTCCGGATCAACCATGGTGGAATGGGTGGTAAAGCTTGCTTCCCCAATTAAGCGGTTACCTTTAAAACGAGCATGGCTGGCCAGCTCTGCAACAGATATCCGCTTTTGGGGGAAGGTTTTCACATAAACATAACCGTCTTTAATATCAAGACCATCAGTGGTATTAACCGCTAAAACTCCGGCAGCAAAATCCAAAAGAATTTTTTTCGCTTTAGCCGCTGCTAATTTAACAGCATTGCCGGAGGTATAAGTTTGCCGGGTAGCTGCCGTAGTCCCGGCGTCCGGCGTACAGTCGGTATCTGCCGAAATTAAGGTAATCTTTTCAATTGGAATCCCCAGTTCTTCTGCAGCAATTTGGACCAGCACCGTGTTGGAACCCTGACCGCAGTCCGCAGCACCGGTTAAAACGGTAGCACTCCCGTCATCGTGGATTTCCACCACTGCACTGGAGACATCAGGAAAGCCGTTACCATAACCGGTACCGTAAAAAATTGAAGCCATTCCGATACCCCGTTTTTTCACCGCTCCCACCTCCTTATTTCAGCTCTTCGACGTTCCAGCCAAAATGCCTGGCGGCTTCAAGCATCGTTTCCTTGAGCCCAACGCTCATATCCAAAATTTGACCGGTGGCCGTTTCCGAACCCCGTTCAAAGGCATTCCGCCAGCGAATAGTAAACGGATGAAGATTTAACTTTTCCGCCAGCATATCCATTATAGCTTCATAAGCCATTGGAGGCTGCGCCGCACCAAATCCGCGCATTGCTCCGGTAAAAGGATTGTTGGTGTGAACGGCATAAGAGTCAACTTTAACATTGGGGATATAATACGGACCGGTGGCGTGTACCGCAGCTTTCCTCAAAATGTTCGGCGACCAGGAAAGGTATGCCCCGGCATCCCCGATAATCGTCGCCTCTAAGGCCACCAATTTACCATCCCGGGTTGCACCCACCTTGTAATCCATATACATGGGGTGGCGTTTGCTATGCGCTTTAAAAGATTCGCTCCGTTCATATACAATTTTTACCGGCCGTTTTAATACCATCGCTGCCAGGCAGGCATGAATTTGTACCGTCATGTCTTCCCGGCCGCCAAATGCACCACCCACAGCGGTGGTCACTACTCTGACCATATTCTGTGAAACCCCCAAGGCCCGGGCAATTTCCGTTCTATCCCAGTGGGGATACTGGGTGGCAACATAAATAACAATATGTCCCCGTTCGTCAACCGTAGCCACTCCTGCTTCCGGCTGCAAAAACGCCTGGTCTACCATGGACGTCTTAAAGCTCTGTTCAACAATGACATCGGCCTGGGCGAAACCCTTTTCCACATCCCCTTTGCGTATTTTTAAGTGATAAGCAATGTTACCGTTTTCACGAAGTTTGGGAGCCGTTTCCTTCATTGCCTCCCGGGGATCAAAAACCGCCGGCAATTCTTCGTATTCCACGTCAATTAAAAGCGCCGCTTCCTCGGCAATATCTTGAGTTTCAGCTACTACCAGACAAATAGCATCATTTATGGAAGTAACTTTACCGTCGGCAAAAACCGGGATATCCGGATGTAAAACCCCGTGACCGTTATGACCGGGTACATCTTTAGCGGTGAATACTTTTAAAACTCCTGGTAGCGCCTCGGCTTTAGAAGTATCAAGTTTGGTTATTTTTGCATGAGGATACTTGGAACGAACGGTTTTACCGTATACCATTCCGGGAAGGTATATATCCTGCGGAAAAACCGCTTTTCCGGTAACCTTAGCTATGCCATCTACCCTCCAGGGAGATTGCCCCACAATCCGCTCCTGCATTTACTTTCCCTCCTTTCGGGCAGCAAGTTCCACCGCATCAACAATTTTGTTGTAACCGGTACAACGGCAGAGGTTCCCGGAAATTGCCACTTTTATTTCCTCCCGGGTTGGATTGGGATTTTCTTTTAATAAAGCATAGGCAGCCAGTACCATTCCGGGAGTACAATAACCGCACTGCACCGCTCCTGCCTCCAAAAAAGCCTCTTGAATGGGATGAAGTTTATCCGGTGTACCTATGCCCTCAATGGTAATCACTTCCCGCCCGTGAGCCGAATGGGCCATTACCAAGCAAGAGTTGACCGGTTTTCCATCCAGTAATACGGTGCAAGCACCGCACTCTCCTTCACCGCAACCTTCCTTGGTACCGGTCAGGTGTAGGTAATCTCTAAGGAAATCGAGAAGGCGGATGTTGGTTGGTACTTCCCTTTCAATTAATTTTCCGTTAACAGTAAGGGAAAGCTTTTTCATCTCCACGGCCGCTACCTCCCCCGGCGCTGTTCAATGAGATTTAAAATTTCCCGCATAACTCCGGCAATCGCTTCGCGTTTGTAGGGCGCCGATGCACGACTGCCAAGCTTATCCGCCACCAACTTTTTGGCAAGAACGATAAGCTCTTCTTTAGTTTCTTCGTTAAATTCCCGACCGCTTAAAAACTGTTCTAATTCTGCTGCCCGAAAGGGATTGGGAGCAACCGAACCCAGGGCCACTCTTGCCTTTTCAATTTTGCTGCCGGCAAAAACAAGCTCCACCGCTCCAGAAATCCGCGATATCGCCAGGGCATTCCGTCGCCCGAGTTTGTAAAAACCGCTGACACTTCCTGGATACGGCGTTAAAATAACCTCTTCTAACAACTCATCCGGTTCAATTGCTGTTTTTCCGGCTCCCTTGAGAAGCTCGGTAAGTAAAATCTCCCGGGTACCCCTTTTACTTTTAAGTTTGGCTACCCCATCAAACAGCACCAACGCCGGTACCGAATCGGCGGCTGGAGAGGCGTTTACTATATTGCCCCCAATGGTCCCTTGATTGCGAATTTGCGGTGAGCCCACAACTTTACAGGCATCGGCAAGGGCCGGGATTTTTTCTAAAACAATTGAGGAGGTGGCAACTTCCGTAAAGGTTGTTGCCGCTTTAATAATAATTTTTCCTTGTTCTTCTCTAATGCCCCGAAGAGCAGAAATATGAGTGATATCCACCAAAGCCTTAGGACTAACTTTCCTCTCCCGTAAATGAAGCACCAGGTCGGTACCGCCAGCGAGAATTTTATACTCTTCCCGACCAGCGGCTAAAAGCTCCAGGGCTTCCTCTATGGTTTCGGGTCGAAAATAATCAACCTTTTGCATATAAGTGCCCCTCCTTACTTAACCGGCGGAATGATGGCAAAACTATTAACATCAATTAAACCCTGGTCGGTAATTTTCCACTTGGGACTGGTGGTCAAAGCTAAAAACGACAGATGCATAAACGGTGCATGAACGGTACAACCAAGCTCCACGGCAGTTAAACGATGGAGTTCGGCAATCTTCCGAGATAATTCATAGCCATCTAACTCGTCGGTAATTAAACCTCCTACCGGCAGGCGAAGGTCGCCTAAAACCCTGCCGTTTTTCACCACCGCCACGCCACCGCCCATTTCAATAACCCGGTTAACCGCTAACGCCATATCCTGGTAACTGGTTCCAACCACAATGATGTTGTGAGCATCGTGGCTGACACTTTCCGCAAACGCACCGCCCTTTAACCCAAAACCTCTAACAAAAGCCCGTCCAATACTGCCATTTCGTCCGTATCTTTCCACCACCGCAATCGGTAGTACGTCCTGGGTTAAATCCGGTTGTGCCACACCCCCACTAACCGGAACGGTAAATTCAAAGGACTCGGTAAGGTTCTGGTCGGGAATCAACCCAATGGTGCGCACTACCGCATTACTACCAGTAGCTTTGATTTCCAGGGCTTCAGCTGTTACCGGTTTACACTTAACCGAATGTTTTACCTCTTCGGGGTAGGTGTATTTCGGGATGTTAACTACCATTTTGCCCTTTTCGGCCACTAATTTTCCGCCGATATAAACTTTTTCCACTTTCATGTCCATTAAGTCGGAAATAACCACGATATCGGCCATCTTCCCCGGAGCTAAAACCCCAACGTGTTTTAAGCCAAAGTAGGTAGCCGGGTTAATGGTTACCATTTGGATTGCTTCCACCGGATCAATCCCTTGTTTAATGATCCGGGCTACTACCCAGTTCATGTGGCCATTTTTGGCTAAATCCTCGGCCACCATATCATCGGTAGCCCCAATTAACCGCCGGGAATCCAGACCTTCCTCGGTAACCGCCCGGATACATTCGGCCATGTTTTTCTGGGTAGAACCTTCCCGCATGAAAACATACATACCGTAGCGAAGTTTTTCCACACATTCTTCTTTGGTGGTGGTCTCGTGACAGGAAGCCTCGGTTCCGGCAGCAATTAAATGAGCAGCTAATTCGCTGCCAAAAAGCTCCGGAGCGTTACCATCCACTATTTTGCCAATGGACTTGGCATAGGTTGTTGAGGCAATTAAGTCGGTAATAATTTCCGGGGTGTATTTATAAACATACTTAGCATTGGAAAAGCCCTGAAGTTCCCCGATGCCGATGACATTGGGGTAATTTAGTATTTCCGGCATATCCCTGGAAGTAATATCATAGCCCGCGGTTTCTAATCCCGGACAGTCGGGAGTTAAAGCCGGCACTACCAAATATACCCTGTTGGGAACTACCTTTGTTTCTTCGGCCATAGCTTTAATACCAACAGGTCCCAGCGCGTTGCCAATTTCGTGGGGGTCCGCCACTAAAGTAGTGGTTCCCGAAGGAATAGACAACCGGCTAAACTCGGAAATGGTTAGCATACTGCTTTCAAAATGCATGTGGGAGTCGATAAATCCTGGAGATACGTAATATTTTCCCTGTAAATCCACCACTTCCGTTTCCGGGCCAATTAGGTCGGAAGCATCTCCCACTTTTAAAATGTATTCATCGTAAACTGCCACGTCTGCCGGATAGATCTCCCGAGTTACAACATTGATTACCAGACCGTTTTTTAAGACCAACGTCGCTTTTAATTCCGGATTCATTAAAACATCAACTAAGCGACGCCGGACAATTGCGGTCTTAAAGGTTTGGGCATCCATAAAAAACCTCCTCTTTAACTTCGTTGCCATTCAAGCTTATCCACAATACCGATAATCGCCGCATCGATAGGTACCTCCCCCCGGCGTACCGCAAAGGGAGCCACACTTCCGGTAACATACAGCACCAACTCGCCAACTCCAGCTCCCACCGTATCCACAGCAACAAACGGCTGACCTGCGGGATTACCATCTAAGTCTACCGGCAGGGTAATGAGCATTTTTGTCCCGACCAATGTTTCATCTTTCCGCGTGGCAACTACGTTACCAATAACTTTTCCCAGTAACATCCCCTCACCGCCTATTCAGCAAAATTAATTTTTATATTATTTTGGACAGCATATTCCCGGGCAAGGTCGGTAATAATTGTTTTTTGTGACACAGTAATAGTTTGATTGGCAAGTTCTAAAAGATCTTCTCGGGTAATAACCCGTTTATTTAAAGTAACTCCCGTCTTTGATGAAACAACAGAAGTTTCTGCTGTTTGCGGTCCAAGGTAGGGAGAAAGCTTTTCTAAAATCGTTTTACCTTTATAGAGATAGATCTCCTGGGCCCGTAGTTTTTCGATATTTTCATTAATAAGCTTTACCAGACCCGGAGGGGGATTGGTAAATCCCCGGCTTTTAAAGCCATCACCATCGGGTAAAGCTCCATCCACAACACCTATAACCGGTTTGCCCGCAAGCTTGGCATGAAAAATTAAGGAAGCTAACGGTTCATCATAAATGCCATGGGCTAACTTGCCCACCAGGTTGGAAGACACCACCGGTAAAAACACTATGGTCACAACTTTTAAAAAGTCATAAATTTTAAACTCCTTACCCTGGTAGATTTTTGCTGTTCCGGTAAGGGATTTAAGATTTTCTTCACCGTAAAGATCCAAAGCCGCTTGACTGGCTACAACTATTATTTCATAGCTTTCCCTTAAACGTTCTAAAGCTTGAAAGCCTTCTTGCGCCCCACCGGTCGCTCCAGCAACCAAAATTAGTGCTTTTGGCTTTGAACTGTTTAAGCTATTTTGCTGCTCCAAATAGTTTTTCATTGCAGTAAGATAAATGGACATTTTTTCACCCCTATCCAAAAAGCGCAATCCCTAAAGGGGTTACCAACAGCGGATGGATAGGTACCTGTACCTCTTTTCCAAGAAATCTGGAAAACTCTTCGCTAAAACCAGTTAGGTAAGCAGTACCACCCACCACATAAACCGGTAAAGTTTGATCGTAATTTTTAATTACCTCTTTAACTATAAGCGCCATTTTTTCAATAACTGGACGGACTACCGGCATAATTTCCCGATGACGGCTAAAATCTTTTTTGATGGTTTCTGCTTCCTCAAAAGGAATCTTGTAACTTCCTGCTAAGACCAGGGAAAGATGAGTTCCTCCTGTTGGTTCATCAAAGGTTGCGGTAATTTTCCCTTTTTCAATTACCGCAATACCGGTGGTACCGCCACCTATGTCTACTACAATACCATCATTTATCCCAAGGGCCCGTGCGGCAGCTACCGGCTCATCCACCAGTGTTACCAGCTCCAATCCGGCCCCGGCAACTACATGACCACAAGCTTCAGCATTCCGACCTACAGTTCCCGGAGGAATGGCCGTGGCTGCTTGAAAAAGTTCACTCCCTAAAAGCCTTTCCACTTTGGCTTTTAGTTCCCGCACAATCTGAATTGCTCCGATGTAATCGACCACCAAGCCATCTTTAACCACACTGGCCCACTTTAATGCTCCAGCAACAGGTATTCCTTCCTGGTCGGTGACCACCAAAACGATATCTGCAGTTCCGAGGTCAACGCCAACTTTATAGGGTGGTGGCAGCGGATTTACTATTTCTCTGACAATTAAATCATTTAACAAGTTAAGTTTTTGTTCGAGCTCCACCTAACCCCTCCTAACAAGGCAGGGGATAGTACCGGGATCACTCCCGGACTATTTCCCTTGAATTTTGGCTAAAATTTGCGTTTCAACTTCAGTGTGTGGCCGCGGAATGACGTGTACCGCTACCAGCTCGCCAACCTTCTGGGCAGCAGCAGCCCCGGCATCGGTAGCAGCTTTGACCGCACCTACATCGCCCCGCACCATAATGGTGACAAGACCAAAGCCAATTTTTTCATAGCCAACAATAGTAACATTGGCAGCCTTGACCATCGCGTCCGCCGCTTCAATCGCCGCCACTAAACCTTTAGTTTCAATTAAACCTAAAGCTTCACCCATGATTAAATTACCTCCTTAAAATTTTTACTTAGATTTTTTATTATCCTTATTTTTTTCCGCAGGATTTTTAGGCTTTAACAACGATTCTTGGGTTTCACTGCTAAAAATGATTTTATCTAACTCCTGATGGGGTCGAGGAATTACATGCGAAGTTAAAACTTCGCCCACTCTTTGAGCCGCCGCAACACCTGCATCAACCGCAGCTTTTACCGCCGCAACCTCCCCTTCAAGCTTTATGGTAACGGAAATTTTTTTTCCAGCCCCTATAACCCGTTCAAAGCCCAAAAAGGTAACGTTGGCAGCTTTTACAGCAGCATCTAAAGCCGTCATAGCGGTAGAGTAACCAATTGCTTCAATTAGACCAAGGGCTTTATTCATCGAATAAACCTCCTTTAAGCCCTAAATTCCGCCAAAACCTGCAATCCAACTTCCCGAGCTGCTTCTAAGGCATTTTTAACCGCTGCTGAATCGCCGGTTACTGTAAACCATACCTCGTTGGCAAAAGCCTGAACTACCGAGGGCCCCCAGAACGATACCATGGTCACATGGGCAGTTTTTAAGGCGGTATCACTCATCAATAATCCTACCCCTGCCGGAGCCCCTATAATAATGCCAAAGGCCTGATTTAACGGCGCCCCAAAAGCCTTGTTTAATGCTGCCGCTGCGCGAGCCGTGTAATGGGTTTCAATTTTTCCTGCCGGCGTATTTTTTATGTTCTGGTAGTACTCTTCCGTGGCCTTGAGGGCAATTTCCACTGCCCGGATAACATCTGCCACATCTTCTGCCCCAAAAAGGGCAAATACTCCATGTCCCGGACCACCTAATTCATCACGGGCAAGCTCTAACCGAATTAATTCGGAATTGGTCTTCTTGACCGCTTCATCGGCTGCCATGATTTGCGCCGCAGCCCCAACCCGGGAGCTAATTACCCCAATAGCTCTTAAGCTTCTGTTAGCCTGGAGGTATTGGCTAAGCCCCGGTTCAAGATTGGGAATTACGTAACCAACGGTGTTTCCCGCCGAAACCCCGATAAATTTTGCTTGCCCAAAACTTTTCTCCGTAATTTCCGAATTCCTAACTTCAGCTTTAACTTCTTTTTGCTCGTCCACGGGCGTGTATCCAGTATTAATTTTCGCCGGTGGTTTCATGGAAATGGTAAAAAGGGTTCCGCTGGGATTTAACTGAGGAACAAAGGATTGACCTGCTTTATTGCTACTTTCCGTTGCTTTAATTCCTAAAAGCCGTTCCTTTCCTTTTTCCCGCTGATAATTGGGACGGCTTATATTAGGTTGGCTAACAATCGTAGTAATTTCTCGGCTCTGCCGATTTAAAACCTCAGACACAATTTTATCTACAAGGTTTTCCAAACTTTTTCACCCCTTTATATCACGGGTATAACCTTCAGCATTTCTTCATGGGGTCTGGGGATAACGTTAAAGGATACTATTTCTCCCACTTTTTGCGCCGCTGCCACACCGGCATCCACCGCCGCTTTTACCGCCGCTACATCTCCTTGCACTGTAATATTCACCAGGCCTGAGCCAACCACCCGGTATTCAATAATTCGAACATTGGCCGCTTTCACCATCGCATCCGCTGCTTCAATTGCTGCTGTAAGCCCCCGGGTTTCAACAAAGCCAATTGCATTACCCATTAAACATTACCTCCTACCAGTCCAGGGTTAAGTAATCTTCCAACCGGATTTGGTCATATCCCGGAATCTGAGTCCGGGCAAATCGTTCTTCTTCCGCCAGGGGATAGGTCGCATCAATTCCCATTTTGGCCGATACCCCTCTTAAATTGTGGGATGGCTCCAGTGGCGTCCCCTGCGCCCCGGGGATAATTATTATATCCTGATCCGCTTGCACCCTGGTGGCAATGGCCCATTCTACATCTTCCGGATCAAAGATATCTACATCGTCATTAACCACCACTACGTGTTTAACATCCTTATTGCTGGCCAGAGCTGCAAAAATTGCCTGCTTTCCTTGCCCTTCGGCCGTCTTTTTAATGGAAATAATCGCATGGCAGCGTCCACCGCCGGCCATGGTTAGGTGAACATCTTGAACCGTTGGAACCACATGGCGAACGTGGTTAAATAAGACTACTTCCCGCATCAAAGCATTTGGTAATTTATGTTCGTAGCTAGAAGGGAAGATAACTTGGAAAATCGGGTTGTTTCTGAAGGTTACCGCGGTGACCTCCACCACCGGCTGCATTGTTTGCGGTCCGTAGTAGCCCATTAATTCGCCAAAGGGTCCTTCGGGATGACGAACATACGGTAACATCCGTCCTTCCAGCACTATTTCCGCATCGGCCGGAACTTCTAAATCAATTGTTTTGCATTTTACCACCGGAAGCGGCTCGCCTATGAGCCGGCTGGCCACATTGTACTTATCTAAACCAAAGGTTTGGGTCGGAAGTTGGCTGGATAAAGTTATGGCCGGGTGAACACCCAAAACTATGGCCACTTCCATGGCCTGGCCACGTCTTTCAAATTCATAGTATTGTTCAATTAACCCCGGCGATTCAATTAAAATGCTCAAGTTGTTGGGTCCGTTTAACTGCATCCGGCGAATAGAGGTAAAACGCCGTCCGTAAATGGGATCTTTGGCTACAACGATACCCGCTGTTATAAACGCTCCGGAATCTTTTTCGTGAAAAGTAGGAATTGGAAACATTTTTCCGATATCAAAACCTTTGGTCAAGACATTTTCCTGTACCGGACCGGACGGCAGTAACCGGGTTTCACCAGGATTAGTGATTGCTTCGGTTATTTTGGCTAACAACTCGGATTTGTTTATCCTTAAAGCTTGAGCAAAATTTTCCCTGGTACCAACAATGCCACCTACCGCCGGTACATCGTAGCCTTCAATGTTTTGAAAAAACATGGGAACAGTTCCCTTGGTTTTTTTCAGGAGTGCTCCCAGTTCAAATCTGGGGTTTACCGGTTTTTTCACTAAATATAATGAGTTTTGCCGTTTTAATTGCTCTAAAAAACTCCTCAGCGATGCTGCCAAAAGTTAAAACCTCCTCTCGTACTACTCCCCCCAGCGTTTAAACAAATTGTGTTCAATTGCAAGGGCATCTAAAATTTTCCCTATTATGAAAGCCACCAAATCGCTTAAGGTCTGGGGACCAAAGTAAAACGCCGGAGAAGCAGGTAAAATTACTGCCCCCACCCTGGACAAGCGGAGCATATTTTCCAGATGTATAACGGTCACCGGAGTTTCCCGCGGTACAACTACTAACCTCCGACCTTCCTTTAAAGTAACATCCGCGGCCCTGGTTAATAAATCCTCTCCCGTACCGTTGGCCATCGCTCCCAGGGTATGCATGGAGCAGGGAACCACCACCATCCCCTGGGTTTTAAACGACCCGCTGGCAATCGGGGCAAACAGGTCGGAATTATGGTACAGCCGGGCATATTTAGCGACTTCCGCCAAATCAACACCGCATTCGTGATTTAAAACTTTCTCACCCATTTCGGTATAAACCGCATGAACTTCAATCCCCATCTGGGCCAGTACCTGGATTAGCGTATAGCCGTAAATGGCCCCACTTGCCCCGGTTACCCCTACTACAATGCGCATTTAAAAAAGCCTCCTTAGAATGTAAAGACGGGAAAGGCCCAATTTAGACCTTTCCCTTAAAAGACAGTTACTTCTTGGCACCTTCCCGATTGGGCCATTCTTTCATGTATTCTTCTAAAGTCATAACTTCGGCAAACAACGCCATGTCTCTCAAGCCTGCTTGATGCATTTCTTCGTTAGCAGAAGCGCAACAGTCGGATATGGCAATTACGTTGTAAGCATGATAAAGAGCATCGGAAGCGGTGCTTCTTACGCAAACGTTGGTCCATACACCGGTAACTACTACGGTGTCGATTTTTTCTTCTCTGAGGTAGAGGTCTAAGTCAGTGTAAGCAAAAGCACTGTGACGGCGCTTTTGCACAATGTAATCACCTTTTTCTTCATCGGGACGAAGTTCCGGAATAAAGTCAGAACCCCACGTACCTTTAACAGCATGAACCGGACGTACTCTAAAGTCAGCATCGTTTTTCCGGTGTGCTTCCTGCACAAAAACAACGTTAATACCGTTTTCGTGGGCAAATTCTACAAGCTTTTGCAAGTTGGGAACGATTTTTTCCCCATCGGGGCATCTTAAAGGAGCATTGGGTCCAATGAAGTCGTTTAACATGTCAATGATAACTATACAGTGTCTGTCACCTTTCATATTTTCTCCTCCTTTGATAATTCGTAATGATATTTTTAACCTTTTTACAGGTTAAAACTTAATCCAGCGTTCTAATTTAGAAATCGTTTGCCGCTTTACGAATTGACCGTATCCTGGCTTACCAACAATACCGTTCTTATCGTCATAAACGAGTTTACCGCGAACGATGGTCTTAACAGGTTTGCCTTTAAGCTTCATACCATGAAACGGCGTGTACTTGGCCATGGTGTACATCTTATCTTTATCAATGGTCCATTCATAGTCAAGGTCAATTACGGTAAAGTCTGCATCGGAGCCAATTTCCAGGGCACCTTTCTTCGGATACAGACCGTAATGAATTGCTGCGTTCCGGGAAAGAACATCAACTAACCGGGATAAGGAAAGACGTCCTTTATTATAACCTTCGCTGATAATAATCGGTACCATGGTTTCTACCCCCGGAATCCCCGGGAACGCCGTCCAGATGTCCATGCCTTCAGCTTCTTTTTCGGTAGCAATTTCATAAGGTGCATGGTCAGTAGCAATAAAGTCTACCCGCCCATCAGCTAATTGTTCCCAGAGCATTTCATTGTCTCTGGTAGTTCTTAAAGGCGGTGCAATCTTGGCAAATTGACGCCATTTGGTCATTGATTCATAGGCATTTAAGACCAGGTAGTGGGGACAAGTTTCGGCGGTTACATCAAGACCCCGTTTCTTAGCTTCTCCTACAAGCACACCACCGATGCCGGTGCTCATGTGGACGATATGTAACCGGGCACCGGTTTCTTCCGCAAAACTAATGGCCATTTGAATAGCAACTTTTTCCGCAAGTTCCAACCGTGCTTCCGCCCAGGCCGGCCCATCAAAACGGCCTTCATTTCTTAATTTGTTAACGTGATAAGTGCAAAGGTCCAAGTTTTCCGCGTGAATGCCAACGGGTAGTCCGGTCTTAGCTACTTCCCGGAAAATTTCCAGCATCTCCGCATCGCTTGCCGGCGGATAAGTTGGAACTGATGGAGTCATGTAAACTTTAAAAGCTACTACTCCATAATCGGCTTGTTCTTTAATGTTGTAGAGGGCATTGTTCCGCACATCTTCGCCGGTAGCCCCACCCCACATGGCATAGTCTACATACGCTTTGTCCTTGATTACTTCTAACTTTGCTTCAAGGTTATCCACACTCCTTACCGACGGTATGCTACAGCAGGGCATATCAATGATGGTTGTAACCCCACCAGCCGCAGCAGCTTGAGTACCGGTAGCAAAATTCTCCCGGTGGGTAAAGCCGGGATCATTAAAGTGAGTGTGGGAGTCAATGCACCCAGGCAATACAAGGTTATTTTCAGCATCAATTACTTCGGCAACCTCAATCCCGGTAAGGTCATTGGTAAAACCGGCAATTTTACCGTCCTTCACCAGGATGTGGGTGTCCACAGTCCGGTTGCCTTGAGGGATTTTGGCATTTTTTAAAACCAAATCAAAACCCATTTTAAAACCCCCTTTAAGTTTTTTAGGTATTTAGAGCCCTTTCGGGCTTATAACCCTTTTAGAAGGTAGGCGGAGTATTAATCCAGAGGGCTACCAGTTCTTCATCGCCAATATTACGCCAACGGTGTTGCTGGGTACTTTTAAAATAAAGGCTATCCCCCGGCCCAACCACGTAACGTTCGGTTTCATCAAGCCACACTTCTAAAACCCCTTTTAAAACGTAGACAAACTCTTCCCCTTCATGGGAAATATTTTCATTTCTTCCCGCCCCCGGAGCTACGGTGTAAAGGAGCGGCTCCATAGCCGGTTCATTTAAAGCAGTCAAAAGCTCAACCTTAATCCCCTCTTCGTCAGTTTCCAGCACCTGACCTAGGCCCGCCCGGACCAATTTTTGCTCTTTGGTATCCATTCCCTCAAAAAAATACAGGAGATTTTTTTCGTAAAAGGTGGCGAGTTTCTGGAGGGTAGCGATAGAAACGTTTACTTGCCCCGATTCAATTCGGCTTAAATACGAAACCGAAACTCCAGTTCCCTGGGAAACTTCCTCCAGGGTAAGACCCTTTTTTTCTCTAAGCGCCTTTAATTTTTGCCCGACCGCTATCCTCGGTCCCTTTTTCTCAATCTTAACCGGTTCTGCCGGCAATTCTTCCCCCTGCGCGGCCAGGTATTCCTTCACTCCAACGATATTAAAACCCTTAACCCGCATTAAGTACTTAATTTTTTTGAGCCTTTCAATATCTTTAAGGGAATAAATACGGTAGTTCCCATTTTGTCGGCCCGGTTTTACCAATCCCGCCTTTTCCCAGTTTCTAAGGGTTGCTGGCACCACCCCAATTAGCTTTGCCGCATCACCAATTGTAAAAAAGGTTTTACCCGGAGACATCAGGAATTCTCCTTCCTTTCCGCAACATATAAAAACCTTTTTAAATGTTTTTGTATAAATATTCACAAATTGCCTTTTCAGGATTCTCGTCTTTTTTCGACATTATTTTATATTCGCTCTTTTTTTTGATTTTCCTGCTAACTTTTCCGCAATTGAAAAAATTTTTTTATTTTTTTTATTAAGTTTGTTACTAAACTCCTTCTTTGTCTATCATTACAAACTTTTTTATTAATGTTTTACACTGGTTTTTTGCCATAACCAAACATTTCAGCTTCACCTATTAATTTGGACATATCAACCTCAAAAAATGCAAAAAAGGAAAAAGCCCTGCAGCAAAAGCTGCAAGGCTTTTTAACCGCATTTGGAATAACCGCAATTGCGACAAACTACGCAGCCGCCTTCATGTTCTAATTTGCTGTGGCATTCGGGACAGTAGCCATTTTTCCTTTCGCCGTCGTCTTCGGGAATGTAAACATCCCCCTCGTTACTGATCACCACCGGCGGTGCATCTACTTCTATCTTACCTTTAAAACCGTAAGCATCCTTTAAAACCTTTTCCATGGCCTTTCCAATAGCGTCGGGACAGGACAAAACTTTGATGTCCTTACCGTTACCCATCTGCCTTAAGGTTGAATGACACCTTATACCTTTTAACTGCCCGATTATCTCGGTAACATCAATTCCCGAGCGCAACGCCAACGAAACCAGGCGGCTGGTTGCTTCCGACTGGGAAGGACATCCTCCGGCCCGTCCGAGGTTGGTGAACACCTCACAAATTCCCTGTTCATCCCGGTTAACGGTAATGTATAAGTTGCCACAGCCAATTTTAACTTTTTCGGTTATTCCGTACGTAACCGTTGGTCGCGGCCGGGGTACAACTTTATAAGTTTTTAACTCTTCGGGCTTCTCGTCTTTTTTAGTTTCGTTAAGGCCGGCATTTAACACCTGCTCCTCGCGACTGCCATCCCGGTAGACGGTAAGCCCCTTGCACCCCAGCTTATACGCTAAAAGGTAACTTTCCTTAACGTCCTCCACCGTAGCGGAATTGGGCATGTTTATCGTTTTGGATACGGCATTATCGGTATGTTTCTGGAATACCGCCTGCATTTTAACGTGCCATTCCGGGGCAATATCCAAGGCAGTAACGAAAAGTCTCTTTGCCTCTTCCGGAACCCCGGCAATACCGGTAATCCGCCCGGTTTTGGCCACCTCATTCATGAGCTTTTCACTGTAATAGCCGTTTTCCCTGGCGTGCTGTTCAAACAGGCGATGCACTTCCACAATGTCCTTTCGGTCCAAAATATGGCGTTTAAACGCCAGGGCAAAAACCGGTTCTATTCCCGACGATACCCCGGCTATTATACTTATCGACCCGGTAGGAGCAATCGTAGTGGTAGTAGCATTTCTAAGTTTTAATCCTTTTTTAGCCCAGACACTCTTTTTCCAGGCGGGGAAAGTACCCCGAACCCGGGCGAGTTCTGCCGAAGCTTCCTTGGACTTTTTATTAATAAACTCCATCACTTTATCGGCTAAATTCAGGGCTTCTTCCGAATCGTAGGGAATGTTTAATTTAATTAACATATCGGCAAAACCCATCACGCCAAGACCAATTTTCCGGGTCTTTTTGGTCATCTTTTCAATTTCCGGTAAGGGGTAATGGTTAACATCAATAACATTATCCAGGAAACGTACCGCCAGTTTCACAGTTTTTTCCAAATGTTCCCAGTCAATCTCTCCGTCTTTTACCATATTGGCAAGGTTAATAGAACCCAGGTTGCAGGATTCGTAGGGCAGTAAAGGTTGCTCGCCGCAGTCTAAGCTCAATATGCCATTGGTGATCCAGGTATATTTTGGTGGGGCAGTTATATCAAATACTTCTTCCTCCCCCGCAGGTTCGATGCTTACTATCTCCTGGTAGAGATGATTATTTAATGTCGAGTAGGTCGTTTTCCCAGCCATTAATTCTAAAAATTTCTTTTTCTTTTCCCCAATTAGGCCAATCTTGTTAAAAAATAACGAAGCCCGTTCTCCGGAAATAATTAACCGGTAAGTCGGTAGCGTTTCGTACTCATTGCCCTTAATTATTTTTACGTCCTGGTCTTTTTCACCGGTAAGGGTAGATGGAATTCCAAGGGATAACAGTAAAATCTGAACCTTTCTTAATAACGGATAAGAGGTAGACGACAGGGCAACAGTAATCGAACCGTTAGCATCATAAACCGAGCCATCGGCAGAAAAGAGACCTCGTAAAAGAGCTTTCATAGCTTCGCTATTAACCGCAAGCAAGGAAGAGGGAATATCTTTTTCTTTGCTGTCGGTGATTTCTATACCAAAAATTTTCTTTATCTTTTCCGCAAACTCTTTTCGATGGACATCGATGATATATTGCCCGTCTCTTTCAATTAAATAAGCTGCACCAGCATACTTCTCTACCTTTTCTTTGAAGTATAAAGCTAATTCCTTATCATTTCCCACATGTAAACTAACATGATTGGAAACGCTTAACGAACCATCTCCCAGGAAATACCCTAAAAACTCATAAAAATCATTTTCTTCTTTTACCGGGAAATCCAGTTCAGGATAAGAAACCGGTAAATAAAGTTTATCGCCTACTTTTAGATCCTTGGCTTCTTTCCAGCCCTCACCGGTAAAAATTTTATGTTCTTCGGTTACTTTAATTTCCAACCCGGTTTTCAGTTTAAGTTTTAAAACCGGTTTCACGCCATTGTTAATTACTTCTTTAATTTCGTTCCAGCCATCACCGCTCCAAACTTTCATTCCCACTTCTAACTTTCTTGCTTCAATTAACCCTTTATCGGTAAAGACAAGGGTATCTCCGGTTACGCAGGGATTGGTTGATTCAATTTCCCCCAGCTCCGGAACGACATTTGCCGCGTTAATCCGGTCAATAAAAATAACCCCCGGCTCGCCATTTTTCCAGGCATTTCTCGCTATTCTTTCAAAAACTTCCCGGGCCCGAAGTCTACCCACTACTTCTCCAGTAGAAGGTTCAATTAACTCGTATTCTCCATCTTCTTCCAATGCTTTCATGAACTTATCGGTCAGCGCGACGCTTATGTTGAAATTCGTAATATCCCTGTTGTCTTCTTTGGCAGTAATAAATTCCAGGATATCTGGGTGGTCGCACCGGAGCACCCCCATGTTTGCCCCGCGCCGAACGCCCCCCTGTTTGACCGCTTCGGTGGCGGCATTAAATACTTTCATAAAACTTACCGGACCGCTGGCAATACCACCGGTAGAGCGAACCCGGGCCCCTTTGGCCCTAAGGCGGGAAAAGCTAAAACCGGTACCTCCGCCACTTTTATGAATTAAAGCAGAATACTTTACCGCATCAAAGATTTCTTCCATCGAATCGCCCACCGGTAAAACAAAACAGGCCGAAAGCTGTCCTAATGGTCGGCCGGCATTAACCAGGGTCGGCGTATTGGGCAAAAAGTCAAGCGCGGTCATAAAATTATAAAATTCTCGGGCAATTTCTTCTTCATCATTTTCCGCATAATTTTTTTCCGCCTGCGCTATCGCCCGAGCCACCCGCCAAAACATTTCTTCCGGGGTTTCAATTACCTCCCCCTTCTCATTGCGCGCCAAATACCTTGCTTCCAAAACTTTTAGAGCATTTTCTGTTAATTTCACCACAAAACCCCCCGCCAGAATTTATTTGTCGTCTTACTTATTATACAACCAAACCTCGTAAAATTCCTTTTTTAATTTTTGGTCATTTTATGCAGGATTTTTGGCTTTTTTGTAGAATAATCAGTTTTAGGTGCGTTTTTAATAACTTTTAAGGAGTGTGGCCATGAACCTGAAAAAATCCCTTGCAACTTTAACTTTATCGGTTTTCTTACTGCAATCATCGGCTTGGGCAACAACTATTACCGTGAAAAGCGGCGACAATCTCTGGTTACTTGCTCGGCGGTACAACACTACCGTTGAAGCGATTAAAAAAGCCAATAACTTAAAATCGGAAGCTTTAAAGCCCGGCCAAAAATTAGTGATTCCCGGAAAGTCAACAGCTACGGCAGTTTCCCGCTCCAGCAGCGGTAGTTCGGTTTACATAGTTAAAGCCGGCGATACCCTCTGGGATATTGCTAAAAAGTTTAACCTAACGGTAGATGAGCTTAAGCGTTTAAACAATTTAAAATCCGAAAAACTGAGTATCGGGCAAAAACTCCTGGTTAAGAAAACCACCTCCCGCAATTCCCCCCGCCCGAAAGCCCGAACGACTAAAAAAGTTTCCCGGGGTGAAGGGCGGGGAGATGTGGTAAAAATCGCACTGAGTTATCTCGGCACCCCCTATCAGTGGGGGGCAAGTTCCGGTTCGGCCTTTGACTGTTCCGGTTTTACCGCTTTTGTTTACCGCCAGGTAGGCATCAACCTTCCGCACAATTCCCTCGCCCAGTATGAAGTGGGCAAAAAGATTGATAAAAGCGAACTTTCTCCGGGAGATTTAGTTTTCTTTAAAACTCAGGGCTCATCGGTTATCAATCACGTGGGAATTTATATAGGAGACGGACAGTTTATCCATGCCAGTTCCGGCAAAGACCGGGTAATTATCTCCTCCTTAAGGGAAGGTTATTATGCCAGCTGTTATGCTGGTGCGGTCAGGGTAAGATAAAAAACGCGGCTAAAAGCCGCGTTTTTTCATAATGCCATTTCTTTTAGTTCGCTAAAAATTACCTTTCCGGTTTTGGTCTTGGGAATAAAATCTACCGGAATAATTTTTTTGGGGATATACCGGGGGGGAAGTTTTGTTTTACACAGCTCAAACAAAGTTTCAATTTTAGCTTTATCTTTTAACACCACAAAAGCCACAGCATTTTCGGTAGCTAAAGGCTCATTTATCCCTACTACAGCCACATCTAAAACTTCCGGACTTTCGTAAAAAACATCTTCGATTTCCCGAGGAGTCATCCCGCTCCCTCCTTTTCTTACATTATTTTACACATGTAATTGGAGGTTACGGAATGACAAAACTTTAAGTGGCATGAATTTAACGTTAAAACGCCAAAAACAACCGCTAAACGGTTAGTATTTCTTGCGGGTTTGGGCAATGGTTAAATACGGTACATTATACTTCCGCTCGCCCCACAGCTCATCCAGGAAAGCCTGCTTTGCTTTATTGCCAAAGGCTGCATAAAAAGGAAAGTCATAAAAAGAAACAAGCCCAAAATTTTTTTGTTTATCTGCCTTACTCCCTGCACCTTTTCTTAATAACCTCCATATTTTATTTACTACTTTAAGAATTCGGTAATTTTGCCATTTTTCCTGTCAATGATAATAAAAATATCACCCTCTACTCCCTGATCCGGCATAGCCGGATTAATTCTTTTCTGTTAAGATAGTAAAGAAGAGGGGGGAGAAAAATGGAAGATTGGGGACCACTTAAAATTATTCCCGGAGAAAACAATAGCCGTTTTCCCTACTGCACCAGCCTGCTTCTCGAAGGTAACGGAAGACAGGCCTTAATCGATCCCGGCGCAGGAAATATTCTTAAAAATCTATCTGTGCAGGAAATCTATTTAACCCATTATCACTACGACCACGTCTGGGGTATTAATTTTTTTCCAAAAACCACGGCCGTTTTTATAAATGCGGAAGACTTACCGGCCCTTTCGGATTTAAGGGAATTCGCTCGGCGTCTTGGAACCGGACATTATTTCGGCAAAGATTACCCGAACTGGTGGGCTCAAGAAATAAAAAAGGGTTTTAAAAGTCCTTCCCTTTCGCCGTACAATCGTCCAGATATTGTAACGGTTATCGAAAAAACCAAAGAAGCGTATCCAACTTCAGAAGAAATTAAAATTGTCGGAATTAAAACCATTTTTCTTAAAGCTCCCGGCCACACCCCTGGCTATGTTTTTCCCTATTTCCCGGACCTCGGGATAATTTACACCGGGGATTACGATTTAACTTCCTTTGGCCCCTTTTATATGGCTCCCGACGGTGATATCGACCAGTTTATCAGGTCTTCCAAAATTTTACGGGAAGTTGATGTCAAATACTACATAACGGGGCACGAAAAAGGAATGGTGGAAAAGAAAAACTTTTTACCCGGGTTAAACCGTTTTTTAGAGATAATCGCCCTGCGGGAAGAAAAAATTAAAACATTGTGGCAAAAGGGATATACCATCGAAGAAATAGCCGATAATTCAATTTTTTATCCTTTAAAGTTTCAAAAAATTGACCCCTGGGTACGGATGTGGGAAATCATCGGCATTAAGATGCATTTAAAGCGGCTTGGTTTACTGCCAAAAGCTTCTTAAAAAGCTTTTTCACCTCTTTTAACCCCGAAAGCCCGTGACTTCCCGGGGGCGGGGTATCCCCTACGTAAAATGCTAAACCCTGCCCCCTTAAAACTTCAATTCCCTCAAGGTCTACCCAGTCATTCCCTAAAAACACCGGATAAAAGTCCGGGTATTTTTTTAACATTTCCTGAATAAACCATCCTTTGCCCAATCCCTGCGGGATAATTTCGGTTCCTTTATCTCCCACGTGGAAGTTAAAGATAGGGTTTTTTTCCCGGGCTTCTTCAATTACCTTTAAAACCTCCCGCCGTTTCTTTACTCCCAAATCTTTGTAATGTAAAGTTAAGGCAATTTCTTTTTTTTCAATATAAACTCCTTTAAAAACGGGAGAACGGGAAAAAAATTCCGCTAACTCCTCCACCGGTCCAAAATAGTCGGGGGCCTTTTCCCAGGTATGAACTTTTCCCTGTTCATCCCGAAATACTCCTCCAAAACAGCCGGCTAAAATAATTCCCCGGATATTTACCATTTTTTCTAAATCCTGAAGCCCCCGTCCGGAAACCACCGCTAATTTAAGATTTGGCTGCCGGGTAAATTTCTGCAGGATTGCCACCATATCTTTGGCTAAACTTACCTTGCGCGGGTCTTTTCTGTAAGCCGCTATCGTTCCGTCAAAATCGGTCATGAGCAGTATTTTTCGGCCAGAAAGCTTAGTCAATAGCTCCAACTTTCTTTTCACCCCGTTTGCGGTAGTATTTGCCAAAACCTGTATCCATCAACCGTAGTTCTTTTCCCAGGAAATTTTCCAGCCACCATTCATTGTTTTTTAAGATAACCTGTTCCTTTAATAAAGAAAAACTCTTTTTCTTGAGGGTATCCGGCATTTCTATGGCTTCTTTCATTTTTAGAGCAATTTCTTCCGGCGAGTAGGGATTGACCAAAAGAGCAGCATTAAGTTGCCGGGCAACTCCCGTCCGTTTACTTAAAATAAGCACTCCCGGCTCTTTTCTGGAAGCAATATATTCTTTAGCCACCAAGTTAAGCCCATCTTCCAGGGAAGTAATAACAAGCGCATCGGCAATGCGGTATAAATAGATAAGTTCTTCCTGGCTATAATTTCGCTTTAAAATCTTTATGGGCTGCCAGTGGTTATCGCCAAAACGTTCATTTACCTTAGCGGCTTCGGCCAAAACCTCCCGGGCATAAGTTTGGTATTGGTCAATATTTTCCCGGGTCGGTACCGCCACCTGTAAAAGCTTAACTTTACCCCGATACTCGGGATTTTTCTCCAAAAAACGGGCAAACCCCTGGATTTTTTCTTTTAAACCTTTGGTATAATCCAATCTTTCGACTCCCAGAAAGATTTTCAATCCTGCGATTTCTTGCTCAATTTCAGTAATTTCAGGCACTTCCTTTTGGAAGTTTTTAGTTTCAATACCAATCGGCACCGCCTTGACCAGGACTTCTCGTCCATTATAATAAACGGTACCCCACTCGTAATTTACCGGAAGCTTTAATACCCGCTCCACCGCCCGTAAAAAGTTTTCCCGGTAGTCATCAATATGAAAACCAATGATATCCGCACCTAAAAGGCCGCGTAAAATTTCTTCCGCCCAGGGCTGAATGGTAAACAGTTCTACCGGCGGAAAGGGTATATGCCAGAAAAAGGCAATTCGCTGCCAGGGATTTTTTTGGCGAATAAAGTGGGGCATTAAAGCTAAGTGGTAGTCATGAATCCATAAAAGCGTCCCGGTTCTTAATAAGGTAGCAGCCTTTTGGGCAAATTTCTGGTTAACTTCCCGGTAAATTCGGTAATTTTCTTCGTACATCCTAACTTTTTCCGGCATCAGGTGGCAGAGCGGCCAGAGCACTCCGTTGGCATAACCTTCATAATACCCCTCTACTTCTTCCCTGGATAGGAGGATTTCCACAAATTGAAACTCGTCTTTAATTACCGCCTGAACTTCCGCAGGCTTCTCCGCAATTCTCCCTGCCCAGGCTAACCAGGTTCCTCCGATTTTTTTTACGGCGGGAAGGACCGCCGATACAAGTCCACTTACCGCCGGACGGTATTTTAAACTACCGTTATTTTCTTCAATGGTAAAGGGTCCCCGGTTAGATACCACCAAAAGATTACCTCTCATCTATCCACCTCCTACGGTTCAATCAAGACTTTCACCTCTCCCTCCCTTTTCACAACGTTACAGTAAGTTTTACCCCGGCTCCGGCTAAACTCTAAATCAACGGTACCGTTTCCAACCCTGAGGTTTTCTAAATACACTTCGCTTAGCCAGCCGGGTAAATTTGGTCTTACTATCCTGATATCACCGCCATCGCAAAATATACCGAGAATGCTTTGCAGCAAAATAAATACGCTTCCCACCGCCCAGGCCTGCGGGTCGCAGGCTATCGGATACCGGACCGGACCGCCGTTGGCCCGGCGGGTAAACCCGCAAAATAATTCCGGCCAGCGATAGTAATTAAAGAACCTGGCTGCTTCCACCAAATCGGTCACAAGCTTTTCCAACAAAAATTCCTGGCCAATCTCCTTTAACCCCCGGGCAATGATGGAGTTATCATGGGGCCAGACCGAACCGTTATGGTAACTCATGGGGTTATAAGGTTTCTCCTTGGCACTCATGGTCCGGATACCCCAGCCGGAATACATGTCCTGGCGAAACAATCTTTCCGCAACTTTGTGGGCTAACTTTGTCGGCAGAATTCCGGTAAATAACGCATGGCCCGGGTTTGATACGGTGGTTTTAATAAGCCTCTTTTTTCCATCTAAAGCAAAACCGAGAAAATCTTCGTCATCAATCCAGAACGCCTTGATAAATTTGGCTTGAAGTTTTAAAGCTTTGCGGCGTAGCCTCAACGCTTCTTCAATTTCTCCTAAAAATTGTAATAGTTCACTACCCCGGAGTAACGCCAAATAATAATAAGCCTGCACTTCTACCAGTGCTATAGGTCCTTCCGGTAAGGAGCCATCCCGGTCAATAACTCCATCCCAGGAATCCTTCCACCCCTGGTTTAAAAGGCCGCTTTCCGACTGCCGCAAATATTCTATAAAACCATCGCCGTCCATATCTCCGTAGTTTTCACACCAGTACAGAGCTTTTTTCAAAGGTTCCGCTAAATCCTGCAAAAGCTTTTCATCATGGGTCCAGCGAAACACCTCGCCCAAAAGAATGATAAACCAGAGAGTTGCATCAACGGTCCCGTAGTAAGGAGTATGGGGCACCTCATGATTTAACGCCATTTCTCCCCGCCGGATTTCATGTAAAATTTTCCCCGGCTGTTCTTCCCGCCAGGGGTCATGGACCTTGCCCTGATAATGGGCTAAAAACCTGAGCGTATTTTTGGCAATTTCCGGATTTAAAATAAGCGTCTGCCAGGAAGTAATTAAAGAATCCCGGCCAAAGGGAGCGGCAAACCAGGGAATCCCCGCTTCGATAATTTTTCCGCTTTCCGGGTATTCGGAAATTAACGCCCGCAAATCCGTTACCGCCTGGTTTATCATCTGGTTTATTATTTCATTATTGGTTTCTATTTTCGTACACTGACGCTGCCAGTTGAGGTAATCCTTATTGAGATTTATTGCCGCTTTGGAAAACCCAACGCTCATTTCTTTTTTGACGTATATATCGTCTTCGCACTCAATCTTTTGGGCAATGCAGGGAATAATTTGTAGATAAAGAAAGTACTTTTTATGAGGTTCAAGAGTTAAGGTAAAACGGGCAAAGCCCTTATCTCCCTCCACCCAGACCAGATTTGGCTCCGGATAAAAGGTAAGGTCAGTAGAGCGATAATAATGATCAAGACCTTCGTAAGCAAAGGTAAAACCGTTACGTTTCTGACAAACCGGTAAAAAGCGCCCCCGGTTTTTTCTCGTTGTCCCCCTGACTTCAAAAATATCAACGTAATCTGCACCGGCGGAAAAAGTTAGATTAATTGTCACCGGAAAAGAATTAAAATTAATAATTCGCAAACGCTGATACAGGCCATCTTTTAAAACTCGAGTAATACGAAAGTGGATGGTCTGAAGCGGCAGTAAGACCCCATCCGGCAGATGAAACTCCCGGTTGGTAAGCTCAATCTGGGCAAAATGGCTTTCCCGAATTAAAGAGGAGAGAAGTAACGGTTCAAACTCCTCTAAATACATTAATAGCCGATTTAAAAACCGGGTATCCCGGTAAAATAAACCGAGACCGCTTAAGTCACCTTCCCAGATTGAACCATCGGGCAGGGCGGTTAAAAACATTTCTCCTTCTTTTAAAACTTCCACCCGGGGTTGAAATTCCTTGGGAGCAATTCGAAACCGGTCTTCGTCTAACTGCCGATCAAGCGCCATCCACACCACTCCCGTATCCCTTAATGTTTTAACAGCTTCTGGTAAACTTTTTCGGTATTATCGGTCATAACTTTAACCGTAAACTTCTCTTCAGCAAGTTTCCGGCCGCTTTCACCCATCCTCCGGCGTAATTCGTCGTCCTCTAAAAGTAAGATTAGTTTTCGGGCAAGGGCACTGGCATCTTTTTTGGGAATAACAAAACCGTTTACTCCGTCCTGAACAACTTCCGGCATACCCCCGGAATTGGTAACAATAATGGGTTTCCCGGAAGCCATCGCTTCAAGCATTACCAAACCAAAGGGTTCCTCAAAGGAGCTGGGATAAATGCAGATGTCGGCAATTTCGTACATCCAGTGAATTTCCTGCCAGTTGAAAAATTGGACGTAAACTTTATCAGAAAGACCATATTCTTCCACAAGCTTCATAATTTCCTGTACTTCTTTTTGCTGGACTCCACCCCAGTCCACCGTTTTCTTGGTACCCGCCATCACCAGGACGGTATCGGGAAATAGTTTTTGCACTTCGGCAAAGGCTTTCACCGCATAATCGGAACCCTTGGCAAAACTCATCCGGGCCGGATGAAAGATAACTTTTTTCCCGGCAAAAAACTCCATCTTAGCATAAGGATTATCCGGCGATATACCCGGTTTAAATTTTTCGGTATCAATTCCGTGGTGAACGGTGATAATTTTCTCACCATCAAAACCAAAGCGGATAAGCTCTTTTTTAATAAAATCGCTGACCGCTATGACGTAATCCCACTCGTCTTTAAAAGTAAGCATTTCCTGCCAAAGTTCATCTTCCCAGACATTATGGGCGGTTAAAACCAAAGGCTTTTTCCGGTGGTTTTTATACTCCACCAAAAACTCCAAATGGTCCGGGCTAAAATAATGCATATTATGGAGATGGATTATTTCGGGATTGACTTCATCGAGAAAGGAGTGAAGGAGATCCTTTATTTGCCTGCGGTTTTCTTTAATAATTTGCGGTGAAAGAGAGTTTAAATCTAAAAATCTATGCCTTCGAACCCGCATACCGTGGAAATCGAACTCTTCGGGTTCACCATTAACCGCACCGGTTAAAAGGTGTAAATTATAGCCGCGCCTGATTAATTCCGGGCACAAAAGCGTCAGGTGCGTCTCAACCCCACCGATAATTGGCGGAAAAGCCCAGTGGAGCTTGGCAATTGTATAAATACTATCACCTCCCATTTTTTATTGGTTATTTCTGGCTAATTAAAGAAAACCGCTTCCTTAAAAGTTTATGTTGAAGTGGCAGAATTTATGAGGGGATAATTTGCAGGAAAAAAGAAGTGCTTCGATAAAATTATACCATGTTCGACTTTTTTTTTCAAATACATAAAAAAAGAGGCTTGCAGCCTCAAAATCCATAAATATTTTTTATAAATGAATTTTACACATAAATTCGCGGAACCCGGTAACTTATATTGGTCAAAATTTCATAATTTATAGTTCCCACCAGGTCTGCCATTTCCATAGCGGTAATCGTTTCTTCTCCCTGCTTTCCCAAGAGAACAGCCTCATCCCCGGGATTTACCCTTTCGGTTTCATCCACCGCTACCATCAATTGATCCATGCAAACCCGACCGGCTATGGACCAGCGTTTGCCGTTTATCAAAACCACCCCTCGATTGGAAAGGCGGCGAAAATAACCATCGGCATAACCTAACGGCAGCGAAACAATCAGGGTAGCTTTGGAGGTTACGTACGTGCTACCGTAACTCACCGTAAAGCCTGCCGGTACTTTTTTCACCTGAGAAACCCTGGCTTTTAAGGTTAAAGCAGGCTTTAAATGGGCAAGTTCCCGGGGTACATCCCTGGAGGGATACTCGCCGTACAGCATAATCCCCGGTCGCACCAAATCGTAGTGAGCTTCGGGAAGCCTCATTATTGCAGCACTGTTGGCAGCATGGCGGTATTTTACCTCAATCCCTTTGGCTTTTAAGTGTTTTAACACAATGTTAAACCTCTCTATTTGCAGCTTGGAAAAACTTAAATCTTGCTCATCCGCCCGGGCAAAATGGGTATAAACTCCTTCCGCTTCTAAATTTTTTAATTTTAATACTTCCTCAATCTTTTCGAGTTCTTCATACCAGAACCCGATTCTCCCCATTCCCGTATCAATTTTTAGATGATAGAAAAGGGTTTTCTTAAGCCTCTCAAGTCTTTCCTGATACGCTAAAGCTAATTCCCGGTGGTGAAGAGTAGGAGTCAGGTTATAAAATAAAAGCTTTTCCACCTCTTCGGGAGGAGTGTAACCCAAAATAAGAACCGGTGCATCTATCCCCGCTTCTCTCAACTTTATTCCTTCATCAAGAATGGCCACCGCAAACCGTTTAGCCCCCTCGGCAATTAAAGCTTTTGCCACTTCCACCGCTCCGTGACCGTAAGCATTGGCCTTTATTACCGGCATCGCCTCCGCCTGCCGAGCAAGTCTTTTTACTTCCCGGAAATTATGCCGAATATTTTCCAGGTTAACCTCTGCCCATACCGGACGCATTTTTTCCACCTACCAGAAAACTTTTCTTTTTTAATGTTAATGATATAGCAAAGGGGTGGAATTATCCACCCCTTTTACCTCTAACCGAGGATTTCTTCCAGCGGAGTATAAGGTAAGCCCAAAGAATCGGCTACCGCTTTACAGGTAACTTTTCCGTCTAAAACGTTAACGCCTAAAGCTAAAGCCCGGTCTTCCCTTACCGCCCGCTCCCAGCCTTTATTGGCAATAGCCAAAGCATACGGCAAGGTCACGTTGGTTAAAGCAAAAGTTGAAGTTCTCGGTACGGCACCGGGCATGTTGGCTACAGCATAATGGACAACTCCGTGTTTAACGTAAATCGGATCCTGGTGGGTAGTTACCCGGTCAATAGTTTCGACGCAACCACCCTGGTCAATAGCCACGTCAACGATAACCGAACCGGGTTTCATGGTCTTAACCATCTCTTCCGTTACCAATTTGGGCGCCCGGGCTCCCGGAATTAAGACGGCGCCGATCAATAAGTCAGCTTTTTTCACCGCTTCGGCAATATTGTAGCTGTTGGACATCATGGTGGTTATTTTGCCGAAAAAGATATCATCCAGGTATCTAAGCCGGTCGGCACTCTTATCAAGAATGGTCACGTGAGCTCCCATGCCCATAGCCATCTTAGCAGCATTGGTACCGACGACACCGCCACCAATAATCACCACTTCGGCCGGTGGAACTCCGGGAACGCCCCCCAATAGCATACCCCGACCGCCCTGAGGCTTTTCCAGGAAACGAGCACCGATCTGGACCGCCATCCGCCCGGCAACCTCGCTCATTGGAGTTAGTAATGGCAGGCTGCCGTTGGGAAGCTGAATGGTTTCGTAAGCAATAGCTACAACCTTTTTCTCCATTAAAGCCCGGGTAAGTTCCGGCTCCGGCGCGAGATGAAGATAAGTAAAGAGAATTTGCCCTTCCTTAAATAACGGGTATTCCGGTGGCAGTGGCTCCTTTACCTTCATAATCATATCTGCAGCAGCAAAGACATCGGCAGCAGTTGGAAGAATTTCCGCCCCAGCTTTTATGTATTCTTCATTGGTTATCCCGCTGCCAAGACCGGCGTTATTTTCAATCACCACTTTATGCCCCGCCGCAACCAAAGCCTCAACTCCGGCAGGAGTAATCGCCACCCGGTTTTCATTATTTTTAATTTCTTTTGGTACACCAATAATCATGCAAAATTCACCCCCAAATTTTTTATGTTAAAACAAATGCTATTTTTATGCTATATTTATTTTAAGCAATTTTCGTACCAATATCAGTTGGCGTTAAAAAACCTCGAAAATTCCCTAAAAAAATAACAGACTGGAAATAAAACTTTCCAGTCTGTTATAAGTTCAAACAAAACTTTATAAATCGTGGAAAATTATCTTTCCATATGGATATTTTTCTTTCCACCATTACCCCCTACTTCCCGGAAAACTTCATTTAAATAAGAAAAAATATCGGAAATAAAAAAGCTGTTTACCGCCCGTTCCTTTAATGCCAGTTCTCCAGCTCTTCCGTGAAAATAAACCCCCAAAATCGCTGCTTCCTCCGGACCATAACCCTGGGTTAAAAAACCGGCAATTAAGCCAGACAAAACATCGCCGCTGCCGGCTTTGGCTAAAAGGGGATTGCCCCCGGCCAGGTACCAGACTTCCCCAGTTGGCGCGGCAATTAAAGTGGTTTCACTTTTTAAAACCAGGTAAACATTATATTCTTTTGTAAACTCTTTGCTAATTTCTTCACCCTTTACCTTTACTTCGTTAACACTCAGCCCAAGAAGCCTTGCCATTTCGCCCAAATGGGGAGTTAAAACCGTAGGAGCCGTTCGCCTTTTTAAAACCTCCAGATAACCAACAAGATTATTTAAACCGTCGGCATCAATCACCAGCGGCAAAGGACAGCTTTCCAAAAAATTAAGATAAGCTTCTTTACTTCCGGTTAACTCCCCCATTCCCGGTCCTATAACCGCCGCCTTTACTTTAGAAAGAAGTTCACTGAGCATAAAAAAACCTTCCGCCGCCAGTTGCCCGGCTGCTGCCGGTATTCCCCGTAAAATAATTTCCGGTACCTTACCCGCTAAAGGTTCAAATAACTCTTCCGGTACCGCCAGGTAAACCCCTCCCACCCCGGACGCTAAACATCCTCTTGCAGAAAGAAGAGGAGCTCCAGAGTAAGCACGCGACCCTCCTGCTACCAGCGTAAAACCCTGCCGGCCTTTATGGGTATCCGCTGCCACCGGCTTTATGATTTTTTTAATTAGCTTTTCTTCAATAAGCCAGCGCCGAACAGAAAACTCTTTTTTTAGTTTTTCCGGAAAAGAAATATCCTCCACGTAAATTTCCCCGCAGTATTTTCGCCCGGGAAAAAGGATTTGCCCCACTTTGGGTAACCCGAAGGTTACCGTATAGTCGGCCTGAAAGGCAACGCCTTCGACCTGGCCGGTGCTGGCGTCTACCCCCGAAGGGATATCCACCGCCAGCCTAACTGCATCCGCCTGGTTGACAATCTCCACCACTTCCCGGATTTCCGGCGGTAGCGCCCCCCGAAAACCGGTGCCGTATATCGCATCCACCACCATATCGGCATCAATCAGGGAGATTTTTAAAAGGTTTAAATTTTCGGTAATCCCTTCATAGATTTTTTCACTCATTTTCTTTAAAATATTAAAATTAATTAAAGCATCTCCTTTAAAATTATCTTTAAACAGTAAAAACACCCGGATTTTAGCCCCGGCATTGGCCAGGTGCCGGGCAAGGGCCAGACCATCACCACCGTTATTTCCCTTTCCCACTAAGATGATAATTTTTTTGCCGCTAACATCTCCCAAAATCTCTTTAATTCTATAAAAAGTCTTTAAAGCCGCATTTTCCATTAAAACAATTCCCGGAATCCCGTATTCATTAATCGCTTTCTGGTCAAACTCCGCCATCTCCCGCCCGGTTAAAAGAAGCATTTTAATCCCTCCACATCACGCAAATTGCTACCGCTACCTTTTTTTCATGGCTTAAACTTAAGCTTTTTCCCGTAAAACCTTTTTCCTGAAAAATTTTTGCCGCATAACCATGAAAAATAAGTTCAGGACCATCCGTTCCCAAAACTACTTCAATATCTTTAAAATTTACCTTTCCTATCCCGGTACCTAAAGCTTTAGCCGCTGCTTCTTTAGCAGCAAAGCGGGCGGCTAAACGCAAATAAGGTTCTTTTGTCGAAAAAGCATACTCTAACTCGCCTTTGGTATAAATCTTATGTAAAAAACGCTCCCCAAACCGCTCGTGGAGTTTTTTTATCCTTAAAACATCAACTATATCAATTCCCGAGCTGTACACCTTAACTACCCCTTAACTTTTTTAATCTCTCTTTATTAATATTTTACCGTAAGTCAAAGATAATTGTCTAAAAAAAATAATTCCCGGCAATACTTTACCGGGAAAAGCATTTTATCCATTTTAATCTTTCTGGGTTGAGAAATATTCCTCATCAATATTTTTATTTAATACTAACTCAACATTTTCAATAGCCGGTGTGAAAATATCAAATTTTTCAATTTTATTATTAATTGCTGTTTCCCCTTGAAACACATATACAGGAATTAAATACTGCTGTTCAGGATCTTCCCAATATCCTAGGAAAGATTTTTTAATGTGTGCTTTTGTAGCTTCTGGAGGAATATTACTTGATGCCCTACCTTCTTTTATTTCTTGTACAGCCTTTTCAAGTGACTTTAGCTTTTCTTTTTTGTAGAATTCAAAATCCCGATAATATTTACAAACTGCTTCGATTTCCCCTTTATTCCCAATAGTAACGATGATTCTTGAAATGCCATAAATAGGCCTACCATTCACTACAGGATAAAACCAAACGTCTTTAGCCATAACCACGGTCTCGCCCGCTTCATTTTCCGCTTTTTGAGCTGTTACACTGACACTTTGAAATCTTCCCGAAAATAATTTCGTTTCTATTAGAAATTTTTTGGCTATTTCAATAGCTTCAGAATCAGTAGGTATGTTCTTATAAATTTTATTATTATACAGTTTTTCGTTATTTATATAGCTAAAATATCCATTATTTTTATCAATTTCAATAACTTTTTTTTCGCTTAAAATAAGTATTTTATCTTTGTCTTCCTTCGTGGTAGTATTTTTTATGTTAAAATAATTTTTAAGCCTTTCTATTTGTTGTAAACTTTCATAATAGGGAGTTTTAAATTTATATATTTCGATATTTTCCGGAAATAGAGCGTTATTATTTTCAAAAATATACTCAATCTTTTTTGGTGACTCCTGTCCTGGCTGAGGTATATTAATGGTTCCATAATTACTTTCACTTTTCAAAAGAATATAAACAAAAAAAACCAAAAAAGCTAATAAAATCAAAGTAATATTCCACTTTTTCTTCAACTTTTACACCACCTTTAAATTTTAATTCCATTATGCGGTATGACTACCTGAGCAATAACTCCATATGCCGATGGATTATTTATATACCAGTTACTCGGTAACAATGTTCCAAAATAATTACTTATAGTATCATTGGCTGCAAGTTTATAACCAATAACAGTAGCAATTGAATCACCATCAGCTCTTTGGGGCTGATATTTTTTAGCAGCCTCAAGAAATGCCGTTTTAATTGTATACCCATTTACTAATTTTTGACCAAATTCAGTCCCTTCACGGCTATCAAGATACATGACCGATGAAAAACCAAGCATTAAGGTAGCTCCTTCAAACATTTTATAAAAATTTTGTCTTTTCGTGCTATTTCCTCCATCATAAAGCCACCAACAACAATACATGTTTACCCATTTTAATTTGTTATGCCCAAATCTTGTTTCATTTGTACGAGCATTAATGTTATCATAATCTTCTTCTGAGGAACTATGCCATTGATCGCCATCATTTTTCACGTAAAAATGAGCTGCATTTTCATATGCTGAATAATTTTTTCCATGACCAGCAAATGAAAAGAAATCAACATTATTCATATATCTGTTTATGGTAATATCTGATTCCCATGCATTATTATCTAAATATTTAAAGCCAAGTGTAAATTTGTTACTTATTGCGTTGTATAGATTATTTACATATGACGCACCTGCTCTATCACCATATGTACAATCCGGATATAGTAAACTACTGTATTTATTTATCCCATCAAAACCAGCAGTTAAAGCAAATGCAATATCTTGTAAAAAGAGATAACAAACTAAGAAAAAAATAATTTTTTTATATCTTTTTTTCAAAATTGTCCACCTCCTCTTTTTCAAAAATTGGTAAACTTTTCATTTATTATATAATTTTTTATTATTTTTTGTAAAGTATATTTTTCAAGTATTGGATTCTATTTCTTAAAATGTCTAAAAAAAATAATTCCCGGCAATACTTTACCGGGAGGTAAAAAAATGAAACAGGAACCCTGGGAAATATTATCCGACAAAACCCTTTTGGAACGTTTTTGTGAAGTGGAAAAGCCTATCGATGATTTTCTTTTACGTTTGGTCTTAATTGAGCTTCTGCAGCGGCTGAAAAATTTAGAAAAAGAAGTTTATGCTGCCCGGGTAGTGTTAGAGGAATATTTTGAAGTTCCACCAGAACTATATCAAGAAGTAATTAATTTAACCACCGAATATTTAGCCCAAAAGGATCAGGAAAAAGCCAGGGATTTGGCCTTTTATCAACAAACCGGCCTCTCCCTGGCCCAGTGGTTAAAATTTATGGTTTTCGGAAAGTTTGACGCCAATTAACCTTCGTCTTTGTACTGTTCTTTTATTTTGTTTATAACCGCCGGATCGGTCAAAGTAGTAGTGTCACCTAGTGCCCGACCCTCGGCAATGTCCCGGAGTAATCTTCTCATAATCTTACCACTGCGGGTCTTGGGAAGCTCAGCAGTAAAGAAGATGTCATCCGGCCGGGCAAGAGCACCAATTTTCTGGGCAACAAACTGTTTTAACTCCTGCACCAATTCGGGGGTACCCTCTACCCCTTCTTTCAGGGTGACGAAAGCAGCTATCGCCTGGCCTTTTACTTCATGGCTCTTGCCGATTACCGCTGCTTCCGCCACCAAAGGATGCTCCACTAAAGCACTTTCCACTTCCATGGTACCTATCCGGTGGCCGGAAACGTTAATGACATCGTCTACCCGTCCTAAAATCCAGAAGTAGCCATCTTCATCTTTTTTCGCCCCATCACCGGTAAAATACCAGCCCGGGAACTTGCTCCAGTAGGTGTTTTTATACCGTTCCGGATCGCCATACAAAGTGCGAAGCATTGCCGGCCACGGTTTTTTCAGCACCAAATAACCACCCTGTCCGGGAGGTACCGGTTCACCTTTATCATTGACCACGTCCGCTTCCACCCCGGGGAAAGGCTTGGTAGCCGAACCGGGTTTGGTGGGAATCACGCCGGGTAAAGGAGTAATCATAATCATTCCCGTTTCCGTCTGCCACCAGGTATCGACTATCGGACAGCGGCCGCCGCCAATATGTTCGTGATACCAAATCCAGGCCTCTGGGTTAATCGGTTCACCCACCGTCCCCAGAAGCCGTAAACTGGACAGATCCCGTCCTTTCGGCCACTTTTCTCCCCAGCGCATAAAGGTTCGAATGGCCGTCGGAGCAGTATAAAGGATATTTACCCGGTATTTTTCAATAATCTCCCAGAACCGGTCTTTTTGCGGCCAGTCGGGAGCACCTTCATATAAAACAACGGTAGCACCGTTGGACAGTGGCCCGTAAACAATGTAGCTGTGCCCGGTAATCCAGCCTATATCGGCGGTGCACCAGTAAATATCTTCTTCCCGGTAATCAAAAATGTATTTAAAGGTGGTATGGACCCCTACCAGATAACCGCCGGTGGTATGCTGAATGCCTTTGGGTTTACCGGTAGTCCCGGAAGAGTAAAGGATAAAAAGCATATCTTCCGCATCGCACTGCTCCGGCTCGCAGTATAGAGCCGCATCGGCCATTAACTCGTGGTACCAGTAGTCCCTGCCCTCGGTCATGGGCACTTCCTGCCCCGTTCTTTTCACCACCACCACCTTTTCAATGGTGGTTTCCCCTTCTAAGGCAGCATCGGCATTTTTCTTTAATTCAACAATACTTCCCCGGCGGTAACCACCGTCGGCAGTTATTAAAAGCTTGGCCTTGGCATCATCAATCCGGTCTTTCAACGCCTGCGAACTAAAACCACCAAACACAACGCTGTGGGGTGCACCAATGCGGGTGCAGGCTAACATCGCAATTACCGCTTCGGGAATCATCGGCATGTAAATGGTAACCCTGTCTCCCTTTTGCACCCCCAACTTTTTCAAAACATTGGCAAATTTATTTACTTCCCGGTACAACTCCTGATAGGTTAAAATTTTTGAATCCCCCGGTTCGCCTTCAAAGATTAACGCTGCTTTGTTGCGGCGAAAGCTTTTGGTGTGCCGGTCCACGCAATTGTAGGAAACGTTTAACTTTCCACCGGTATACCATCGGTAAAATGGTGCATCGGAATCATCCAATACTTTCTCAAAGGGCAAAAACCACTCGATATCTTTGGCCGCATCCGCCCAGAAACCTAAAAAATCCCGCTCGGCCCATTCATAAAGGGATAAGTCCGCAACTTTGGCTTTTTCTTTAAATTCTGCCGGCGGTTCAAAAATACGGCTTTCCTGCAAGAGCGCTTCAAAATTATCGCTCATAAGCCCCCTCCTTTTTCCTTTTTTTTATATAATAATTTGGCAACGGTTATTAATCCAGTTTTTGATTGTGAAAGGTAAAAAAAAAACGTTAAAAAGCATTTTTTCTGCTTTTAACGGTTTAAAGTCCGAGGATTTTTCTTAATTTTTTCGCCTGGGCTCTGCTTACCGGAACTTCGCTTTTCTCTTTATCATCCACCACTAAAGTATAGGTGCCGTTAAAAAAGGGTATTATCTCTTTTACCTTTTGCAGATTGACAATAAAACAGCGGTGACAGCGGAAAAACACCGTGGGATTTAACCGTCCTTCTAATTCTTTCAGGGTAAAACGGGTAAAGTATTTATCCTGATAGGTTTTCAGGTAAACATAATCCTGTTCGGTATAGGCATAAATAATCTCCTGCTCCCCAACCAAAACCGTTTTCCCGCCTTTTTCGGCCGGTATGCGGTCAAGTCTTCCCGTTGTGCGGTACGCGCTAAAAACTTCCTCCCCTTTTGGTAAGCCGTTTTCCTGGATTAGCTTCTTTACCTTTTCTACGGCTTTTTTTAGCCTTTTGGGCTCAATAGGTTTTAGTAAATAATCTACCGCATTAACTTCAAACGCTTTTAAAGCATACTCGTCATAAGCGGTAACAAAAACCACATACGGCGGATGGGGCAGGGCATTGATTTCCTTGGCCAGCTCAAGCCCGGAAAGTCCCGGCATTTCAATATCCAAAAACAACAAAGAATAATCCACCGCCCGGATTAACGCAAGGGCTTCGCTGGCCGTTGCCGCCTCCCCCACCACTTCAATTTCCGGAATCTCCGCTAACAAAAAACGCAGTTCCTGCCGGGCAGGATACTCATCATCCACAATGAGCGTCCTAATTTTCATTTTCCCTCTCCCCTTCTTCTTCAACTTTTAACGCCGGAATGGAAAAACTCACGGTAGTCCCCACCCCTAACTTCGACTCTATTTTAAGGCCCGCCTCCCGGCCGTACAAACTGAGCAAACGTTCGTGAACGTTGGACATCCCGACCCCGTTTCCCGAACCAAATCCCGGTTCCAAAACCCGGCCAACCATACTGGGAGAAATTCCCACTCCATCATCCTTTATTTCCACGTTAATTTTTTCCCCATCCCTCTTAATCCGGATTAAAACCGTACCCTGGGATTCTTTAGGGGTAATACCGTGTTTAACCGCATTTTCCACAAGTGGTTGTAATGTTAATACCGGAAACTGGTAATTCAGTAATTCCCGGTCAATATCCCTTATAATTCTAAGCTTTTGCCGAAACCGGGCTTTTTCCAGAACTAAATAAGTATTGACGTAATCAAGCTCTTCCTTTAACGTGCCAAACATCCCCTGTTTTTTTAAAGTTTGCCGGAAAAATTTTGCCAGATGAATTAGAAGCTTTCGGGCTAATTCCGGGTTGGTCCGGTTAAACATAATGATGGTATTTAAGGTATTAAAAAGAAAGTGCGGATTTATCTTGGCCTGCAGCGCTTCTAACTGGGCTTTGGTCACCATTTGCGCCTGGCGGTCAAGCTCGGCTATTTCCATTTGCAGGTTTAAGATCTGGGCAATCCCCATCGCAAGTTTTACGGTTTGGGCCGGCATCTCGCCTTTTTTCGTCTGGTAAAGCTTTATTGTACCCACCACCTGCCCGCGAATTTTCAAAGGAACAACCACCGCCGCCTGGAGGGGGCAGTCGCAGTCTTTTACCGAACAAATGTATTTTAAACTGTGGTCAATTATTTTAAGCTCCCCGGTGCGGATGGCTTCTTTGGTGGCAAAGGTCCGGATAGGGTCCCCTATCTTATGCCGTTCACAACCAACCCCCACATACGCCAGCACTTTTTCCCGGTCCGTAATTGCTACCGCTTCCATGTCGCTAATCCGCTGAATTATTTCGGCAATTTTTCCGGCGGTCTCCACATTTAATCCCTGCTTGATAATCGGCAAAGCTTCATTGGCCAGCATGAGAGGATTTAATTGGTCCTGCTCTTCTTTTTTTAAAGTAATCACCCGGAAAGTGCGAAAAAAGTAGCTGGCTACATATACTCCAAAAAAATTAATTAAAAACAGGAGAATAACGGGCAGTAAAAGCTTTAAGCCTTCCGGAAAAAAAACATAAAATTCAAAAAACCCTTCAAAAGCTGTCATTATCACCGCTAAAAGAAAAAGCTTTAGTAAGGGTTCCAAACTCCCACCCCGTCAAAATTTTCTTAATATTATTATAATTTAAAATTTAAAAAAATAAATATGCATTTTTTTTGAGGAAAAAACAAATTTTTATACCGGGAAAGAATTTAAAAAAAAGAGGGTTTCAACCCTCTAACTTCCGCTTACCGCCACCTCTTCAATTAACAGGGTCGGACTTCCTTTAGCTCCGTAAAAGCGCAGGTCATCGCCCACAGCAATTAATTTTCCAAATAAATCTTTTATATTCCCGGCAATGGTTATCCCCCTGACCGGCCGGATAATTTCGCCATTTTCTACTAAAAAGCCGGTCGCTCCTACCGAAAAATCACCGGAAACGGGGTTTGCGGTATGCATCCCGAGCACTTCGGTAATATAAACCCCCCGGCTGGTTTGTTTAAATAAACTTTCCCGGCTAACTCCTCCCCGAGGAATGTAGAAATTAGTGGTCCCCAGCTCCGGTAAAGCTTTAAAGGAAGAGCGAACGGCATTGCCGGTTGAAACCGCTCCTTCTTTGGCGGCGGTGTATAAATTATAAAGAAAGCTTTTAACAGTACCGTTTTCTACCAAAACGGTTTTCCGGGTAGGCACCCCTTCCCCGTCAAACGGTGCAGTAGCCAGGCCATCTTTAAGGGTACCATCATCAATTAAGCTGAAAACGGGGCTAAACACTTTTTCGCCAAGTTTCCCTTTTAAAAGGCTTTTACCTTTTTGCACATTTTCCGCTAAGAACGAGGCTTTTAACACCCCTAAAAGATTTACGGCCACATACGGGTCTAAAAGTGCCATATACCGTCCGGAGGGAACCTTACCGGCCCCAAGTTTGGCTACCGCTTTTTCCGCCGCTTCCCGGCCTACAGCTTTCGGGTCTATTTCCTTAAACTTGCGGGTTACTTTATAGGAAAAAGCGGTCTCCGAGCCCGATTCATCTTCCGAAGCTAAATAAATATAAATTGAAGCATAATTTCCCGAAAAACTTCCGAAAAAACCTTCGGTATTGGCTAAATGCCATTGATAATGGTAGTCATCATAGGCCGCAGTTTCAATCCCCTTAATTTTGGGGCTGAAATTTAACGCTTCTCTTTCCATGGTAAGTGCTAAATTAACCTTTTCCTCCAAGGAAGCAGTGGTTATTTCCGGGTCGGTTAACTCCGGCGTTGGGTAGGTAGAAGGTTTTGCCAAACGTAAGTAAGGATCGCTATCGGTAATCTTTGCCGCCTGGACTGCTTTTTCCACCGTTTCCTTGATTTTTTCCGGAGTCATTACCGTGGTATAGGCAAAGCCAAGCCTTCCCTCGTAAAAGACCCGTACCCCTACCCCTTCTTCTACCGCCTGCTTAACCGTCTCCACCCGTCCTTCCCGCACTTCCACCGAAAGCTCTTCGCCCCGGGTATAACAAACTTCCCCATCAGCCTTTTTCGCTTTAATTTCCGCTAACGCCAGTTCCAGAATCTCCACTAAAATACCTCCTCCAGGGACGGTACTTACAGCCACCATTTTCTATTCATCGTCGAAAGTGGTGGTTCTCAGAACCGTCCCTCCAGCGTTATTCTCTTGGTTTTTCGCCCAAGGTTACTTCTAAGGTATATTTTTTGCCTTCCTTTAGCCGGTATACTTCTACTTTTATTTTTTCTCCCGGCTTGTGTTTAAACAGTTCATCGGTTAGTTCCGCCATGGTGGTAATTTTCGTACCGTTAATGGCGGTAATAATATCTTTAGCCTGAATACCGGCTTTATCCGCCGGTCCACCTTCGACAACCCCTTCAATGTAAATTCCCTGGGGTATATCGTAATACTGGGCTTCCTGTTCGGAAATTTCCGCACCGGCAATGCCCAGCCACGGCCGGGTAACGTAACCCTTGTTAATTAGCTGCTCAATAATCGGTTTTGCCTCATCGATCGGGATGGCAAAGCCCATTCCCTCAAAGCCCGGAATGGAAATTTTGGCCGAATTTATCCCTACCACTTCCCCTTTGGCGTTGCAGAGAGGTCCACCGGAATTGCCAGGGTTAATAGCCGCATCGGTCTGAATCAGCCTAAGACTTTTTTCTCCCGATTCATAAGTTAACGTTCTATTAAGGGCACTTATCACCCCGACGGTGACACTTCGGGCAAATTCTTTACCCAGAGGGTTTCCGATGGCAATGGCCAGCTCTCCTACCTGCAAAGTGCTGGAATGACCCAGGGTTACTACCGGTAAATTTTTGGCATTTACCTTTATCACCGCCAGGTCCGCCCGCGGGTCGGTACCGATGATTTTGGCCTTCATCTGCCGGCCATCGGCCAAACTCACATACAGCTCATATGCTCCTTCTACCACGTGGTTGTTGGTAACGATGTAGCCATCGGGAGAAATGATAAAGCCAGATCCGGAGCTTTTTTCTTCAAGCCCTCCCAGGCCAAAAAAGCCCCCCGGCGCAATATTGGATATCCCCACCACCGCCGGTGATACCTTCTTGGCCACCGCCACCACCGGCGTATAGCTGTATTCGGCGGTTTTTACTTCGGGAGTCTGGGGTAGTGTATATTCTATCTTCGTATTCTTCGCGGGAAAAAGTTTGGGATAGGCATAAATCCCCGCCATGCTCCCAATTAAACCGGCAATTACCGCCACCACTATTACCGTAAACCACGAAGGCCGGTGTCCTCTCGGCTCATCCATACGGTACTGGTACATCTTACTTCCCCCTTTGCCCAAGTTTTTTCCCTGATACTACCAAAATATATATTAATACACCGGTGGCCACAATGGTAGCACCCGGCGGCAAGTTTAAGAAAAATGTAATAATTATCCCCGCCACGGCCATAATTAAGCTAACCGTCACCGCCCAGACAATTAACCCGGTAAAGGAACGGGCGAGTTCAATGCCAATTAAAGCCGGAAGCACCAAAAAAGCACCGGTAAGTAATGCCCCCACCGCTTGAATACCAAAAGAAACCACTATGGTAGCTAAAATGATCAGGAAAAACTCGCTAAACCTTACCTTTATCCCCTGGCTTTTGGCCCCGGACTGGTCTATGGAAAGAAGCAGCAAATGCCGGCTATAAAACAAAAGAAATAATAAGACCCCGAGAAAAGTAACAAAGGCCCAGATTAAATCCCTTTTCCCGGCAAAGAGGATACTGCCGAACAAATACTGACCCAAACTTTGCCAGACCTCTCCTTTTAAAGAAGCAATAATGAGCGCTAAAGACAAACCTCCTGCCGAAATCAAGGCAAGGTTTGCGTCGTTAAAAGCATTTTCTTTGTAGCGTAGCGTCTCCAAGATAACGCCGCCGGTTAAAGCCGCAAAAACTCCGCCTAAAAGGGAAGAAAAGCCGAAAAACACCCCTAATGCGGCCCCGACCAAAGAAAAGTGGGCTAAAGCATCGGCTAAAAGGCTGTACCTTCTTACCAGTAAAAAAACCCCCACAAGGCTTCCCTCAATGGCCAAAAGGAGGGCAATTAAAAGGCTATTCTGGACAACATTCAAATCCAAGTTCCCTTTCCTCCCCTGCAAGATAGCCGTCTTTATCCCCAAAATACAACGCTTTTTTATCTATGTGCAGCACTTTATTCCCTAAAATTTTTATCTCCTTTGGATCATGGGTAACCATTAAAATAATGGTGTCTTCTCTGAAAAAAGTATTTAACACCTGATACAATTCTTTCCGGCTCATCTGGTCAAGACCACTGGTGGGTTCATCTAACAATAACAAATCGGCTTTTCCCGCCAGCGCTCGGGCAATAAACGCCCGCCTTAGCTCCCCGCCGGAGAGGTTTCCTAAGAGTCTATTCCTTTTATTAAGAAGGTTGGTAGCCTTAAGCGCTTCTACGGCAACTTCCCGGTCTTCCTTACTGTAAAATAATTTTGGTTTTCCCTTCAGCGTTCCGGGCCAGCACCAATTCTTCCACGGTAACCGGAAAGGGGATGGTCCCGGGAATTTTCTGCGCCACATAACCAATTTTATGGTTAAAGGTCTTTATAATCCCGAAGTAAGGAATCTCCCCAACAATCGCTTTTAACAGGGTAGACTTACCTGCCCCGTTTTTTCCCAGAACCAAAAGAAAATCCCCTTCCTTTAATGAAAAATTTATATCCTCTAATACCGGCTCACCGCCGTAATTTACAGAGAGGTTTTTAACTTCTAGCCCCAAATTTAATCATCTCCTCCTAAAACAAGGCGCAAAGTTTCAATATTCTCCTGCATTAATTCTAAATAGCTTTTACCTTTTAGGGTTTCATCAACTCCTTCTAAAGTATAAAGGGGCATAAACTTCACCCTGTAGTTTTCAGAAACTTTTTCCGCAACCTTTTTACCAAAAACCGGGTCAAAAAATACGTATTCACAACCTTCCGCCGAAAATTCTTTCATAAACTTTTCAATATCGCCAACGGTTGCTTCCGCTTCCTTTCCGGACATCAGGGAAATTTCCTGTAAACCGTAATCGGCTGCAAAATAACCAAAGGCCCGGTGCAGGGTAAAAATCTTGCGGGTTTTTAGGTCCGAGGTAAGATCCACCATCGCCAAATGCAGCTCATAAAGTTTATCGGCAAGTTTGCGGTAATTTTCCTCATAGTAGCTTTTATTTCCCGGATCCAGCGTTACTAAATTATCCTTAATAGCTTCGGCTATTTTGCGGGCAAATATCAAAGATAGCCAGTAATGGGGATCGTCTTTTTTTACTTTGCCTTCCAAAATTTTTTCCGCTTCAATAACCTTATCTTTTCCTAAAAGCTTGATTATCTTTCCGGCCCAGGGCTCTAAGCCCCCACCATTTAAGATGATTAAATCGGCCTTCCTCAGGGTAAAAAGGTCGGAAGGTTTTGGTTCAAAATCATGGGCATCGGCTCCAGGAGGGGCTAAAACCGTAACCTCAGCTTTATCCCCGGCAATCTCCCGGGCAAGCTCACCATAGGGATAAATTGAAGTAACAATCAAAGGCTTACCGCTATCGGTTGTAGAAGCCGTCCGGGCATTGGAACAGCCCGAAAGTACAAATAAAGTAAAAACTAAAACCAGCGCAAGTACTCGCTTCACTTTTTCCCCTCCTCGCAGGCTGCACACTTTCCAAAAAGTTCAATCCGGTGATACGTTATCGTCCCCACTTTTCCCGGAAGGTTAAATTTATTTTCTTCAATAGGACACGATTCCAGGGCCACTTTCTCCCCGCAGGCAAGGCAGGTGAAATAATGGCGGTGCTGTCCGGTATTTAAGGAAAAGCGGGCTATCCCGTCCGGCGCCATGGTCTCGGTTAAAATCCCGCACCGGCAGTAAAGCTTTAAGTTACGGTAAACGGTATCGAAACTAAAACCAGGGTAATGCCGGCGCAATTTTTCGGCAATCTCCCGGGCGGTATAGCTTTTTTCATCGGCAAAAAGCTCTAAAAGCGCCTGCCGCTGCGGTGTAATCTTTATGCCCTTATCCCGTAAAATTTTATATGCTTCTCTTACATTCATCGTATTCCCACCTACATCGTAATTATTCCTATCTAAAAATTAATCTATACCTGTAAATTTACCGAGTCAAGGGGATTTTAAATACCTTCGCCTTTAATGCAGTGTCGGCTATAACCAGCATTTGTCTTCCCAGGTCAGAACCACCTATCCAACCTCCTACCACCTACCACCAATTTAATTGCACCCTATAATTCATCTTCGTCATCATCGGGATGGTTTCTCTCCATCTGCCGGCGCAGGCCAATCATAATAAGGATTATTCCCAGAACCCCCATTAAATAAACAATTAGATGCTTGATACTGGAAAGTCTGGGCAGGCGAAAACCTTGTTGGTAGAAGAGTAAGATAAGTAAAGCTCCAAAAACTACAAAATAAAGCAATTTAATGTTTTTTCTTTTTTTCATTTTTTAGCTCCCCCTTTTTATCGTATAAGATTTTTTGGGGTATTAAAAGAAATTTTAATCTTTTTTGCCGAAATGTTTATAAAAAATTATTCTTTTGCACCATTTTCTAAAGCCTTGGTTAAACCACCATCTGCTGATATTTTACTTTTATACGGTTAAAAATCAAAAAATAAACCCCCGGAAAATTTATTCCGAGGGCTAAATTAGTCCTTTTAAAGCCATCTTATTTTTTGGTGAAGATTAAAAGCTGGCTGCGTTTTGCGGAATAGCCAAGGCTTTTCCAACTATCAGTAGCTATTGCTACCCGGCCGGTAGCGCTGTGGCAATCAACACAGGTTAAAGCTTCGCTTGCCGGAAGTATCGTGTGGTCCATCTGCATTAAGCCGTAAAACTCAAAGTAGCCGCTCATATTAAAGGGTTTGTTCCCTTTTGAAGTTGGAGTCATAGACATCCGCGGATTGGTCATGATATTTTCGTTTAACATGTTAAAGTAAATCATGTGCGCGGTATAGCCGTCATATTTAGGTACTTTCTGCTCGCCAAAATAAATTTGATTGCTCATATCATAAGCCGGCATAAAGGAGGTCTTAAGCTTGTAAATTCCCTGATAAACCGACTGTATGATATCGCCGGTTTCGGCATAATACTTCTTATCAAAGGGCAGCATGAAGGGAAAGTTGGCAAAGTCTTTGCCAATAGCCTTAAAGTAAACATCGCCAAAGGCCATTGGTATCTTGATGTTTACCCGGTGGAAAGGCTGAATCTTGGCCGCAGGGTTCTGCGGATAATTCATTTTACCCATACTTCCTAAAAGTTTCCCTTCATCAAAGATGTCCCCAATGGGCCGGACGCCAAACCGCATCATGTGTTCGTAATCCTGCCGTTTGAAATTTAAAGTGGGTGTACCGTAACTTCCGCGGTATTCATGGGAATTATTGTTGTATAACGAGGAATCGCTCCAGTTGTTAAACACATAATCTTTGGGTTCATATATTCCATCCGCTGCTTCTCTTTCGGGATTGCTAAAGTCTCTGAAATCCAAGCCATAGTCTTTACTGATGTGGCAGGTGCGGCAGTCCAAGCGCCGCCCGTGGTCGTTTATAACCTGATTGGCATGCACCGTGCCGGTATGGCACTCAACGCACTGTTTGGCCCGCTGACCATCATTGGGGGTGTAGAGGTCGGGCATGGGACCGATGACGAACTGGTGCTTATTATATACTCCCTGTCCGGTGGTGTCACCTAAAGCCGGTGTCCAGGCACCACCCGGATGGCAGTCCACACAGGAGAGCTTATCATCTTTTAAGTGAACATCAAGGTCGTGCCAGAAGCCCCGTTTATAGGCCGGACCGTCCGCCGGGAAGTCGTGGCAAACCGCACAGCCGTTGGCGGTGGGCTTCTTGTAAACGGAAGCTATCGCGGTTAAGACTTTTTGCTGAGGATTGGTAATGCTCGGATCCTGGCCGTTATAAACTTCCCCTACGGTATAGATGGTTGCCTTACCATTTACCACTTTGACATTTCGGGCCGCTCCCTTACTGACATAGTACTGGTCGGCATGGCAGAGGAGGCAGTCGATATCTTTGACATATTCAAGGATAGCAAAGTCAACATCACCGGAAAGCTGGTTAAAGAGGCCGGTGTTGTAGTTGGGGTCGGCCGGCCCGGATTTAATACCGTAACCGATATGGCAGCGGCCGCAGCCGGCAGCCCGGGAACCACTGGTTCCAACCCAGCGGCCCAGGAAACTCTGGTAGCCGAAGGTTTCCGGAGCACCGCAGAGGCGGTTGTACATGCCAAACTGCAGCTGTCCCGGACCAAAGCCCACTTCCCTGAAGCCTTCGATTTGGGCGAGGTCAGGATTTTGCCGGGCCGCATTGTGAAGATTATCCTGATTCATGTAGAGGTCTAAAGGCAGTTTAGGATTGCCCATTTGCCCAAACTGGTAGGCCATCCAGAAAATCGTATCGCCGTTTTTGGTGAAGGTGCGGTTTAAATAGTGGTTGGTGTAAACGATGTTCTTGATGGAGTTCCATTTACCTGTACCCGGTCCATGGCAGGTCAAGCAAAACTCAGCCGAGGTACCAGTTGGATTATTCTGGACCCAGGTAAGAAAATCCTGGGTTATATCCCTGTGCTTTGAATTATTGGCAACAGGCGTGGGCTTGGAATCGGCATTAGCCCTGATTAGTCCTGCAGTTACGATAGCATAAGCTGCTTCCGCCCGGGTGACCATTGCGGAGGGATAGGCGTAAAAATTATTATTGCTGTCGGTCTTTGAAATAGGAATGTAACCATTATAGATTGCCCAGGCTAAATTGCGATTGCCGTTGAAGTCCTTAATTCTTTGTCCTAAGTATCCGGAAGTAGTAGCTCCGGTCAATCTTGCCAGGTAATCGGCAAGTTTGGAACGGTTAAAATTTTTGTTATCTTCGGGAATTATGCCATCGGCCAAAGTGGTGTTTCCTGCTGCTTTTTCCACTGCATCGTGGAACTCTTTATTGGTAATCGGTTTTTTGGGGTAAAATTTCCCTTTGGCCAAGGAGAATATATTTTTCACTATAGCGTAGTTAACGACCTTGGCATAGGGAAGGCTACCGATATCCGAGGCTTTTTGGGTATAGTGGCAGGTAGTTGCACAATTTAACGACTGCTGGGTCATCGGGTCTTTGGCAAACTGCCGGTAGCCGAAGGCCGCTGCTGCGGTAAGCAGCAGGGCCAGGCAGGTAATGACGGCAATTAAACTTACTTTATACCTTTTCCTCAATTATTTTCCCTCCCCTCTTATCTTAAACCCGGCATTTCCGATTCAAAGGCCGTAAAGCTGTGTAAAGCCTGGTCGCTTCCATCGCTTCTTGCTACCTTCGGCATAAAGGTTGCCCAGTCAAAGGCCGCTCCGGTATCATGGCAGCTGCCGCATAAAGCGTTCGGCAGGTATTTTAGCTGCTTTTCGATTCCGTTCTTATCCGCTATCATGCCGTGCGGGTTGTGGCAGGTGGAACAGTAAACACCGCCTTTACTGTAATGCTTGCTTTCCTTAAATTCCTGCACCTGACTCATGGCTTCACTGTAGTAAATTATGCTTTCACTTACACCGCCAAAATCATAAATTTCTGTTCTCTTGGTTGCTCCTTTACCGTGACAGTTTGCGGTACCGCAGGTGTCAACCTTCCCTTCTACGTTCTTTGTAGCAGGGTTGGTGATGTTTCGGCTGTTGGGGGCTTTGACGTGAAGGCTTCCGTTTCCGTGGCAGGCTTCGCAGCCTACGCCGTTGTCAAAGTGAGCGGTTTTACTCCAGCCGGTATAATATTTCGGGTGGCAGGACTGGCATTTGCCGCTGCCCACCGCCGTAGCTCCCGTCTGGCTTTCGTAAGTGGTGGCGGTTACACTTACGCTTTGTCCGGTATTGGCGTTGTAGCCTTCAGCCGCGGGGCCTTTCCGGTGGCAGGTCTCACAGGTCCCCATGTTGGGCGCCCGCTTTAACGCCGAAGACCCGGCAAGCTCTTTTAAACCATTCTCTCCTACCTCGCTCCAGTAGCCGTATACGGCTGCTTTGGTGCTGTCCAGTAGCGTCCGCTTCCAGAATTCCTTGCTTACACCGTGGGCATAGTGGCAGGTGAGGCAGGTCATGACATCGCCGTTACTCCGCTTTTCGTAAACCATGTTGGTCAAGGGTAAGAACGCTTTAAACTCGTCCACCTTAAAGCCAACCTGGTGCCGGTAGGCTTCGGTGTAGTGGCCGGTTAATTTATCCGAAGAGCCGGTGCTGGTGTCGATATCCCCGGTATCGGTGTTGTAGTCGGTGTGGCAGGCTCCGCAGAACTGGTTGATTCCGGAAGTGTGCTGGACGGATTCGCCGGACTGCAGATAATTTTTTACTTCCATTTTTACCTGCAAAGCGGGATAGAAGTAGGCATATACTACCGTTACGCTGCCGTTTCCCTGGAGTAATTTAATCCTGGTTTCGCCGCTGGTACCGTCCAAAAGGTAGTCCACCCCTTCGGTCTTTAACTGACCGTTTACCCAGACCTGGGTGCCTTTATTGTAAGGATAGCTTCTGACCCACTGATATTTCTGGCTGTTTTCGTAATAACCGGTAGCAGAATTATAAACATACGCCACATTGGACTTGTAGTTCAGGTAGCTGTAAGCATTGACGTTGGGGTTTAGGATTCGGGCGTTACCGCCCAAGCCGTGGGGGCTATGGCACGATTCACAGCCAAAGGTAATATCCCAGGCAGTGGCACCGGCTTTGTCGGGAGTGTCGTTGGTTTCATAGTTGCCGGTAACGTTTCCCCCGGGGGCAGCGAAAATCTGAACCGCTCCGGTGACCAAGTGGTTGGAGAGGGAATCTTCATTGCCGCTGCCAAACATTCCGCCGTAGGTGGGCTTTTGGGTAGTGGCGATGGTTCCCATTTGCACATCATAGGTGGTCGAGATGGTGCCGTCATGGCAGGCCATGCAGGTGTCGTACACCGTTCCCCACTGTAAAAGGGTTTGACCTACCGCCGTGTGGGTGGCGTGGCAGGCCGCACAGGCGTCGGTGTTTTTGGAATAGTTGGTGTGAATGCGGTAATTGGCAGGATTGGCTTCATTGGGTAAATAAATTTCATTGGGGTAATAGGTTTTATCATCGGCATTAAACTTACTTACCATGCCCCTCTGCTCGTCATATACTTTCTTTACCGTAGGGGCGTAGGTGTCGCCCGTCAAAAGCTGGGCGGCGTAAGCGTTGGACCCTAAAATCAGCAGGGCTAAAATCAGTAAACACAATACCTTAATCTTCCCCTTCAATACTTCCTCCTCCTTTCCTTTAATTCCGGATGCGCCGTATTACCTCTTCCCTCCTTTCCCGGCGGTTTATCCGTACAGGCATTATTATTTTTATGCTATTAATTAGATGTTTTGGTAAATATTTCCTTTATCTTTGTTTTAAATGTTATTTATATCGATAAGTTAGATTTATTGCAGCAAAAATTCCGTAAATGCTATTTTTCTTTAATTATCAAGCTTTTGCAAATTTTTCTTTTATTTTCGCAGTATTAATTCTATTTTTTTATATGTAATATTTCGATTTGTTATTTTTACCACAAAAAAAGCGGGGAACTATCCCCGCTACTTTCACTTTATTTTTTAATGATCACTATCCAACCACCCGGGAAAATTGGCTTCTTTATAGGTAAAAGAGTGGAGATGATAGGCAGCACCATTTACCGCTGCCCTTGGAACCGGAGGCATATAATCTTCCCAGTTAAAGGCACCGGCAAATTCGCCTAAATCGTGGCAAAAGGCACAGAGGGAATTGGGCTGGTATTTTAACTCATAGGTTTGATTGTTGTGCTTAATTACTCCGTGAGGATTATGGCATGTAGTACAGGTCATCGCACCTACGTTGTAGTGCTTACTGCTGACATGTTCTCTTACCTGGGGAGTGCTGCTGTCTACAAAGCTTATGGTATCGTTGTTATAATCCATGTTTGCTAAACTATCACTGGTATTTCCGTGACAATTGGCACCTGCACATTTTGCTACCTGCTGCTGGTAATTTAGCTCAGAAATGCTATCCATATACGTCCCTGAAGGCGACTTTACGTGTTCACTGCCGCCGGTATGGCAATCCTGACAGTCTACCCTATCTCCCCTTAGATTTGCGTGTTTAGTTTGCAGCCAGCCGGTATAGATTTTTTCGTGACATTTTTGGCAGAGGGTGTTGTCTACCCGGGTCAATGGGAAGGAAGGATTTACAGGAGTATCACGATTATTTCCCGGCGTACTTCCTGCAGAATTGGCCGTATATCCTTCGGAAGCAGGACCTTTACGGTGGCAGGTTTCGCAGGTCGCCATGTTGGGAGCCCGTTTTAGAGCAGAAGATCCGGCAATTTCAACTAACGGCAAGGTACCCCAGTAACTTTTTGCTTCCGGGAACCAGTTCCCTTCTAATGTCTTCTCCCAAAAACTTTGACTTACACCATGAGCATAATGGCAGGTAAGACAGGTCATGAATTTTTTACCACCCCGGAGCTCATAAGCCATATTGGAGTTTGGAAGATACTGTTCAAAGTCGGCCACGTTAAAACCAACCTGGTGCCGGTAAGCTTCCGTGTATTTCCCGTTTAAAAGGTCGGAAGAGCCGTTGGGTTCTGATTTCGTACTATCCTTATAAACGTTTTCGGTATTGTAGTCGGTATGGCAAGCCCCGCAGAAAGCATTGATGCCTTTTACGTGAATGACCGTTTCGGAGTCGGGAGACTGGGAAGTGTTATCACCATCAAGATAATTGGTAATGGTCATGGCTACTTGCAGGGCGGGATAAAAGGACGCCGTAATGGTGGCAGGATTACCCTGTAAAACTTTTATTTTAGTATACCCCTGGGAATTACTAAGTTCATAGTCCACTCCCTCGACTTTTTCAGTACCATCAAAATAAACTTTTGTTCCTTTAAGATACGGATAACTTCTTACCCACTGGTAAGCATTTTTGGCAGTGGAATCAAAACTGTTGCCGCTACTTAAGGCTACCCAGAAAGTCTCATTCCCTTCAGTAACTTTTTTAAGGGAAAAATTAGTCTTATAATTTACCAGGCTGTATGCATTAACATTGGGGTTTAAGATGCGGGCGTTGCCGCCCAAGCCGTGAGGGCTGTGGCAGGACTCACAGCCAAAGGTTATATCCCACATTTTTCCCTGCCCCTGGTCCGGTACATCATAGGTTTCATAATTTCCGGTGATATTTCCACCGGGTGCAGCAAAGATTTTTACCGCTCCGGTCACCAGATGGTTGGAAAGAAAAGGTTCATTACCTATGCCAAACATACCGCCGTAAGTGGGTTTACCGTTGGCGCCTATTTCCCCTTCCTGCACATTATAAGTGGTGGAAATGGTGCCGTCGTGGCAGGCCATGCAGGTATCATATACCGTTCCCCACTGGAGCAGGGTTTCCCCCACTGCCGTGTGGGTGGCGTGGCAGGCAGCACAGGCATCGGTATTCCGGCTATAATTGGAGTGGATGCGGTACCGGGCAGGATTGGTTTCATTGGGCAGGTAAATTTCCGCGGGGTAATAGGCTTTATCATCGGCATTAAAGTACTTGGGAGTTGGTCCGTAATCCTGGCCTACCCTTATCTGGGCAGCAAAAGCAGTCGATGTTACAACCCCCAGGATGAGTCCGAAGAAAAGAAAAAACATAAAATTTCGCAAAAAAACTCCTCCTCTCGGGTTTTGGCACCGGGGGTGTCCTTTTTCACCCCCTTTTCCCCCCGGGTGCCTTATCTATTGCCAAATTTTTTACCCGAGAGTATATATATTGAGAAATTTTTCAGGATATTACTTCAATCTGGTAAGAATTTTTTAACAGGCAAAAAAATAGCCGGCAAAAGCCGACTCTTTTGAAATCCACATTAACACCCAGAACAACCGGAACAGCTTTTGCCGCTGCAGCTTGAACCGGATGCCATTGCCCCCTCTCCATTTGAGGAAGACTTACCCATTATCATAAACCCGGTTAAACGCTGGGTTAAATTTTTGCCACCGCATTTGGGGCAAGTGACATTTTCCTTTTCGGAAATGGAGCATCTTACGGTAAAAAGTTCGCCACAATCGTTACAGCGAAAATCATACGCCGGCATACACTACACCCTCCTCAAGTATAAATTTGGGGACAGTCCCTAAAATTATACCTCTTTTTGCTATTTGCGGCGGATGCGGCCGGTGCCACCTACCACCAGGTTACCAATTAAGAGAGTAGGCTGGGCGTCGGAAACGGGAACGCCCTGGCCGTCTTTACCGCAGGTACCGATAGACCAGCCCAGGTCTTTACCTACGGCCAGCACATTGTTTAAAACTTTGGGGCCGTTGCCGGTTAAAGTAGCTCCTCTTACCGGAACGGTAACCTGGCCGTCTTCAATCAGGTACCCTTCGGATACCTCAAAAACAAAATCGCCGGTATTGGTGTCCACCTGTCCACCACCCATTTTTTTAACCAGTAAACCCTCTTTTACCTCCCGAATAATCTTTTCCGGGTCGTCTTCACCGGGAGCTATATACGTGTTAGTCATCCGGGGAATCGGTTTATGCTGATACGACTCCCTTCTTCCATTTCCGGTAGGCTCAACGTTATCTTTTTTAGCAGTTAGCCGGTCATACATATAACCGGTTAAAATCCCCCGGTCAATGAGAACATTTTTCTTCGTTTTGTTTCCTTCATCATCGTACGGTACGGTCCCGTATTTTCCGGGGATTGTGCCATCATCCACCACAGTAATCAATGGCGAGGCCACCTTCTGACCCTTTTTTCCGGCATAAACGCTCATTCGCTTTTGGACTATGTCCGCCTCCAGGCCGTGCCCCGAAGCTTCGTGAATCATGGTGCCGCCGGCTTCACCGGCCATCACCACCGGCATTTCCCCCGAAGGGGCGGGCTCGGCCGAAAGCATTTTAATGGCCCGTTCTCCCGCTGCCCGGGCCGCAACATCCACCTGCTGCTCCTTAAAAGTCTCAAAACCTTTGGTAGTACCTATGGCATCGTAGCCGGTCTGAATAACCCCATCTTTTTCCGCTACCGCCTGGACCGCAAACCGCACCCGGGTTTTGTTCATCTCAACATAAGTGCCTTCGGTATTGGCAATAACTACTTTGGCTTCCAACTCCCCGTAACTCGCCTGCACCTGGCGAATTTCAGGACCGAGTCTTCTGATCTCTTCATCGGCAACTTTTAAAAGGTTTAGTTTTTCTTCCGCTGCCACTTCTCCCGGCTTAATCTGCACGTTACCGGAGGTGACTTCGGGATTTTCCAGGCTCACACTGTCCTTTAACCCATTTAAACCCAGAGTAGCTACCCGAACGGCCTTTAAAAGAGCTTCCAAAGATAAATCATTGGTATAGGCGTAAGTTGTTCTTCCGTTATCATCTATCACCCGGATACCGGCACCAGCTTCGTAACCCTGAGTTACTTTTTCAATTTTTCCGTCTTCTAAAACAAGGCCAAAGTTATTTTTTTCTTCAAAATATATTTCCGCAAAGGGCGCTCCCCGGCGGGCCGCTTCCCGTAACACTTCGTTTATTGTGAAGTTATCCATTGGCTTTCCCCCTCATTATCTCTAATGCTGAGAAATTCTCCTTAACTAACATTATATCCTTTTTTTCCAAGAAATAAAATAAAAACCCCGCAGTAAGGCGAGGTCAAGGTTATTTTACTAAAGGTTCCTCATCGGTATTATTGTTGTAAATCTCTCCGGGTACCGTTGCACCAGAACCAGTATTATTCCCAGGCGGGTTATTATTAGTTGCCGGGGTAGTAGCTACCGGCGGAATATACATGGGCCTAAAGGGATTATACTTTCCGGTAGATAACTTTTCGTAGTTTTGAATGATAAGGGACCCCGCAGGGTTTTTAGCTGAGTAAATTGCCAGAGTAAAAGCGGCTTCCACATTTCCCCTTACATCCCCGGGAACCGAGGAAATAGTTAAATTTTTTATTTCCGCAAGGTCCGGAAAGTTTTCCAGAGACTCCACATACTCCAGCACTTGTGGATAATATCCTTGAACTTTAATCTCAACGGGAAATTCAAAATAATAGCTTTTGTCCACTACCGACCCAGGTTTAAACTCCAGGAGTCTTATATTTTTCTCTTTGGCCGAAGCAAGGAGTTTGGTAAAGCCCGCCCCATCTTCTACGTTAAAATCAAATTCCGCTCGAATATTTTTGAGCTCCTTCTCCAGCTGCTCCTTATTTTTCACCTCAGTCGCTAAGACATTTTCAATTCCCTGCAAGCGTTCCCATTCGGCGTTAACGGTATTAAGCTCGGTTTTCAGTTCCTGATATTTTTGCCAGTTGGGCATGATAGCGTAATAGTATAACAAATAAAAAACTGTAAGTCCCAGAGCGATTCCCACCAATATTCGTTCCCGCGGGGCAAGTTTTTCCCAAAATGGCATTTAACCATCCCCTTATTTCAAAATTGCCTTTATGGAAAAGTCGTAATTTCCCGTATTGTTTCTTATCATCTGCACTAAAAGTACTTTGGAGAAATGCGGTAAATTGTTTAAATTATAAACAAATATTCCTGCTTCTTCCGAATCCCGGGTAGAACCGGTTAAAGATAATTCCCTGGTTGCCGGATTATATTTTATTTCAGTAAGCCAGGTATTTTTAGGGATGTTTAAATTAATATCCGTTAAAATAACCGTAAAAACCAGTCGCTTTTGTTTTAGTTCCAAAAACGCCTCTTTTTCTTTATTCAATAACGAAATTTCGTTTTTCGTTTCGTTTACCTTTTGGGCAATTTTTTGCAGTTGGACTATATTGGCCTTTTTAACTTCCAAATCTTTTTTTAAATAATAAACGCGAACCATAAAACCAATTAAAGAAAAGATTATAATGGTAACTAAAGCAGTAATCCCCGCCAAAATGGCAAGTTTTTTCGTGTTAATTTCGACATCTTTTTGTAGTTCCGGGGGAAGGAGGTTAGCTTTATACATCCCTTTCCACCCCCCAGAGTCCCAGGCCGTAGGCTAAAGTAAAAGCCGGGTCAAGTTTTTCCTCCACCATCGGGGCAAAGGTAAAGGTTTCAAGGTCAAGCTGGCTTTCAAAAAGTTCGGTTAGTCCTTTTAACTTACTCCCTCCTCCGGTAATTAAAATTCGCTCAACGTTATTCCCCCGCTCCTGGGTACGGTAAAAATCTATACTGCGGCGGATTTCGTTAATAAGTTCTGATATTGCCTGGCGAATGCTTATATCAATAGTTAATTTTTCCTGATCAACCACCTGCTCATCTGCCGCCAAAAGCTCACCCTTCTCTTCCTTTAGTTGTTCCGCTTTGACAAAGTCAAGGTTCATATTGGTTGCAATCATCTGGGTGATGGCATTGGCCCCCCATTTAATTGAACGGACAAATTTTAAAATTCCGTCTTTAACGATAATTAACAGGGTATTACCAGCACCAATATCCACTACCGCCACCGGCACTTCCGGATTTATTTGGGAAAAAACTCCCCGGTATAAAGCCAGAAAAGGAAGATCAATCACATCCAAGTTTAAGCCCGTAGAAACCACCGTATCGTAAAGATCCATAATAATTTCCCGGGAAGCGGCGGAAAGTAAAACGTTCATCTGTTTGGTTCCATCATCCGCCTCGGCATTTTCCAAAATTACCGAAGCCAAAACGCTATCTTTAACGGGAACTGGTAAATACTGCTCTGCTTCTAAGTCAAGATAGGCATTTAACTCTTTTTGGTTCATTAAAGGAACTTTGATGATGCGGGAAATAATTTTATTGCCGGGAAGAGTAGTTATAACTTTAGCCTTTCCTATGTTAAATTCTTTTTTGGCTGCCAGCAAATATTTGGGAATATAATCCCGAACCGTATTCTCCTGAAATTCCACTGGCATCTGATAAGTTACCGTTTTTAATAATTCCGGCTGCTTTTTGTCAGCTTTAAGTAAAACAGCTTTAAAATACCGCACTCCCGCGTCAAAAGCTAAAATATACCGGTTTTTCCCCATAAATTTCCCGATAAAACTTTGCACTTAGCCCTCCATCCTTTTCTAAAAAACTTGGTAAAGCTCTTTCCACTCTAATATTTTAATTTCACTACTTTTATTTAAAAATGGTTGTTAAATATTGGTTAAATTATTATACGGGTCGTAAGTTAGCATTGCTTTCACATTGTTGTTATTTTCCTTTTTATTAATATCGTTTACCATCACAACCCCGGTAACCGTTGCTTTTCCGCTATTGTCGTGATATTCAAGGCTACCATTCAAGGCAATCAGATTAGCGGTGACATCTATTTTCTTTTCTAACTTTATATCCCCATTTACCGATATTATTGTAAGATTTGAATTGTTGTTCGCTCTACTATAGCTACTTTCAATTTCAATTGTATTGGGAGAGATAATTAGATAGTTTCCGTTGTACTGATAAGACGAGTTATTATCTATTTCTACCTCATCATTAGGTTCAGTAGGAATAAGATACACAATTTTTCCGCTATCGCCCGGAGATAAGGAGTATTTATTAGTCTTTAAAACCACAATATTGGGCAACGATCGCAGATAACTATCGTCAAAATTTAAGTTTAAAGTTGAAAATAAATTATTAATTTTTTCCGTAGGAATATTAAGACCGTTGGTATTAACGGAATTGGTGTAATAAATTTTAGTAATCGTAAAGGAACTTTTGCCTTCTCCCCTTAACACGGTAACGTTTTGACCATAAACCGCGCCGGTAATATCATCCGCCTCTAACACAATATCTCCCGGAACAACAAGATTACCGATAACTTCGGATTTTTTGTTGAAATTTAAATTAGGCTCATTATTATTTAAGAATAAAGTAAAATTGTTGAGGTTTAAATTTTGCGCTGCACCTAAACTTACCTTTACCCTTGCTTGAACGGTCTTTTTTGCCCCATTGGGCACAATACCCTTACTTTCTAGCAATATTGTATATACACTTCCACTCACCGAACTGATTTGGGAAGTTACTTGCTCAATTTTACCATTCCCTACCGGCAAATCGCTAAATTCGTCTAATGTTAAATTTTGCCTTAGAAACTTTTGTGGGTCTTTTTCTAAAGCGTATAACGCCAGCTCCAGTCCGGCCTCTGCACAATAGTAGGCTTGTTCCTTTCCTAAATTTATGTTAGAAATACTTTTTTCGTTTAAAGATAAGTTAAACAATCCGGTGGCTAAAATAGCAAAAATAATACCAATAACTAAAACCGTTAATAAAATATAACCTTTATCATCTTTTAACAAAATTTCACCACCTATCTCGTTACCCTGGTTACCACCGAAGTGGAAAGGGTAGCAGAAGGTTTATTAATTAAACTAAGATTGAGTTTTAAGTTATAAATTTTGTTGGTAACCGCATCATAACCTAAATAATATACGGTAAAATTGACATCACTTATCAGAGGGTCCGTTGTTTGGTTGTTATTTGGATAGTAAACCTTGCGGTATAAAGTTTTATTAAGAGAGTTTAAATAGTAATAAACCCGGTAGGTCTCGTTGTTTACGGTATTTACTAAATAAACCTGGGTATAAGCAGTGCCAGGTGACGGAGGGTTTACATACGGATTATATACCGCCGAGGCTGTTCGAATTTCCCGGGCCATCCGATCCATTGCAAAGCGCAGCTGTTCCTGGTAATCAATTGCTTTCTGGCCCTTAAACCACAGGTTATAGGTAAAGACAAATAAATTAAAAACAACCAGCATAATGATACTGCCTATAACTAAAACCACCAGCAGCTCTACTAACGTAAAACCCTTATCTTTCATAAAATCACCTGTTTCGCGGGGTGAACACAGTAGTTAAAACTACCGTCTTCTCTCCCGTACCAGTAGGGTAATAAACGGTTACCGACACTTCTTTATAGGGAATAGCAAAATTCAGATTAGTGGATTTATTTACAACACTTAAGCTGTATTTAAAACCGTCCGGAGTTACCCCGGAAGTATTGTTAATTTGCTCGTAACTTTTAAGCCGAAGCTCTTCAATTATTTCCCGGGCCGCATTTAAGGCTTTAGTTTGGTTGCCAGCAGCATTATAAGAAAAACTGCTGGCCGTAAGAAGATTTAATAACGGAATTAAAATTAGCAATAAAAGCAGGACTGCTACCATTGTTTCAACTAAGCTAAATCCCTTTTCCTTCATCATCCCACCACCTAATAAAAGGGAGTAATCCAAATCCGGTCGGTTCTGGGAGTAGTATAAACCCGAACCTTTACTCCATAACTATTAGCCATTTCCACCGAAAAGGCCCGGCTGCTTCCTTTATAATCAATTGTAACTGGATCCAACGGTACAGCAATAAATTTTAACCGAGGAGATAAAACATAAAGTTTATTAGCTTTATAATTTTCCGAGATTAAGTAGCTATTATTCTCCTGAAAAAAGTACAAAGTAAAAGCCTTTTCCTGCGCTGAGGCCAATTCTTTTGTTTGACGTAAATTTTGAGCTAAAGCATAAGCATCATTGGCCAAAGTAATCTTTGCTAAAGTATAATCTAAGCTAATTGCCGCCGTTAAAAAAATTATACCGGCTATAGTTATTACCACAATGAGCTCGATTAAAGTAAAGCCTTTTTCGGTTACAGGAAAAATATTTTTAAATACCATTTTATAATTTTTTCTCCCCATAAAACGGTAATAAATGCTGCCCCTATTAAAAACGGGCCAAAAGGTACCATGTCACCGCGAGCCTTTTTTTTCGTCAAAAGCAAAATTATCCCAGTAAGCCCGCCAAAGAAAAACGCTAAAAATAGCGTCTCTAAAATAAGGGGAAAACCCAAAAATGCCCCGAGCCCTGCGGCAAGCTTAATATCCCCTCCGCCCATACCTCCGCGGGAGATAAGAGCCAGGAGGAACAGTAAGCCAAAACCGGTAATAACGCCAAAAATTAAGCTTTTCCAGGAAAGCTCCCGGGTAATAAGGTTTATCAAAACTCCTGCCAGAAATAAAGGGTAAGTTAGCTTATCCGGCAGGAGAAAGTTTTCCAGGTCAAGAAAAAATAGCGGGATAAGGAAAATAAAAAAAAGTAGATATTTTAGAGTTAATAAACTTAAGCCAAATTTCAAGTGCACAACGCTAAAGATAAAAGCGGTGATTAACTCCACCAAAGGGTATTTAAAAGATATCTTCCCCCCGCAATAAGCACAGCGACCTTTTTGCAAGAGAAAGCTTAATACTGGAATTAAGTGCCATGGTTTTAGTCTTTGACCGCAGTTTGGACAGGTCGATGGAGGATACAGTATTGATTGTCCTCTGGGAAGTCTATAGATAACTACATTTAAAAAGCTTCCAATTATCAGGCCAAAAAGAAAGATTATTAAAACTTCCACTTCTTCACCTCGAAAAAAATGGATATTAGGGCGGGACAACCCCGCCCAAAAATATTTAAAAATTAAGGCTTCTTACCTTGATCAACCCCATTAACATCAGCGTAAACTTCGTCACCAGTTGAAGGTTGACCATCAGCACCTTTAGAATAAACTAAGAAGTTGGCATTTGGACCAGTTGATGGATTACCAGCTTGATAATCATAAGGATTACCCCAAGGATCATTAGGAATCCCGTTACTAAAACCATTATCCTTCAATAATGCTGTAAAATCGTCAGGCAATTTATTATACTCACTCTTATAAGTAATCAAAATACTCCTCATCTGAGCCAACTCCGACTTTGCTCTTCCTACTTTGGCCTTATCCGCCTGTTTGTAGAAGTTCGGCAGAGCAATAGCAGCCAGGATACCGATGATGATAACCACCACCATCAGTTCCACCAAAGTAAAACCTTTCTGGTTCTTAAGGGCTTGTCTTATTTTCATCCCTTTCACCTCCTCTCTCGGCAAAGTTATGAAACTTTTTCATTAAGTACCCATTATTTTTACCCCGAAAAAAAGGGGGTAAAAACTATTTAACCGCATTTACCATGTTAAACATCGGCAGCATGATGGACACAATGATTAAGCCTACAATGCCACCCATAAATAAAATCAAGACCGGCTCAATTATTGACGAAAGCCTTCCCACCGCCGCATCTACTTCCGCTTCATAGAAATCAGCAGCTTTGGTAAGCATTGCATCCAGCTGACCGGTTTCTTCCCCCACTAACATCATCTGGGTTAGAAGCGGCGGAAACCAACGGCTCTGGGCTAAAAAAGTGGCCAGGCTTTCTCCTTCTCTAACCTTATCTTCGGCTAACTCCAGTACTTTTTGCATTTCCCCATTACCAAGGGTTTTTTGCACCACCCTTAAAGACTGAAGCATCGGAACCCCGCCCTGGACTAAAGTTGCCATGGTTCGGGAAAAGCGGGCAATAATCCCTTTTAAAACCAGAGTACCAATAAGGGGCATATTAAGGGATAACTGATCCCGGATTTTTCGCCCTGGAGGGGTTGAAAACCAGTAAAGAAGTCCTCCAATAATTGCACCTAAAGTGAGAAAAATAGTTGCCGCATGCTGGGAGAAAAAATTGGTTATTTTTATGACTACCTGAGTAATCAGAGGAAGTTCGATATTTGCCTGCAACAAGATACCTGTAAACTGCGGAAGTACGTATGTAACCAGTACCAAGACAGCGGCAATGGCAGCAAATAAAACCACCATCGGGTAAGTCATCGCCGAGCGGATTTTTTCGCTTAACTGGGCTTCCTTTTCGTAGTGAAGGGAAAGCCGATCAAGGACGTTGTCTAAAACACCGCCAACTTCGCCCACTTCCACCATACTGCACATAAGTTCGGGAAAAATTTTCTCCTCCCGCAAGCTTTCGGAAAGGGTATTACCGTTACGAAGTTTTTCTTCAATTCTAATGAGGCTTTTTTTCAAAGTTTTATTTTCCACCTGGCGGGACAGGACATTGACCGCCGTCAGAAGGGGTACCCCGGCCGCTATCATTGTCCCTAACTGTTTGGCCATTAAGGCTAAATCCTTGGCTTTTAACTTTCGTTGAAAACTAAAGGAAAATCCTGAATTTACCGCTCCATCACTTTTTTTCAATTCCAGAACAAAAAAGCGTTTTTCCCGGAGGAGATTTCTCGCCCCTACTTCCGATTCCGCTTCTACCAAACCACTAACCACTCGTCCCGAAAGGTCTTTAGCTTTATACCGGTACTGGGGCATAACTCTCCTCCTTTCCTTATAACCTTCACAAACTATTCCTTTTGTTTAATATTTTAATATATTTTGTAATTTTCTTCGACAAAAATTTTTCCCAAATTTAATATAACATTCGGGCTAAACTTTCGGGATCATGGGCCCGGGAAATAGCTTCTTCATAAGAAATAAGCCGATTTTGATAAAGTTTCGCTAATGCCATATCTAACGTCTGCATTCCGTATTTAGCCCCGGTTTGAATCTGGGCAGGGATTTGGTGGGTTTTACCCTCCCGGATAAGGTTTCTTATTGCTGGAGTTGCCACCATGACCTCCACCGCCACTACCCGGCCTTTACCATCCATCCGGGGAATTAACTGCTGGGCAATTATCCCCTGAATGGTGGTGGAAAGCTGTACGCGAATTTGCTGCTGCTGGGAAGGGGGGAAAACGTCTATGATCCGGTCAATGGTTTCCGCAGCACTGGAAGTGTGCAGGGTCGCAAAAACCAGGTGTCCAGTTTCTGCCGCCGTAATCGCGATAGAAATAGTTTCTAAGTCCCGCATCTCACCCACAAGGATGACGTCCGGATCTTCCCGCATCGCAGCCCGCAAAGCCTTGGCAAAGCTTTCGGTATCACTGCCTATTTCCCGCTGGTTTACCACACTTTTTTTATGGGTATGCAGATATTCAATCGGATCTTCCAGGGTTATGATGTGACAGGCTCGCTCGCTATTGATTAAATCAATCATTGAAGCCAGGGTGGTTGATTTACCGCTACCGGTGGGACCGGTTACCAGGACAATCCCCCGATTTTTCCGGGACAGATCGGCAATAACTTCCGGAAGGCCCAACTCTTTAAAGGACAATATTTTCGAATTAATATGCCGGAGAACTAAAGCTACCGCTCCTCGCTGGCGAAAGACGTTTACCCGAAAACGGCCCACATCCGGTAGAGAGTAGGCAAAGTCCAGTTCACCCATTTTCGCAAATTTTTCCCACTGCTCGGTCGACATAATCGTCCGGGCCATGGTTTCGGTATCGCTCATGGTTAAAAGCCTTGTCAAGCTTTGCGGTATCCCCGGATTTTCCCTGGCAAGCTCCGTTAGCGGCCGGATATTGCCGTGAATCCGGTAAGCCGGGGGAAAGTTCACCGTTAAATGCAAGTCCGACGCTTTAAACTCTACCATTAACCGTAAAAGCTCATTAATCATAAAAACTTCACCTGCCACCTTTTAGTTAACCGTACTGGCCACCCGGATAATCTCTTCCGGCGCGGTAATACCTGCCAGAACTTTTTCCCGCCCGTCTTCCAACATTAAGACCATTCCTTCTTCCCGCACGGTTGCCAACATTTCATCATAAGAGCCGCCGTTGACAATAAGATTTCTAACTTTTCGAGAATTTATTAAAACTTCATGGATGCCAACCCGCCCTTTATAGCCCGTGTTTTCACATGCCGGGCAGCCCACCGGCCGGTAAACGGTTACCGTCTCTCCTTGGCCGAGATTTAAGGCATGATAAGCAGGATCATCGGGACCAATTTTAGTAGAAGCTTTGCATTCCGGGCAAAGTTTGCGCACCAGGCGTTGAGCCACTATTCCCACAAGCGAAGCAGCAACCAAGTACGCTTCAATCCCCATTTCTACCAGACGGCTCACAGTAGAAACTGCATCATTGGTGTGAATGGTAGATAATACAAGATGCCCGGTATTGGCCGCTTTTACCGCTATTTCTGCAGTTTCCCGGTCCCTAATTTCGCCTACCATAATGATATCGGGATCAAGGCGCAGAATTGAGCGCAAGCCCACCGCAAAGGTGAGTCCAACTTTCGGATTAACCTGGATTTGGGTTACCCCGGGCATAACATACTCAACTGGGTCCTCAATGGTAATAATATTTTTGGAAGGGTCATGAATTTGGTTTAAAGCAGCATAAAGGGTGGTAGTTTTGCCGCTTCCGGTAGGGCCGGCAATTAAAATCATGCCGTGGGGTTGGGCCAGGATTTTATTAAATCTTTCGCTGTTTTTACTGGAAAGTCCCAGTCTATCTAAAGTTAAAAAGGCATTTTCCTGATCCAGAAGTCTTATGACCACCTTTTCCCCAAATAACGTCGGAGTTGTAGCCACCCGCATATCTACCTGGCGATTGGCTACTTTTATCTTAATCCGCCCATCCTGGGGAAGCCGCTTCTCGGTAATGTTCATATTGGCCATTATTTTTATCCGGGAAGTAAGGGAACTTCTAATCGCCCGGGGCAAAGTCATAACTTCTCTTAAAAAACCGTCTACCCTAAAGCGTACTCTTACCATATCTTCAAAAGGCTCAATATGGACATCGGACGCCCTCTGGTTTACCGCCTGCAGTAAGAGGGAATTCACCAGTCGCACCACCGGCGCTTCATCAACCAAAACCTCTTCTGTCTCTTCATTTTTTATTACTTCCGGCTCTTCGCCCGCTTTTTCTATGTCCTTAATGGTTTCGTTTAAATCAATAGCGCCAAAAAAACGGTTAATAACGGCATCAATTTCTTTTTCCGAAGCAATGACCGGGATAATATCTAAATTGGTGGCAAGCCTTAAGTCGTCAATGGCAACCACATTTAAAGGGTCAACCATGGCAACGGTTAAGCGGTTGCCCTCGCGTTTTAAGGGTATTACCTTATGCCTTTTAATTAGCGACTCGGGTATGCTTTTAATTAAGGCCGGGTCTAACGAATAATTATATAAAGCAACCTGGGGAATTCCCAATTGAAACTCTAAAACCCCCATGATATCCTGTTCCGAAACATAGCCAAGTTTAATCAAAGCTTGTCCCAGGCGCTCTCCCGTTCTTTTCTGATACTCCAAAGCTTTCTGTAATTGTTCTTCGGTAATAAGCCCATTTTCTACTAAAAAATCACCCAGTCTCTTGGTTTTTTTGCCATCTTTCGCTTCACTCATCTTAGCTCCGCACTCCCATCGGATTTTACCTTAAGAGTTCGTCAAAAAAAAACAAAAATCCTTTAAGAAAAATTCAACGTTAACCACTTTTGTAACCATTCTCTCTTTATTTCAACATTTTCCGGGTATTCACCAATCTTCTTTAAAAGCATAAAAGCGATATCTTCCCGATTTTTTTTATCTTTATCCATAAAAACAAGTAAGCTATCGGGATTTAAGGATAGTTTTAAGTAAGCATAATTTTTCTCGATAAACTCCCGTATTTTTTCCCATTCCTCCTCCCTTAAATATCCTAAATCTTTAGAGAGCTTGGCTTCCCATAATATTCCCAGAGCTACCGCTTCGCCGTGAAGAATACCGGAAAACCCGTTTACACCTTCTATCGCATGGCCTATGGTGTGGCCTAAATTTAATACCGCCCGTAACCCTTCTTCCCGTTCATCGAGGGATACAACCTTTGCTTTTATTTTTACCGCCGCCTTGATAATCCTTTGCCAATCCCTTGGACGGAGCTTATCCAGGTTTAATCCGGAAAGCCACCCGACAAGGCTTTCTTCAGCAATTAAAAACGCTTTATAAATTTCAGCCAATCCCGCCAGCACTTCTCTTCTGGGAAGAGTTTTTAGGTAAGTAGTATCTATTAACACTACTTTTGGCTGGTAAAAGGCTCCTACCAGGTTTTTCCCTTGGGGAAGGTTAATCCCCACTTTCCCCCCTACACTGCTATCCACCATAGAAAGAAGAGTTGTCGGTACCTGGACAAAATTGATTCCCCGCAAATAGGTTGCGGCAAAAAATCCAGTAGCATCTCCTACTACTCCTCCCCCAAAGGCCATAACGGTATCATGGCGGCGTAGTCCAAACTCTATGGCTTTATCGTAAAGCTTCACAATATATTCCATAGATTTTGCAACTTCCCCCTGGGGAAGAAAAAAAACGTCGGTTTTAAAACCTTCCTTTGTTAAACTTTCTTCTAAAGTTTTGCCATATAAACCAAAGATATTTTCCTGGGAAACAATTAAAATCTTTTTCCCGGTAACTTTTTCTTTTAAAAACTCACCCGCTTTTAACGCCACTTTTTCGCCAAAATATACCGGATAACTATTTTCAGCCAAATTAATGTAAAGTTTCCGGGGAAACCGTAAACCATCAATAGTCAGGGATTTTAGGATCGCGTCAACGACCTCGCCTGAGTCTTTACCTTCGGTATTAATTGCTACATCGGAAACTTCCCGGTAAAACTTATCCCGGCGACGGTAAAGCTCCGAAAGCTTTTCTAAAGGGTCCCCCTGGGTAAGTATTGGTCTATTTTCTAAATTAATAAGACGCCGGATTATAACTTCCGGGGACGCCTTTAAATAAACCACTAAGCCAAGATTTTTTAACTTTCTTCTCGCATCCATTCGTTCTACCGTTCCCCCACCGGTGGCAATCACCGCATTATGAAGTTTAAAAAGTTCCTGTAGTTTCTTTACTTCCAAACGGCGGAAATAGCGCTCACCGAAACGGGCAAATATTTCTTTAATCGTAAGTCCCGTCTCTTCTTCAATCTTCCGGTCAAGATCCACAAAATTCCTTTTTAATTTCCTCGCTAAAATCCGACCTATATGTGTTTTGCCAGCCCCCGGTAGTCCCACTAAAATGATGTTCATTTTAACAACCCTTTCCTTTAAAAATATACAAATAAAAATATACAAAAAAAGCCGGAAGTTGCTCCCCCAATCCTGCCAATTACCGCCTTCACAGCAACATCCGGCAAATCAACATCTTTAATTCATTATATGCCTTTTTTAACCTGAATTCAACAACTTTTGCATAAAAAAAGAGGTGAATTGTTAACCCTGCTAACTGCCGTATCCACAGCAATTTCCCCTCAAAGAACTATATCATTGCTTTTTTATTACCAAGAAAACTTAATCTGATTTTATATTTTTTTAGATAGAACGTAACACCCCCTTATCCGGTTTACACCTTTTCACGTTATAGATAAACCCCACCGTTTTATATAAATAAATCTTATGAAAAAGAAGGAATTTAAAAACTTATGCCGAAAAAAGTTATAAAAAGGTTTGTGAATTTTAAGACTTATTTGGCTTCTTAATAAGGGGAGGGTGTATCCGGGTGAATTTAAACCAATTGGAAGCTTTTTGCAATATCGTGGAGCAGGGCAGCATCTCCAAAGCTGCAAAGTTAATGCATTTGTCCCAACCTGCCCTTTCCACGCAAATTGCCGCCTTGGAAAACCAGCTGCAGGTTAAACTGATGGAACGAACAAACCGCGGGATTGAATTAACCGAAGCGGGGGAAACTCTGCTTTACTACGCCAAGCGAATCTGCAATCTGGTAAAAAATTTAAATGAAGAAATCGAGCGTTTAAAAAACCTGGAAGAAGAAGAATTATCGATTGGAGCAGCCTCAACCATAGGCGGTTATGCCTTACCCTGTAGCATTTACATCTTCCAGGAAAAGTACGAATCCGCCCGTATTAAGCTAACCATTATGAATACCGAAAAAGTTATCGAAGCCCTGTTAGACCGGCAAATTGATATAGGTTTAGTGGAAAGTAACATTGAAAGTAACGAATTTATCTCTTCTCATTTAACTTACGATGAGCTTGTCTTAGTAGTCCCCAATAATAATTCTTATAAGAACAAAGAAATTCTTACCCTTGACGAACTAAGAACTCTCCCCTTTATCATTCGCGAAAAAGGATCGGGTATCAGGCAGACTATCGAAAAAGCTCTGGCAGAAAAAGGACTTAATATTTCCGATTTAAACATCGTAATGGAGGTAAACAGCATCGATGCTATTAAAGTAGCGGTGGAATCTGGAAAAGGTGTATCGCTGCTCCCACGGTTTGCGGTAAAAAAAGAACTTAGAACCGGAAGTCTAAAATCGATTAAAGTTAAAGACATATCCCTGCTTCATCCTTTTGTAGCTATTACGCTAAAAAATAAAAAACGTTCCCTTTTGGAGAAAAAGTTTTTAGCTTTTATTAATTCTCCCAAAGAACGAGGTTTCTGTTAAAAAAGGGCTGAAAGCGCTTGCTTTCAGCCCTTAACTTAAAGGTTTGGCATCGGAAATGTACCATTTATCGTTGACCTTTTTTAAAGTAATTTCGTATTTAAGAGGTCTCGCCACTAAAGAATCCAACTTTTTCTCGGGATATTTTATGGTGAAGAAATCGCCGGTAACTTCACTTTCCACTAACAGTTTTGCCATATCATCCTTTTGCTCTTTAATTTCAATTTTTTTATAATCAACTTTATATAAAATAAACTTCGTGTCATTTTTCCGTAGGAATTCTAAATACTTTAAAACCCTGGATAGCTGGGGTTCTACATAAACTTCCCGTGCCAGCTTCTCCGATTTATTTTTATCCCCCACTAACTCCTGGCTTTTAAAATCTTTTAAATCAAGCTCCTTATACATCTTTACAAGCTTACTTTCTCTCTTTAAACCACAACCCTGAGTAAAAGCTAACGTTAACACAATCACCGCTAAAAGGGCAATTACTTTTTTTATTTTCATCTTACCCCATCCCTCCAAAAGCCACTTTATCCGCAACGCTTATAAATATTCGAGCTATCTTAATTTTTTCCTGCTTTAAGGTAATAATATTTTAATCCCCTGGTTCCCAAAAAAGCCCCTACCAGTAAGCCAGCAAAAAATAACCAACCGTGCAGGGAAAAGGAAGCTATTCCTCCGATAAAAGCTCCGATGGAACAACCAAAGGATAAACGGGCACCTATACCCATTAAAAAACCACCTAAAATGCTCCCCCAGAACTGGATTGGTTTTCGAATTTTGCGAATCCTAAATTCTCCAGAAATTGAAGAAGCTAAAAAGCCTCCGGCGATAACACCAAAATTAACAAAGTTAAAAACAAGTGCCCCAAACCCATTTTCGTAAATTTGCCGGTGGCTTGATAAAGCAAGAAACTTCCAGTTTTCAATGTTTATTCCGAGACTTTTTAAGAGCCATAAACCCCAGAAGGAAAAGACGGTATTAACCCGCCACACTTTCTCCGAAAAATAAAAGATGAGTCCACTAAATACCACAAAAAACAAAGCCCCTACCAGATAAGGCCAGGGTCTTTTCCAAAAGGGAGTATCTTCCCATTCTAACTCGACTTCTGCCAAATCTTCCTGTTTTTTTTCCCAAAAATAAAACACTAAGATTATTAAGACTATTAAAAACAACTGTAATAAAATAGCGTTTAACCATCCTAAAGTTTCCGGTAAATAAACGGGTTTAAAGGAAATTACCATTTCCCAGATAAAGTTAAAAAGATATGTTCCCAAAAAGGTACCGAAAAACATAAAAATAAAGGTTAAAAAGGCCGCCAATTGGCCTTCCCCCATCCTTACCAGGGTACTCCCGGCACAACCGCCAGCCCAGACCATGCCAAAACCAAATAAAATACCGCCTAACAGGTTAAAGGGTCCGGTATAGTAAATCGATCCCTTACCGAAATGCGTTGGTAAAAAAAACTGCAGGCTACTAAATACTACAGTGGTAAATAAAATTAAGAAAAAAAGATTTTTCATACCGACAGGGTTTTTAAACAAAAATAAATCATTAAAGGCTGATGCCACGCAAATCCGACTTTTTTGCATGGCAAAACCTATGCCCATACCCAAAAAATAATACAAAAGCATAGCAGGATTTATGATAGATAACGCTATCCCCAGACCTATCAATAATAAATAACCCGGTATTACCGATAAATAATAAGCTCTCTTTTCGGTCTGCAAAGGATTTAGTCCTCCTTAACACTTTTCGACCGTAACCTGCCAGATGCCAAAATCAACTTCTTTTACTTTAATTTTGCATTTATATTTTTTTAACTGTTTTTTTATAAATAGAGGAGCACAGCTATGATCCGTTTCTAAAACAAAGCTTTCACCGGGATTGAGCTTTTTAAACTCTTCTTCGGCTTTTATCACCGGTATGGGGCACATTTCCCCAAGACAGTCTATAAAGCGCTTGTTCATTTTTTCACCTTTCTATAATAATAACTTTTCGCTATAAAATTCTCTTTTCCTTCTAATAATTGGCTATAGATTGAAGATAATTTTGATAGTTTCTTTTTGTTTCCTCGATTCGGTCACCGCCAAATTTTTCAAGAAAGCTTTCCATTAATACCAGGGCAGTAACTGCTTCCCCTACTACTCCCGCCGCCGGAACGGCTGTTATGTCCGACCGTTCCACTTGAGCCGGCTTTGTTTCCTTGGTAACGATGTCCACCGATTTTAAGGGCTTTACCTGAGTGGGAATGGGTTTTAAGGAAACTTTGGCTATTAACGGCATGCCATTGGTTACTCCGCCTTCTAACCCCCCGGCTTTATTGGTTTTCCGGTAAAAGTGGCCATTTTCGTAATAAATCTCATCCACCGCCATCCGTCCGGGAATATTGGCAAGAGCAATACCATCGCCAATCTCGACCCCTTTGGCCGAAGGAATGGCCATTAATGCTCCGGCCAGACGGCCATCTAATTTTCTGTCCCAGTGAACGTAGCTTCCCAGGCCCGGGGGTAGCCCAAACACCACCACCTCAAAAATGCCACCCAAAGTATCCCCGTTTTCCCGGGCCCGATCCACCCATTTGAGCATCCGTCCCTCAACCTGGGCGTCAAGACAACGCAGGGGGTGTTCATCGGCTTTTTTTAGCTCTTCTTCAGGAAGACCCCCGGGATATTCCACTTCCACCGAACCTATTCTCAATACGTGACTGTAAATCCGAACGCCGAACTCCGCCAAAAAAAGTTTGGCAACTGCTCCCGCAGCTACCCGGACCGCCGTCTCCCGGGCCGAAGCCCTTTCCAAAACGTTCCTTAAATCTTTATGCCCGTACTTTAACCCCCCGGCTAAATCGGCATGACCAGGGCGAGGCACGGTAACCTCCCTTCCCGGTTCGATTTCTCCGGTGGTCCGCATAAACTTCTCCCAGTTTTCATAATCCCGGTTTTTAACCTTTATGGTAATAGGTGCTCCGGTAGCAAAGCCTCCCCGGACGCCTGTTAAAATTTGCGCTTCATCCTTTTCTATTTTCATCCGCTCCCCCCGGCCATAGCCCAGTTGCCGGCGGGAAAGTTCGTGGTTTATGTAATCAAGGTCAACCTTAAGTCCTGCCGGCACTCCTTCCAAAATCACATATAATCCTTCACCGTGGGATTCCCCCGAAGTTAAATACCGAAACATCGCACAACCCCCATCAGTAAAATTTACCTCTATTTTACTTGATTCCCGGCTCTTTAACAAGAAAGGCCGATAGCTTTTTTCATCACCTTAACCGGCGGGCTAACCCCGGTCCATTTTTCAAAAGCCAGAACACCCTGCCAGAGCAGCATGGAAAGACCGTTTATTGTCCTGGCACCTTTTTCTTTAGAAGCTTTCAGGAATTTAGTTTCGGCAGGGTTATAAATAAGGTCGTAAGCCACAAAATCGGAAGTAACGCCGGTAAAATCCACCGCCGGCATCTGGTTTTCATAAGGATGCATTCCCAGGGGTAAAGTATTAACCGCCATATGATAAGGCGCAAGGGAAATGGGTTTATCGCCAAGTTCAAGAATTTCGGATATTTTCCCGACTCCCTGGAAGTCTTTAGCTAATTCCTTTGCCTTATCGATGGTGCGGTTAGCAATGATAAGTTCAGCTCCGGCGGTTAAAAGCGCATACGCTACCGCCCGTGCCGCTCCCCCCGCTCCTAAGAGCAAAACTTTTTTCCCGGTAACTTCAACGTCGTTTTCTTTTAAACTTAATAAAAAGCCGGGGGCATCGGTATTGTAACCAATAAGCCTACCCCGGTCATGGACGATGGTATTTACCGCACCAATGGTTTTTGCTTCCGTTGCTACTTCATCTAAAAAAGGAAAAACCTTTTCTTTATAAGGAATGGTTACGTTAATCCCCCGAAAGTTAAAAGCTTTTAGGCCATAGATGGCCTGGGGCAAGCTTTCTTCAGCAACTTCCAGGGGCAGGTACAGGAAATTTAAATTTAGGGCTTTAAAAGCTTCATTATGCATCTGAGGGGAAAGGGTATGTTTTAAAGGATAACCGATTATCCCCGTTAGTTTGGTTTCACCGTTTATCCGCATGGCCATTTAATCCCCCCTGAGGTCCGTATATTTTCAGACCCTTTTGTAAAAGTCGCTTTAAAAGGTAACTTTCGATAAACCTGTTAATTTTCGTTCCGATAAACTCCCGGGAAGCCATAGGTGTTACCAGGATCGCCATTAACCCCGCTCTTTTGGCTCCAATTATGTCGGTTAAAAGCTGATCTCCTATCACCGCCACTTCCGACGGCTTAAGCCCCATAAGCTCCACTCCCTGCAAAAACGCCCGCCTCCGGGGTTTAATGGCCCGGGCTACATAAGGGATACCCAGAAAAACAGCCACTTCTCGCACCCGCTCGTTGCTGTTGTTGGAAACCAGGCAAAACTTTATCCCAAACTCTTGCAATTTTTTTACCCATTTAACCACATCCCGGGGAATGGTTTTCTCCCCCCAGGGGGAAATGGTGTTATCAAGGTCAAGAATTATTCCTTTTAAATTATATTTTTTTAAGAGCTCTTCATCCAGTACAGTAACCTTTTCTAAATATAAATCCGGCCAAAAATAGTTTAACATATTGCCTCCTTTATTTTCCAAAGGGACAATGGGGGTAGGTGCAAACCGGACACTCAAGGCAAAGGCCTCCGTGCCCTAAAGCTGCAATATCTTTTCTGGTTAATACTTCCCCGGCTAAGATCCGCGGAAGAACCAAATCAAAAATGGTGGTTTTACTGTACATGACACAACCGGGAAGTCCTAAAACCGGTACTCCATCCAAAAGAGCATACAGGAACATAGCACCGGGAAGCACCGGCGACCCATATACTACTACTTCGCCACCGGCTCTCTTAATTCCTCCCGGCGTCAGGTCATCGGGGTCTACCGACATTCCACCGGTAGCTAAAATTAGCTCCATACCCGCTTCTTTTAGTTTTAAAATGGCTTCGGCGATTTTCTCGACATCATCGGGCGCTTTAAGATGCATGTCTATTGTTAACCCAAAAGCTTTTAACTTTTCCGCCAACACCGGTGTAAACTTGTCTTCAATCCGGCCATAAAAAATTTCGTTACCGGTATTAACAACCCCTACCTTTGGTTGGGCTAAGGGTTTTACCTCTAAAACCTTTTTATCCCGACAAATCTCTTCTACTTTTTTTATCTTTTCCTCTTCAATCACCAGGGGAATAATCCGGGTGCCGGCCACATACTGACCGGGCCCTACCACCCGGTTGGTGTGAAGGGTAGAAACCATAAGTTCTCCCAACATATTTATCTCAAATAAAGCCTCGCGATCGACTTTGAAAAGTCCCCGTTCCTTTACTAAAAGATTAACTTTTCCTTCTTTTGGTTCGGTAAAAATAAACCGGTCTCCACCAACTGCCCGGGCAATTCTCTGGGCTGCCTCGTTTTCGTGGAGAATTCCCTCTTTTACTTCCCAGACGTAAATGTGATCTTTTCCCAACTTTAAAAGTTCGGGAATGTCTTCTTCCCGGATAATATGGCCTTTTTTAAAGGCAGGACCTTTAAATTCTCCCGGGACGATTTTGGTTATATCGTGGCATAATACCATCCCTATCGCTTCCTGCACCGGAACTTTTTTCATTATTTCCACCTCTATTTAAATAAGATTATACCTAAAATTCCTGCTCCAACAATGGTTAAAGCGGGATCAAAATTAAAAAAAGCTACCGCGGTAAAAACCAGCGCAGCAATTATATATCCTTTTACTGCAAAACTTGTCTTTAAAAGCATTGACACCCCAAAGCCCAGTACCATCGCAAAGGTACCGTATTTTACTCCCTTTATAAAATTTTTAGTTAGCGGATGATGGCCAATTTTAAAGAGTATCCCGATTAAGCTAAGCATTAATAAAACCGGTGGTAGAATATTACCAATATTGGCAACAACCACTCCTATTATACCTGCAACTTTGTAACCGGTATAGGTAGCAAATTTGGCGGAAATTGCTCCCGGAATAGCCTGGGTTATTCCCAGTACTTCCATAAATTCGTCTTTGGTCAGCCACCGGTAATGTTCCACCACTTCCCTTTCAATTATGGGAATTAAAGAGTACGCTCCCCCAAAGGAGAACGCCCCTACTTTTAAAAAAGCCAGAAATAAGTTAATTATTGACTGCATTACCTTACTCCTCCTTAAAATAAGCCGCAAACAATTCATCCAGATAATCCTGGGCACGGTTGCGAAATTCCCCATATTTTTCTAAAAGCTTAAGTCCGTCCCCGGTTAATTCAGCCCTTCCGCCCCCTTTTCCGCCTTTGTAAAAGTTTAAAAGTTTTATTCCAAGCCTTTGTTCCAAGGCTTTTATCATCATATACGCTTTACTGTAAGCCATCTTTTGTTCTTCGGCAGCCCGCTTTAAAGAACCAGTCTTTTGCACTCCTAATAACAGGCGATACGGTCCATCACCAAACAATTTTTCTCCCTCATCGGTTACAATCCATAATTTGCTTCTTAAACGCAAGTTTCCACCTCCGATATTCTGATTTAAGAATATCGAAAAAACGTTTTTTTGTAAATACATAAATATGGCTAAACCAGGTCGTTAAAAAAAGGCGGTGGTTTAAAAATCACGCAATTTCATAAAATAACAATGTTTAAAAGGCCTTAATTTAATCATTAATAAAATGATGGTTATTTAAAAATCTTTCGTTCATTTTGCTTAATTTCTAAGATTTATTTTTAAACATGAAAGTAGTTTAATTAATTGTTGTAGCGAAACAAAAGATTTTCAGGAGGAAGGTTTTATGAATTACCGCATAAAAGACTTGTTAATTGGCTCTCCACTCAGGACAGAAAAAATTGCTGAAGAACGTTTAACCAAAATTAAAGCTTTAGCAATTTTTTCCTCTGATGCTTTATCATCGGTTGCTTATGCGACCGAAGAAATTTTACTTGTTTTAATAGCTGCCGGTCCCGTAGCATTAAAATTATCTCTCCCCATTTCAATTGCTATTTTATTTCTCTTAGGAATATTAACCTTATCCTACCGCCAGGGAATTTTAGCTTATCCCAATGGTGGCGGAGCTTATGTAGTATCTTTAGAAAATTTAGGTCAGGTTCCGGGATTAATTGCCGGGTCATCACTGTTAGTTGATTACATTTTAACTGTAGCAGTTAGTGTAAGTTCAGGTATTGCTGCTATTACCTCAGCTTTTCCTTCCCTTTATCCCTATCGGGTGATTTTAGGCGTGTTAACGGTATTATTTATCACTATTATGAACCTTAGAGGTATACGTGAATCCGGTACCTTTTTTGCTATTCCTACTTATGCTTTTATTTTTACTTTTCTTATTTTAATAGGAGTGGGAACTTATAAACTTATTACTGGTCAACTTACTCCATTACCAGTTACTACAACGGCAGAAAGTTTTGCCCCCTTAACTCTTTTTTTATTGTTAAAAGCCTTTTCTTCCGGTTGTACCGCTCTTACCGGAGTTGAAACAATTTCTAACGGCGTTCCGGCTTTTTTCCCGCCTGAAGACAAAAACGCCCGCATCACGATGGTTTGGATGGCCCTTTTATTGGGAACATTATTCTTTGGAATAACCTACCTCGCCTATAACTTAAATGTTGTCCCTAAAGTTGGCGAAACAGTTGTTTCGCAAATCGCCCGGATAATTTTTGGGAAAACCCTTTTTTATTACCTGGTACAAGCCAGCACAGCTATAATTTTGTTTTTGGCAGCAAACTCCAGTTTTAACGGTTTTCCTCGTCTTTCCTGTTTAATGGCCAGAGATGGTTATCTCCCAAGAATCCTTTCGGTCCTCGGGACCCGTTTAGTTTTCAGTCATGGTATTGTAATCTTAGGAGTAATTTCTTCTCTGTTAATAATTATTTTTAAAGGCGATACTCACGCTTTAATCCCTCTGTACGCTGTAGGGGTTTTTGTTTCCTTTACCTTAATGCAGGCAGGCTTGATTAAGCACTGGTATAAAACAAAAGAAAGCGGTTGGAAAGTTAATATTTTAATCAACAGTCTCGGAGCTATTGCCACCGGTATTGCCTCAATAATAATTGCTACCACTAAATTTTTGGGTGGCGCTTGGATTGTTGTTATTTTAATCCCGCTAATGATTCTTCTCTTTTCCAAAATTAAACGTCACTATTTAGCTATAGCCGAACAATTAAGAGTAGTTTCGATACCTGAAGATATCTGGAAAACTGAAAACCAATCACCCTTAGTAATTATTCCTGTAGCAAGTTTTAATAAAGTAGTTTTAAACGCTATTAAGTACGCCCGCTCTATCTCGGAGGATGTAATAGCTATCAACATTGCTTTTAATGAGGAAAGCAAAGCAAAAATTGAAGAAAAGTGGGAAAAATTTAAAGTCCCGGCAAAACTACTGGTCATTACTTCTGCTTACCGGGATGTTTACGGCCCACTTTTAAGATTTATCAACCATATGGAGCACAGAGCTGTAGAAAAAGGCCGTTTTATTATGGTGGTTATTCCCGAATTTGTCCCTCATAAATGGTGGCATTTTCTTCTTCATAACCAAACCGGTTTTAAGCTAAAGACTTTACTGCTTTTTAGAAAAAATGTTTTAGTAACCAGTGTTCCTTACCACCTAACTGACTAATACTTCAAAAAGCCGCCTAAAATTTAAGGCGGCTTAAAATTTTACCTTATTTTCGGGAAAACAGTTTAAAAGCTTTAAGATGGCTCTTTTTTCAATCCTTGATACATACGACCGGGAAATCCCCATTTTTTTGGCAATTTCCCGCTGGGTTTTCCTGGGGGTTTGGGAAAGTCCAAACCTTTCTTCAATTACCTTTCGTTCCCGGGGAGTTAGTTTCTTTAAATTTTTCTCGATAGTCTCGGCATCGAGCATCCGCACCACCTGCTCTAAAACGATATCTCCCCGGGTGCCGAGAATATCTAAAAGGGTAATTTCATTTCCCTCTTTATCAAAACCGATGGGATCATAAAGGGAAACCTCACCCCGGTTTTTCTTGGTGGCACGAAGATGCATTAAAATTTCATTTTCCACGCATTTTGCCGCATAGGTAGCAAGCTTAGTTCCTTTATCGGGGCGAAAGGTATCGATAGCTTTAATAAGCCCAATGGTACCAATGGAAATTAAATCTTCCGTTGCCTCTCCGGTACCTTCAAATTTTTTTACAATATGGGCAACCAGCCGTAAATTCCGCTCCGCCAGCACATCCCGGGCCTCCCGGTCACCCTGTAAAAGCCTATCAATGTAGTAAGCCTCCTCTTCTTCCGATAACGGCTGGGGAAAAGCACTGCCAGCCAAATACCCAAGTAGAAATAAAAGGCCTTCCACTACCAGGGTAATAAGTGCACCTAAAACACCCATACCATCCCTCCCGCACACTCTTCCCTATATGATATGCGGGAATTGGGAAAGGGTGACGGGAAAAGGGGGTAAAAAAGAAAAAATCCTATCGCTTTAACCGCATGACACCGCTTTAGATAGCGGCGTACCTCAAGGCACGGTCATATTATGCGGGCTGAAATAGTATTGCTTTGCATGCTCGATCAATTGCAGTACATAAAAAAATCCTGCCACTTAGCAGGATTTTAAAATCCCTCATAATTAAATGTTAATTCATACTTTGCTGGAAAATAAACTCAAACTGTGGCAAAAGCTTCTTCACAATTTCCTTGTCCTTTGAAAAATCTATAATCGTCAATCCGGTAATCCTTTCGTTTACGGTAGAACGCTTAATAATGTCCTTACCGGGCGTTTTATTACTAAGTCTAATTGTGGGCTATCAAACCTTTGCCTGGATAGGTACTCTCTTAGTCCAAAAAATTAGCCGGAAAAATGTTTTTGGGATTTAAAGATTAATCCAAGTAATAGAAAACCAGCAGCAATACCGCTAATATTAATTACCGCCGGATACTGCAAAAGGGCTGAGCCAAGAGGTAAATTAGCCTCCCAACTGATCGGATCTTTCTATCAAATTGCCATTTTTATCATAGGCTTCTACTCTTTTAAAGCCTTTTACATAATTCTCCCGGTAGAAGAGATATCCGCCAAGATCGCTTTCGTAACTTACATCGCTTACTTCCTCTTTACCATCAACATAAACTACCTTAACTTTGGCAATACGTTTATCAAATACTGTTCCGTAAACCATTAAAAATTTGAACTTTTCCGAATCATACGAAGTACTGGAAATGGTCATCTTTTGATCGGGACTGGTTTTTCCAATACCTCCGCCTAAGCCATATACGTTAACTTTACCGTATTTAATATTTATTTGCACGAGATCTTCATAATTTATATTTACAATGTCATAATTACAAATAGCAACATACTCATTTTTATTAAATTTTTTTAATAAAACTACCTTGATATTTTCGGCTGGCAGAATATTTTCTTTTATTTCTTTTATTAAAATACTTTTTAATGTATTTTCATCATAATTGGTACTACAGGCAGTGAAAGCAAAAGAATAATACCCAAAATAAAATTAAAAATATTTTTTCTTTTTCATGAAAATATCTTCCTTTCCTTCACAGCCACGCCCAAACCATCATCTCCAATACTCATTAAAACCATCCTCCCCAAAATCTTAGATTTTAATAAATCCCTTCAGTGATAATTTCCCCCGATTCCGCATTTATTTCTATCCTTCCACCGTGATGAATCCATTTGCCTTTTTCATCAAAGCATTTATCCTGGGGAACGTTAAATTTATATTCAATCGAATATTTTAAAATATTTTCCTGAACTTTGCTCTTATGATTAATCCCAATCATTAATGTAATGTTGTAATCTTTAATTTCGTTACCGGGGTATTTTTTCTCAAGTATTTCTAACGCTTCTTTTGTTGATATTCTCGGCGTTAACTTTTTAAACTTTTCACCAGTATAACCACAGGTGTAACTAATTATTTTACCGCTTATGGCATCAACCGCTGCGGCAACAAATATGGGAAGTTTTATTTCGTCATCTACCGCATTCCATACAAATCTATATTCTCGCAGAGACCCTCGATTAAAATACTTGTCTTCGTCCAAAATCATGTTATATGAATTAAACGGCTTAAAATGCTTTATGACAAAATTAAAGGCAGTCTCTTTGGCTATTTCATGAGCTATTACCGGTAGGCTTAAATTAGAACTTATGGCATTTTCATCAGTAAATCTCACTACTTCATAATTGAGCTCTGGAACGAGCGTTATATACCTTGTACCGTCACTTAATTTTACTTTAACTTCAATATTTCTTTGGTTTCCCTCCATTTCAATATTAGTTAAGGTAATTTTAAAATCTTTTTCTCCTAAAAATTCATTAACCTTATTTTTCAATTTCCTAAAATCTATATTTCTTAACTCCTCGTTATCTATTTTCACATCGTTACCAAGAAAAATCCCCAGCTCCTTCATTTCCTTATTTTTATCTGCAGGAGTTTGAAACAAATTACCTGCTATTGTACTTATTTCATTGTTAAATAAAAATAAATTTAAAAAAAACCAAATAAAAATAATTAAAGATATTTTTCTTCCCAACTGTAAAATCACCGTCCCCAAATTTACTTAACATAAAAAGCCACACCCCTTTGGTTAAAACTTACTGTTAATATATCCCAAGGTAGGCTGCGGCTCTTAGGAATCTGTACTGTTTTTTATTCCGATAAGTTCTGGTTTTAAAATTTTAACTTTAAGTTTTGCCTTTTCTTCTTCGATATAATCCCGATACTTTTTCTGAAGCTCATTTCCAGTAAGGTTATATTTTTCGCTTAACTCTTTTAAAATCGCTTTCCGAACCTTCCCTGTTACAAGAGCCTTACGGTAAATTTCAAAAATTTCTTTACTTTTCCAGTATTGTTCTTCGGTCATATTTAACCCTTCAAGGTAACTTAGAAACTCGCTATACTCTGCCGGATTGGTCTTTTTTAAGTTTTCCATCCCTTCTTTATAATCCTGGATTGCCTTTTCTACTTCTTCATCGGAAACAGTTATTTTTCTTTTTTCGGCTTCTTCCTTCAACACCGTTCGTCTCTTTAATTCCTCCAGCACCTCTTCCGGAGTAACAGTTCTGCCGTCTAAAACATAACTTCTTTTAAACAGTTCAAACTCTCTTAGCGTCACATCCCGGTCACCAATTCTGGCAACAACTACATCATACTTTTTATCATGATTAACTTTTTTTAGAAATTCGCCAAACTGTTTAAATTTATCATTTAAAATTTCTGCCGCTGGAGTTAAGTTAAAAAATAAAAAGAGGAATATTAAAACAATTAATAGGATAAAAATTCCTTTTCTCCTCACCTTTTTTACCACCTTTAAAAATAAGACTACCAGTATTTTTTAATAAACCTTACCGCAATATAAAGCATTCCAATTAATATACAAAAGTTAATTACCGTCCACAAAAAATCCATCCACGCAAAGGGCATAAGTAACCACCTCGATTACCATTTTAAATCCGTATTTAAAAAGAAACTTTCTTTGGTCCCGGGATTACTAAATTTTATAACAATTTTCAAGTTATTTACCTTCAAATAGTCAACCGGCATTAAATATAAGTTTATTTTATGTGATTGGTTATCCACACTAACGGATTTAAAATTAATTTTATTCCCTGCAATAATTGCATAAGTTTCTTCAAATAAGTCGTCACCGCTAATTTCTCCTTCAATTTTAGTAATGGTTTTAGCAAAGATAATTTTCTTTATTTTTAGTTCGTTCCCATGTTCTTTTCCTGAAATGTTAAAACCTAACTCCACCGGCCGGAAGACCTTTAAGGGAAATTTCACTTCCCACTTTCCTTCGACCCCATTTATTCTTTTTAACGTTAAGGTTACATCGGTATTTTTCGTTGGACTTCCGGCAAATTCAATTAAGGTCTCATCCTCACTGCCTTTGCTCCACTTAACCGGCAAATACCTCTTCCCCGCTCCATCAATCAACTGAATATTTCCAAAATCCCACTCTTCTTTTCCTGGATATTTTCCCTCTACCGCCACTTTAAGAACAGTTCTTACTCCGTCGGCAATAGCACCTCTTACGAATACAATGATTCCATTGTACTCGCTCTTTTTTTCTTTTTCCTGAATTAAATTATTTAAATCGGCAAAGATTAAGCCTTCGTCATAGCTTTCCTGAAATATTCTGGCAATTTTCCCGTCCCGGTATCTTAGGTAGGGGTCAGTGCTATTTTCAATCATAATTTTATTGTTAATAAAGTAAAGTTCATCTTCAAAGCTATTTCGCTCACCATTAACTTCATAAGTACCCTGAACCCGATAAATTAAAAGTCCATCATCAATACGCCTTGAAATATCTTTTATTTCTACCACCCTATAACCTCGACCTGTTAGTAGTTCAGTCTTTCGCAGATAAAGATTCTTTGCTGCAAGAGCCGGAAGCTTTGCAGGTCTATCAGAATATTTATCCCAGTAAAACAGGTAGTTTGCTGCTTTATCATACTCAGCTTTTAATAAATGTTGATAATAGGATTTTACGCAAATATCTTTAATGATAACTTTATTAAAATAAAAACCAATTCCGCTGAAGATTAAAATAATTCCTAAAATTTTAAGTAGTTTTTTTATAGAAATAGTCACGCCTACCATTCCTTTACTGGTATATTTTTACTTTTATTTTCCCAGTTACTTCCCCATTCGTCAAGAAAATTTTATGAAAAAATAAATTTTGTAAGAATTTTGTAAGAAATATCTCTTAGAGTAAAAGTGAAAACAAACACTTTCAAGGAGGGATGTTCATGAAGAAGTTTTATTATCTTATCTCCGGCGGACTTTTACTTTTAATTTTAGCTTTGGTAATAGTAAGCCCGGTGGTTACTACCGAAGCTGCTGTAAAAAAAGCCCCGCCAAAACCTACCCTTTCGCAAATCATTGCGGAAGTTTCTAAAACTTTCTTTAAAAACAGTGAAATGAAAAAGGAGCCCAGTAAGTACGGCGGCTCAATACCCTATTCCCACTTAGAAGAATCTCCGTACTTAAAAACCCTCTGGGAAGGCTATCCCTTCAGCAAAGACTACAACGAAGACCGGGGACACTATTATACTTTAGAAGATGTAAAATCGACCAAGCGACTGTCTCCCGCAACTCCGATGACCTGTATGACCTGTAAGTCTTCCGATGTGCCGGCCGCAATGAAAAAGTACGGCGATGCCTACTATACTTTACCAATGCTGGTTTATCAGGATGAATTTAAACACTCCATCGGCTGCAGCGACTGCCACGATTTAAAAACCTTCAAGTTAGTTGTTACACGGCCAGCATTCATTGAAGCTATGAAGCGTCGAGGAATTGATGTAACCAAAGCGTCACAGTCCCAGATGCGCACTTATGTCTGTGGTCAGTGCCACGTGGAATACTTCTTTGACCCGCAAAACGGCAAGAAGTTAACCTTCCCCTGGGATAAAGGATTTGATCCGGAAAACATCTACCAGTACTATGAAGAACGAGCCTTTAGCGACTGGACCAATCCCTCTACCTTTGTAAAAGAACTAAAAGCCCAGCATCCGGAATTTGAAATGTTCCAGGGAAGCACGCACCAGCAGGCAGGCGCTACCTGTGCCGATTGCCACATGCCCAAGAAAACCGTAAAAAGTGGAAATCTTACGTTTACTATAGCAAGCCACCAGTGGACATCACCTTTAAAAGACATGTCCGCCTGTAAAAAGTGCCACACTAAAGATGCCAAGTATTTAATGGAGAGGGTATTTTACATTCAGGATCGGGTGAAAGCCGCTATCGACCGGGCAGGAGAAGCCAATGCCGAAACTTTAAAGGTTATCAAATCGGTGGCAGCAGGCACTTATGATCCTGCAATTTTAGCCGAAGCGCAAAAACTTCAACGGGAAAGTCAGTGGTACTGGGATTATGTAGCGGCGGAAAACTCCACCGGTTTCCATAACCCGGCGAAAGCTTTCGCTACTTTAAATAAGTCTATCGAACTTGCCTATCAAGCAAGATTAAAAGCTTTGGAAGCTAAGAAATAATCCACCCGCCCTTTCTCTATAAAGAAAGCCCGCAGTCTAAATGCTGCGGGCTTTCTGTCGATAGTGAAAATGGTGGTTCTAAGAACCGTCCCTAACGGTTACTTTCTTTCAACTAAGTTGTAAATATTGCCATATAAATCTTTAAAAAGGGCTGAAACTCCCCATGGTACCTCCTGCGGAGGCGAAACAATTTCAACACCACGGGCTGCTAACTCCTCGCAGGTTTTCCGACAGTCAGAAGTTAAGAAAACCCAGGTGCCATTTTTTCCTACCAGTTTTAACTGTTCTTCAGCATTTTCCCCAAAAGGTTTAAAAAGGACAAATTCAATTTCAGGTTGATTGGCCGGAGAGATAGTAAGCCACCGCATACCGTGGCCAAAATTGTTGTCTTCTCTTTTTACAAATCCAAGTTTTTCCGTATACCAGGCTAAAGCTTCTTCCTGGTCCCGTACAAATAAAGTAACGTGAGACAATTTTAAATCCATTTTTCCTGCTCCTTTCTATATTTTTTCTGCTTTATAACCAACTCCCCAGACCGTTTTAATAATCCGCGGGGAACTGGGGTCTTCTTCTATTTTTTCCCGGAGTCTTCGAACCAATACCGAAACGATATTGGGATCCTCGGGAAAAGTATCCGGCCAAAGCCTATCCATTATCTGTTCTTTAGTAAATATCCGGTTGGGGTTTTTAAAAAGGAGTTCCAGTAAAGCATATTCTTTAGAAGTCAACTCCACCGGCTCCCCGTTTTTTAAGACCTCCCGGGTTTTTAAGTTCACAGCTACCTTACCATATTTCAGGATCTCCTCCTCACCCCTGCCTTTGCGGTAACGACGCAAGACTGCCTTTATTCTAAGCATTAATTCCGCAGGACTAAAGGGTTTGGTTAAGTAATCATCTACTCCAAGGGTAAATCCGGTAATCTTATCCATCTCCTCCCCTCGGGCAGTTAGGATAATTACCGGAACGTCTTCCCGGTTTTTAATTTCCTTTAATACCGAAAATCCGTCCTGTTTCGGAAGGTTTAAATCTAATATAACAAGGTCAAAATTTTCCCGGTAAAAATGTTCTACTGCCGCCTCTCCATCGTACGCCTGCACAAAATCGTAATTTTCAGCCTTTAAAAGATGGGCAAGAGCTTTTTGGATTTTCTGGTCATCTTCCACCACTAAAATTTTATACATCGCTAAACCCTTCCTTAATAACAATATAAAAACTGCTTCCACGACCGAGTTTCGACTTTACTTTAATTTCGTAACCGAGCAGTTCACACAGGTCTTTTGCCAAGGTAAGCCCCAGGCCAGTACCGTCAACCTTTTGATCTTTACGCCAGAACTTATTAAAGATGTTAGGTAAGTCTTCCGGTGCAATTCCCGGTCCGGAATCTTTCACATAGATATACAGGCGGCCAAAGATTTTCCGCAATCCTACCGAAATCTTCCCCCCCGGCGGAGTAAACTTAATAGCGTTACCGATTATATTTCCCAGGATTAATTTCAGTTTGTGTTCATCGGTTATTAAAATTCCGGTAATATTCGTTTTAATTTTCAGGCTTACCCGGCGTGACCTGGCTTTATTTTTGTAAAATTTAAAACATTGCTCCAAAAATTGCTGCAAATTTACCGGAGAATAGGTAACGGTAATTTTTCCGGCTTCAATTTTAGCCATAGTTAAGAGTGTTTCAATTTGCTTTAAAAGTTCCTGGCCGCTTTCCATTATATCTTCTAAATACTCTTTTTGCCAGGGAAGCAGGTTTTCACTGTCGGCTAAAAGAATTTCACCAAAGGCTAAAATGCTGGTAAGCGGAGTTTTGAGCTCATGGCTAACCATGGCAATTATCTCCGATTTAAAAGCGTTGGCCCTGGCTAACTCCTCATTGGCTAAGGAAAGCTCATGAGTTCGCTCTCTTACTTTTTCCTCGAGGTTATGATAAAGTTCTTTTAACTTCTGGGCCATCTGGTGGAAGTTTTCGGAAAGTTCTTTAATCTCCCGGCTATTAGTTTCTATAACTTTCGTCTTAAAGTTACCGGTAGCCACCTCTCCAGTCATAGCCACAATTTCTTTTAGCGGCTCTTCAATGGTATTTTTTATAACTGTAAAGCTAAAAAGACCGATAGTACCTAAAAAGGCAAGAAACAATAAGAAATTTCCTTTTAATTTACGTTCAAACTCGACTTGCAAATTATCCGCAGGAACCACCAGCGAAATAGCACCGGCAAAATCCCCAAGTTTATACCCTTCTTTGGGATAGCCGGCAATATCTTTGACTCCCACCGGTTCGCCGTGACAATCGAGGCACGGCTCTTCAATGTATAGAGGTTTCATATAGTAAAAATAACGGTGCCCATCCCTTTCTATGTTGCGATAAAGTTCCTGTTTTTGCGGGTTTGCGGCCAGCTCTTTGAGCATTTCTTTTTCCACGGGATCCGGGGCATTTTCGGGATTACGGTATTTAAGGCGGGTTTGCTTTAGCCGGTAGCCGGTAGTTTGATTGAAATACTTTGCTACCTGTCGTCCAACCGCCGCCGGATTTAAATGTTTAAATTCAAAATGCCCTTGGCTGTCATAATTTATTTTATCTTGATTTTCGGCGATTACCCGGCGGGTTGCCACCAGACCGGAAGTAATAACCCGGGCTTTTTCTAAAAGCTCTTTCTGGTAACTATAGCGGGTTTCGGCAACGTTCCAGATAAAAGCCAGAAGCGAAAAAAAGCCTATAACAACGCCCATGCCAAGCATAAGCTTTTGGCTTAATTTAATTTCATGCATCATATTTACTGCCCCTTTTTACATTCTACGATAATTATAACAATTTTTCTCCAATATTCGTAGAAAAAAAATCCGGGCAGTGCCCGGAACATTTAGATTTCTTAATTATGGCATTTTTTACAAAAGATTTTAAAATCATGGCAGGGCGTACAGCTTTCGGGACGAAGTTTGGCTGTAATACCATGGTTTTGTATCCAGCGTTCATCGTGACCGGTTTTAGGATGGCAGGTACTGCAATAATCCGGCTGCCGGTGACAGGGCAGGCAGGACGTTTGGGTTTTTGCTACTTGCCCGTGACGTACTATCCAGCTACTATCGTGACCAAGCTTCTGATGACAGGTATTGCAGGTAGTTTTATTGGTATGACAGGTATTACATTTTGCCGGATTTTCCCTATATTCCTTGCTGTGAACGGTTAAAAAGGTGCTATTATGGGGCGATTTACTTGTATGACAGCTGGTACAGGTAGTTTTGCTATGGCAGGTATAACAGGTGCTGCTTCCCTTGGCTAAAGCCGTAACTCCATGAGTTCTAAGCCACCCACTCGGATGGGGCATGTCTACTTTGTGACAGCTACTGCATTCGGTTTTAGTATGACAAGAATAGCAATTGACGTTTTTATTTTGTAAAGTAAACTTTCCATGCTCTTTATTCCAATTAGCCGGGTGGGGTATTTCAACCTGGTGACAACTTATACAGGTTTGGGCCTTTCCCCCTTCCACAGGCTTTTCATGGCAGGTGTTACATACTTTTACATCGGAAACCTTGTGATTTTGGAGCCAACCTTTCGGGTGGGGCATTTGTACACCGTTATGGCAGGTGTTACAGTATTTTTCTACCCCCAATTCCCCGGTGTGGCAGGTAGTACAAGATTTTAGATCTTTTTTGGCTGCCTCACCGTGAGCTGCAAGCCATTTCGCATCGTGATTCTGAGGTTTCATGGTCGCTTTACTCTGATGACAGCTTTCACATTTTACCGGCCCGTTTTTCGCTTTATGACAGTCGAGGCAGTCCTGCATCTTTAAGGTTTTGGGCTCGCCATGAACCAGATCCCCGTGACAGGTTACACATTCCAGTCCTTTTTTACCCGCATGCAGCTCGTGACTAAAATTTATAGCCGTAGGCCCGGGAAGTTTATTTAATTCATGGCAGGACTGACAGCGGCGGTTGGGTACTTCTGCCTTCCCTTTAATTTCTGCCGGTTCAGGCTTACGGGTAAGCTCTACCGCCACTTGTTTAAGACCACCAAGTTTAACTTTTACAAGTCCTACAAGCCCCGGGTCCCGATGGCAAGCCATACAGTCGGTCTTTGAATGGGCAGATGTTTTCCAGGCAGTCACGTAAGGCTTCATCGAATGGCACGTATTACAAAAGGTTGGCTTGCTGGTCTCGTGAATCCCAATTCCAAGAGCCGATAGCAAAATAATACCTGCTATTACCAGAGTTAACAGCAATTTTTTCTTCAATTTTGCACCCCCAAACAATTTAAATCTTTATTTTGTTCAGCCAGTTAATCGCTTCGGCGTTAGTAACAATTTTGCCAGGGTTAAAATAATACCTGGTTTCTTTTTGATAAACCCATTTTCCTTTAACTTTTTTCCGCACCTTATAAACTTTTGCTTCAGGGGTTAGTAGCTTATATTTCAGCAAATAGGCAACCCCTTTTTGATAGGAAGAGGGGATTTTATTCCGGTCGGCCAGGCGGCTTAAAATAGCCGCTGTTTCTTTGGATGATAGGGAAGGTTTTAGCACCTGAGCCAAGTACCCAGCCGCTTCAAGCCTGGTAAGGCCTTTACTGGGATTTTTGACACTTAATTCCATAGCAGGTACGAGGCCGGTATCGGCTAAATACTTTAGATCGCTAACATTTCCTGCTGCTTCCCGGTCAAACACCTGCACCTTTTGCTGCAAGACCTTTTCTAAGAGCAAATTTACAAACTGGGCTTCGGTAATGGTGCTCCCCGTCTGGGGCTTAATTTCCGGAAATTCAAACCTTGTGTGACAGCTGAGGCAATTATTCCCGTAACTCCTATCGGATTTGGCCATTACGGGAGTTGCCACAACCATTAAAAAAATGAACAGAATAAAAAGCCGGAGCTTTTTTTTCACCGCTCTCCCCCCTAAAAGGTAATGTAATAAACTCTGGGTGACGTTTTATATTCTGGTTTAAGCCTCTTTACCTTTTTAGCGTTTTGCTTTAAAAGCTGGCTTACTTCACTATTGGGATCATCTAAGTCGCCAAATTTTATCGCCCCGGAGTGACAACTTCTACTGCACATGGTTTTTTCCCCTTTATCTACCAAATGGGCGCAAAACTCGCATTTTCCAGCTACTCCCTTGGGTTCACCCTTTACCGGCACTTTGCGTATATACCGGGCCTGATAGGGACAGGCCTTTAAGCAAAGACGGCAGCCGATACATTTATATTTATCGATGACTACTATCCCGTCTTTTCTTTTGTAACTTGCTTTTACAGGACAAACGGCGATACAGGGTGCGTTGTCGCAGTGCATGCACGGCATGGGTATGGAGCGAATTTGACCATATACCGTTGCGGTTAATACCCGCATGTTGTAATAATCAAGCTCCCCGGCTGCCCACCGGGCTAACTGCTCACCGGCCTCTTCACCGGTTCTATCTACCGGAACATTATTTTCCACGGCACAAACCGCGGTACAACCGCGGCACCCCCGGCATTTACGCAGGTCAATAACCATTCCGTAACGTGCCATCCGTCATCACACCTTTCTTATTTTCACCGCGGCAAATTTTAGTTCGGGCTGTTTGGAAACGGGGTCGTAAGCATCGGTACTTAAGACATTTCCGGCGGATTTTCCGGGAGGCGCCTCTTTTTGGCCGGTAAACAAATTCCCTAAAAAGCCATAAGCCCAGGGCATCCAAACCACCCCTTCCCGCGGTGTTTTTACAGTATCGATTTTGGCTTTCACCGTAACCTTACCCCGACGGCTTTCCACTTCTACCCAGTCCCCGTCCTTTATACCAAGTTTCTTCGCATCGTTGGGATTTATGGACAGCCAGGCTTCGGGGCGCAGCCGGTGGGGCAATGCGCAGCGTCCCGTCCGGGTCCTGGTATGCCAGTGCTCATAAATCCGGGGTAGAGTGAGCATAAACGGATATTCAGCATCAATCCATTCCTCTGCGGGATGAACTTGCTCAAATAAGAAACATCTAAGTTTTCCGTCCGGAGTAGCAAAACGTTTTTGGTATATTGCTTCGTAGTTTTCATCGTAAAGCCGTTCAAGACCTTTGTGACTGCTGTCCAAAACGGGAAGCTTAAAGCCCACATACCCTTTAGCATCTTTTTCCGTCCTTAACCGTTCATAGGATAAGCCGCTTAAATCATTGCCTGGTATTCCCTTAGAAACATACGCAAGTTCGCTAAACAGTCGTTTTTGAATTTCCTGATGAGCTTCCCTTAATTCCCGGATATTAGCCTGGACATTTTCAAATAATGGCTCGTAACCCTGAATTATGGGCTCTAATAAAAACTTTAGAAAATCTGCGTCTTCCTGACGCCCTTCTTCGGCCAAAGCCTTCTGGTACTTGTAAACAAAAGCAAGGTGAATAATTTCATCGGGTAACGCGTCCCCGGGGGGTTCCACCGCTTTTTCTAATATCTGGACTCGCCGCTCCGAATTTAAATATGTCCCGTACGCTTCTCCGGAAATAGCCGCTGCCGGGAGCACCACATCGGCAAAAGCCATGGTTTCGGTAGGATAGATATCTTGAACCACCACTAAATCGGCTTTCCGTAAAGCCTCATGAACCATGTTGAGGTTGGGAAACGCCACCATCGGGTTAGTGCAAACCGTCCAGATCCCTTTTATGTTTCCATTTTTGAGGTTCTTAAAGATATCAACGGAGGTCAGAGAAAGTCGGGAATACTTTGTTACCGGGTCTTCAAGCCGTTCCAAAATTTTGGCTTCCATTTCCTGGTTCCCCCGGGCCATAGCCTTGGCCAGTGATGCCCGATGGGCAGCCAGCGGGTGATTACGGTTGCCCGGAAGTCTGCCTACCACCGCACCTCCAACTCTTTGACCAAGTCCATTGGGCTGACCTACCGTCGGCATTACCCCTGCTCCTGCTCTGCCAATCCGGCCGGTTACCGCGTGCAGGGTTACCAGAGCCAAGTGCTTGGAAACCCCATTTGACTGCTGGCCAAAGCCCTGCAGATACATAGACATGGTATTTTTATTTCGGACAAACATTTGAGCTGCCTTGCGAATATCTTCCGGGGTTAATCCAGTAGTTTTGGCTACATCTTCCGGTTTGTACGCGGCTAAAAATTTGGCATATTCTTTAAACCCTTCCAGTCCGGAAGGAAGCTTAATTTCCTCGAAAATTTTAGGACCTTCTTTACCCAGCCGGGCTAAAACTTGATAATCACCCCGATAGAAATTTACGTATTTGGCGATAAATTCGGTGTCGATATGTTTAGGCTTGACTTTGCCGCTTATTACATCATCGGCCCACCTGCTCACATCACCGGCATAATCCCGGTTTACCCCCTCAAGTTCATAAATTATTACATGGGCCATACTGTTAATAAAGGCCACATCGGTGGTAGGAATAATCGGAAGATACAAATCCCCAGCTTTATAATTTAAAATCTGGGTGGCGGAAATCTTCACGGGATTTATCACGGCGATTTTTAAGTTATCACCTTTTTGGACTTTAGCCTCCACTATTTTGCCAAACCAACCCGGTAAGGTGTCAGCTATGTTAAAACCAAAGATAAACAGGTTATCTGCCTCAAAAACATCGTCAAAGCTCATAGGCGGGCCATCGATACCAAAGGAAATCACCATAGCGTTGGCTTTAGTTGCCTGGCATAACCGGCCGTTGTTGTCGTTATGAATATTCATGCCTATAACATTGAATTTTGCCTGCAGGTACATAAATTCAGTAGATACCTGACCACTGCCGTACATGGCAAAGGGGTGCTTATCCCCAAACTTTGTCTTTGTGTATTCTTTTACTTTCTTAACCATATAATTTAACGCTTCGTCCCAGGAAACTTCCCGGAAATTCTCCAAACTACCCCTTTTCTCCGGGTCCCGCAAAAGCGGTTTTTTCAGCCGATCTTTGACCCCGGGAGAATTGCTAAGGTACAAATCCGCCAGGGTTGCTCCTTTTATACAAACACCACCCCGGTTCCAGGCCTCGGGATTACCCCGAACACTTACCACTTTTCCTTCCCTTACCCCGTAAAGGATGGAGCAACCAGCACCGCAATATGGGCAGACGCTGTTTACCCACTTTTCCGCCGGAAGATTGGCAGCTTCAGCTATATCCTGGCTAAAATTTTCAATCCAGCGGCTTTTTCCGACGGCCTTTAAACCCATAAGCGCTGCCCCGGCACCAGCGCCCTTTAAAAATTTACGCCGTGTAAATTTTCGAGCCACGCTGACCTACCCCCTTTTTAACTATGTTTGTTATAATAATAACTTTCATTTCTTACAAATTTCTTACACGGGTAATAAAAATTAAAAGGACCCAGTAACGGGTCCAGGTAAATTTTTGTTAAATTTCTTCCCCGTCCTTCCGGTCTCTAATTATTGACCGGACAAGGTTTAATGAAGAAAAAGAACCGCCGGAAACTATGGAAATAAAATGTTTCTTTTTAAACATTAGTTGGTTGATTTCCTTCAAACTAAATCCCCTGTCTGCCAAATCTAAGACCTTACCGGCTAAATCATCCCAGTAGTTAAGTTTTGCTCTTAATTTTTCTGAAGCCCCGGGGACATACCCGTTTAAACCGCAAAAAAGGATTTTAGGGTTTAAAGCTAACACCTTTTTTAAAGAATTTCTAATTTCCCAAAAATTTTCAGTATACATTAACAAGTTCTGGCGTTCCCCTAAGTACAGGTCTCCGGAAAATAAGTAACCGTTTTCCGGTTCATAAAAACAGACATGGTCCGGACTGTGCCCGGGGGTTTTTATTACTTCCAGGGTAAAATGCTGCGTTTCTACCAATTGGGGTAAAGGTAGGGCTTTGGCTTTTGCCGGTTCCCCCCAAGTTATCTTCCGGTAGAGCTCCATCTTTAATCTTCGCGGTTCCTGTAAAAAAGGTAGGCCCTTTTCTTCCACATACACTGGAATTTGCCATTTTTCTGCAGCCCAAACATTGCCAAAATGGTCTTCATGGGCGTGGGTTAAAATAACCTTATCAATATTTAATTCCTTGAGAAAAGAACTAAATTCAAAGCGGCAGTGCCAGCAACCGGTATCGATTAATACCCCATCAAAATAAAAAGCATGAACGGGATACAATAATTTGCCAAAGATGGTTCTTCCCATTTTAATTGCTAAAACTTCCCGAAATACCTTTGTTTTTAACATCGCGATATTACCTCTTTTCTGAGCCTCCCCAGGGCTAAAGCCCGGGGGTTCTGAGGGGAACCACCGCGACCTCTCCCGGGCTCTCGCTACCGCCATGAGACGGCGCTACAGCATCACGGGCCTCGGCTTTGGCTGTCCTCTCTTCCGCAGCGACCCCCTCTGTCCCCTTGCGGGGCTGTCCGGAGGAGCCGGACATTCGGGGGTTGGGGATACGGCCCGACGCCGCTTGCAGGAGCGGCTCCGCACCCGGCCACTGCCTCGCGGCAGTGCCCGCGTCGAGCTCGAAATCATTCTGCCCAACCTGTTCCACAAAACATGCCAGGTAGGCGCTGTAGAGGTCCCGCTGGCACTTTACACCGCATGAGCATATGTGCCAGCGCTCGGACAAAGACTTCTTCTTGTGTTCCCCGCAAACGCAGTAGCTGGAAAGGCCAACGCAAGTTTCTGTACCTTTGACTTTAAGCCGGGTGGGAAACTCCAGGACCTTCCCGCCAGCACTCTCAGCCTTGCGGGTGAGCTCCCGGAAGAACATCCCCGGCGCCCGGGTGTTGACGGACTTGCCAAACATCCTCTGCAGGGCGCGGTAGGAAAGCTTTTCAAATTTGAACACGTTGCCCATGCGCAGCGTCTCGTTGACCATCCTGCCAATGAGGCTCCTGCGGTGGGCGGCCAGCCTGCGCCAGAGCTCCGCCAGGCGGGCCTCGGTCTTGAGGTACGTGTTGGTCTTCTTCCACTGCTTCGGCCCTTTCCTTACCGTACCGTCGGGGTTGTAGTTCTCAGGGTTGTTGGCTCTGCGGGAACGGTCCAGCCTGCGCTGGAGCCTGCGTATTTCTGCTTCCTTCTTTGCAAGCTCCTCGCAAAAGCGATCCAGGCGCGCCTCTTTACTGTTGACACGGGCGATGATAGAGGGCCCTGCGTCGATGCCGACAGTCCCTTCTCCCAGGGCATTTTCAGGTTTCTGGTAGGGTGTGCCCTCGCAGATAAGCTGCGCGTAGAATCGGTTGCGGCCGTTTATTTTTCGCCTCACCAGGCGGACGTACTTGACCCGGCAGGAAAGAGCATGACAGATTACCGGTTCTTCTGGGTCGATAATGGCTGGTAGAACCAGGCCCCTCCAGACCACACGACCATTCCGCCACCGGATGCCCGCTCCGTTGCTCTTGCCCTCCACGGTGTCCATCTGGTTCTTGCCCTTGAAGCGCACCTTGCGTGCCTGTCCGAAAAGCACCCTTTGGGCGGCACGGAAGGCCCTGGTGCCCAGCTTCTGGGCCACGTGGACATCCAGGTGGTCGCCTATCCAGCAGGAGCGCCGTATCTTCACGGCGTAGTGCTGCAAAGCGGCGTCCGTGAAACCGTACTTTAGACAAGCTTCCCGGATCAGGGCCCTTCTTAGCTCTTTGTCCCCTGCTTTCCAGGCTTTCTGCCACAGCTTCGATTGTTGCACGAGCCCCACGCGCTTTAAAGCTTCCCCCAGGCAGGCGTTGTAGAGCTGCCGGGCTGCCTCCAGGCGGGCCAGCAAGGCTTTCTCCTGGGCGGGAGAGACCCGCAGGAGGAGCTCGCACACGAAGCTGGGCGTGCTAGACGTACTTTTGCTTCTCGATGTACTCGCGTAGGGTGGCACGGGGCGCACCTCCAACGGTAGCCACGAAGTAGCTGTTGGTCCAGAGGGTCGGCAGCCTCGACCTGAGCCACGGGAACTCCTGGCGTAGGATGCGGGAGGACCGGCCCTTCATGAGCTTCACCAGCCGGTGGATGCCGAACTGCGGGTCCACCTCTACCAGCAGGTGGACGTGGTCCGGCATGACCTCCAATTCAATAATTTCGGCCCTTTTCTCCCGTGCCACTTCAAAGAGGATCTCTTTGAGCCGCACGTCTACTCCATCTTTCAGGACGGGACGCCGGTATTTCGGGCACCAGACTACATGGTATTTGCAAGAATACATGATATTGTTGTTGGACTTAAATTTGCGCTTCATAAAATTATTATACCACAAGCGGCAATATAATTGTAGCCCATAAAAATTTGGCCGCCTTATCCCCAGCCCTAAAGGGCGGGGCCTGCGGCGGCCGTTTTTCGGTCAATTTGCCTATATTATACAACATATTTATTGAGGAGTTAATTTTATGTTAATAGATTGTAAACCCGCTTTAACATTTCCGGGGGAAGAAAGTAAAATAACAACGGAATCTTTACATTATTTTAAAAAAAAGATTAAGGAAGGAGAAAAGGGAGCCCATGATTTCCTTGAAGCCAAAGAAACCGGTTTTTTTCGAACTTTTCACCGAAAGCGCCAAATACGTGGTGGAAGGAGCAGAAGTTTTAGTCACAGCAGTTAATTCACCCTACTCGGCTCAGGAAAGTTTGTACAATTTAAAGGCCATTGAAAGCAAAGGGGATGAAGTGACCCGCACTCTTTTAGACAAACTTGACAAAAGCTTTTCCACCCCTATGGACCGGGAAGATATTATGAAAATTGCCACTAACTTGGATGATATTTTAGATTTTATCTACGCCACTTACCTTAAAATGGTTTTATATGACGCTATTAGCCCAACCCCAACGGCTTTAAAAATGGTAGAAGTAATTAACAAAGTAGCCCATCAAGTTTACGAAGCCGTTAAACTTTTAGACAATGTTCCCGGTCATCACGAAAAACTAATTGAACTTTGTATGGAAATAAACCGTTTAGAAAGTGTGGGCGATGAAATTTTCCAGGAAGGTACTTCTTATTTGTTTAAAAATGTCAAAGACCCCATTGAACTGATTAAGTGGAAGGAAATATACGAACATATCGAAGAACTTTTAGATTTATGCGAAGATTTAGGAGATTTAATTAAAGGGGTAGTCTTAAAGTATGCTTAGTACGCTTACCTTAGTGGTCATTGTAACCATCTTGGCACTAACCTTTGATTTTGTTAATGGTTTTCACGATACTGCCAATGCCGTAGCAACTTCGGTCACCACCCGGGCCCTTTCCCCAAAGCAGGCGGTTCTATTAGCCGGTGTTTTAAATTTTGTCGGTGCGGTATCCGGTACCGCAGTAGCCAAAACCATCGGTAAAGGAATAGTTCAGCCCAGCGCCATTAACCAGTACGTTATTATTGCTGCTTTAGTTGGAGCAATAACCTGGAACCTTATCACCTGGTATTATGGACTGCCCAGCAGTTCTTCCCACGCTTTAATCGGGGGATTAATTGGGGCCACCATTGCCGGTACCGGTGTCAAAGCTTTACTTATTAAAGGAATATTAGAAAAAGTTCTGCTGCCATTGGTTTTATCACCAATTATCGGTTTTTCCATAGGATTTATTATTATGACTTCTTTTTTCTGGATTTTTGATAAAGCGGCACCTTTTCCCCTGAACATGAAGTTTAGAAAACTCCAGGTGTTATCCGCCGCTATGGCTTCCTTTTCCCACGGTTCCAACGATGCGCAAAAATCGATGGGAATTATAACTTTAGCTCTTTTTAGTGCAGGATATCTTACAACTTTTGAAATTCCCCTCTGGGTAAAGCTCGCCTGTGCTTTGGCAATGGGTTTTGGGACTTATTCTGGCGGCTGGCGAATCATCAAGACTATGGGCAGTAAAATCTTCCGCATTGAACCGGTAAACGGTTTTGCCGCAGACCTTTCATCGGCCATCACCATTTACGGTTCTTCCCTCCTGGGAGCTCCGGTTAGCACCACCCATGTGGTGGCTTCTTCGATTTTAGGTGTAGGTTCTGCCAAAAGATTTAGCGGGGTTAACTGGGAAGTGGGTAAAAACATCGTAACGGCCTGGGTGTTAACAATACCAGCGGCAGGATTGATGGCTGCTCTCATGTACCAGCTAATTTCCTTATTAAAGTAAAAAAGGAAGGGCGAAAAACCCTTCCTTTTTTATATTTCACTCACAGGGTCAAAATCTTTTGCCCAAATTCCCGGGCAAGGTTCAGATATTTTTGGTGCAAATCAAGATATTCCTTAATTTTTTCTTCAGGGTTATCATAATTATATTTTATCAGCATCTTTTCCAACTCTTCGGGGCCAAAGCCTATCTGCCCTTTGGCCCCAACTCCGGTAACTGCCAGTTCAAACACCTCTCCACCGTTTAGTTCCGGTCTTACAAAAAACTTTAAATACCTAAGAACTCCATCGCACGATTCAGGTCTTCCGGCCGCTGCTACGGCAAAGATAAAAACCCGCCGCTTTTTATGGGGTAAGCGGCTTTGCGAACGCAAACTTGCACCATCATAACTGACCTTATGAATTAAACCCGACAAGCGGTCAAACAAAACCTTTACCTGGCCGGGTAAATGGTTACCGTAAACCGGCGCTCCAATAATGTAGGCATCGGCTTCCGCCATTGCCCTGGCCACCACCAGGATATCATCTTCCTCTAAGCTGCAATCACCGGTACCCCGGCACTCCATACAACCCCGACACGGATTGATGTAGAGCTGATCAATATTAAACTTCTCCACTTCCCAGCCAGCTTCCCTGGCAGGCTTTAGTGCTTCCTCAATTAAAATGTCGGTATTACTCCCCTCCCGCGGGCTTCCCATTAAAGCAAAAACTTTCATCTTCCTTCTCCCTTCTTTACTTTAAATAGGCTTCCAGAGCCTCCTGGTAGGCAGCATAAGTAATTTCGTCAAACAGCACAAAAACCACGGTAAAATCTTCCGGTTCTCCTTCTAAAAACTCTATCACAGCTTTCAGGGCTACCCTCGCCGCATCCTTAACTGGGTAACCATAAGCTCCCGTGCTTATTGAAGGAAACGCAATCGTCTTGACATTTAACTGCTTTGCTAATTTCAGGGAATTTAAATAGGCGTTCCTTAAAGTATTTTCCTCACCCTTTTGGCCACCACGGTAAATGGGCCCTACGGTATGAATTACGTACTTTGCCGGTAAATTTCCGGCGGTTGTGGCTACCGCTTCCCCGGGAGGTAAAACACCTATTTTATTAATTATTTCCCGGCATTCTTCCATAATTTTCGGCCCACCGGCCCGGTGAATGGCCCCATCAACCCCACCTCCACCGGCAAGCCTTGAATTAGCAGCATTAACAATAGCATCAACCTTTTCTTTGGTTATATCACCAAGTTTTAAAATAATTTTCGAATTCCCAACTTTTTTCTCCATACTCTCACCCTTATTTTTAATTCGGCAATTATCGTAAAAATTCCTTTATTTTTACTAAATTAAAAGCGCACAAAATTAAATCACCGGTATATACCGGTGATTTTAAAAAAGCAACGGGTAAATTGGCACCACTTAGTATGGTATTATTCCCATTAAAAATCTGCTTTTATACTTTTATACTTTTTCCCTTTCGTTCGGGTTTTTAAGCAATAAATCATGATATTTTTCCCGCAGTAATTTTTTGGCTACTTTACCTACCGAATTACGGGGCAACTCCCGTAAAAAAAGTATGCGGTCGGGAACCCAGAAGGAAAGAAGTTTACTCCGCAAATAACTTAGAAGTTCTTCTTCGGTTACCTTTGCCTGTTCCCATAGAGTCACAAAGGCTACCGGTCGTTCCTGCCAGAGGGGATGGGGTAAACCTACCACCGCCGCTTCTTTTACATCGGGGTGGGACAGAAGATATTTCTCCACCGCCACCGAGGAAATCCATTCCCCACCGCTTTTTATTACATCTTTTTCCCGGTCGCAAAACTCAATATACCCTAACGCATCAATTTTAACTAAATCAAAAGTTCTAAACCAGCCATCCACAAAAGCTTCCCGGGTATGCTTTTCATCATTGTAATATTCCCGGGCAAGCCAGGGACCTTTTAACCAGAGCTCGCCAATGGATTCCCCATCCCAGGGCACATCCTTTCCATCTTTGCCCACCACCCTTACCTCAACGCCAGGAGCGGGAAGGCCGATTTTTAGCTGCTGTTTTTTCTTTTCTTCTTCGCTAAGATGGACGAGGGTTGATTTCTGGTAATTACTTGCTACAAAAGGCGCGGTTTCGGTAAGTCCATAGACCTGACGAACTTCAACACCATATCGGGCAAATCCCTCAATAATTTCTCTGGTAAGGGGAGCTCCACCCACCAGAACAGTTCGCAGGCTTCCCAAATCAATATTTTCGCTTTGCGCTGCTTTTAAAATTTCCTGGAAAACGGTAGGTACTCCTGCAGCTAAACTTACTTTTTCTTCAGAAATTATTTTAGCTAAAAATTGCCCTTTAAAATTTCCCCCGGGTAAGACCATCGTAGCACCTACCATTGCCGCAGCATAAGGAATTCCCCAGGAATTTACGTGAAACATCGGAACCATGATTAATATTCGTTCTTTCTCCGATATGCCAAAACTATCGGTCATGCAAAGAGCCATGCTTTGCAGATACAGGTCCCGGTGAGAATACATTACGCCTTTGGGAGTCCCGGTGGTTGCGGTGGTATAACATAATTTTGCCGGAAGGTCTTCCGGAATTTGGTCAAAATTTTCGGCAAAAGAAACAAAATTTGTAAAAACCGCGTCTAAAGGTAATATTTGTTGCACTCTCTGAAGTTCGCTTTTTATTTCCGCCACTAAAGGCAAAAATTCCTTTTCCACAAATAAAACTTCATCTTCAGCGTGATTTATGGTATAAAGCATTTGCTCTTTGCTGTACCGTAAATTTACCGGGTGTAAAACTGCTTCGGAGCAAGGCACCGCATAATAAAGCATTAAATGGGCTAAATTATTCCAGGCAAAAACCCCTACCCGACTTCCTCTTTTAACCCCCAGAGCTTTTAAATAACCAATTAAAGCCAAGACCCGGGAGTAAAACTCTCTATAAGTTATCTCCTTTCGCTCCAGAGCTTCATAAGATACGATGGTTTTTTCCCCAAAGTAGCTGGCAGCGCGCTTTAATATCTTCCCCAAATTTAACTGAAAGTTCATAAAACCAAAACCTTTCATTATAATATTGTAAATTTTGTAAATTTATGTTACAATTTCCTTGGGGTGTTAAAATGGATAGAAAAATGTTATTAAGTATCAAGTTAAACAAAATTGAGAAAGAAATCAAGCGGCAAGAAAATCTATACCGTATCCTTCACGGCAATTTTCCGGTATTTAAAATAAATCAAAAAGCTTATATTCCCATGTCCTGGTTAAACGAATACTGGGAAAACTTTTACAAGCTAAATGAAAACCTCTTTTTGGAAAGAAAAAGGCTTATGGAGGAGTTAAACATTACCACAAAAATTATCCCTTTTACCAAAAGAAAAATATCTTAAACACGTCAACTTACCTTTCTACCCGGAAAAATCCCAGAGCTTTCTCGCTACCTTCCACCACATCGGAGGTTGCAATATCCTTTAGCTCTTTCACAGGAGTCAGACAACAATCTACATCCTTAAAAAGCTTCTCCACCTCAATTAATGTCAAATTAGCAAAGATAGCGCAAACTTCGTCATAGTACCGGTTTCCCTTGACCGCCGGGGTAAACTGCCCCGGTTTTAAATCTTCCCGCCCAAGAGCCCTTAAAAAATTTAACCAGAACTTTTCTTCCAAAGCTCCCAGGGCTAAGTACCCATCTTTAGCTCGATAGATATTGTAGCAAACTACCCCACCTTTTAAGATTCCTTTACCCGGGCCCGGAACTTTATTTTTTTCACCGTAAACGGCGGCAGCCAGTACACCCCAGCTTTTCATAAGCTCTGCCATTCCTATTTGGATATACATCCCCTGTCCCGTAAGTTGCTGATAATATAAGCCACCCATCACCAGGGAGCTCAAGGCAAGTCCTCCGGCAAAATCAGCAATTGGTGCTCCAAGGATCACCGGTCCATCCTTATAGGTATCCCCCAGGATTCCACTTTGCGCCAGATAGTTTATGTCATGTCCCGCTTTTTCTGCCTCCTCGGACCCCTCCAGATAGCCCCCCAGGTTAATGTAAATAAGCTTTGGATTTATTTCTTTAAGCCTCTTAAAACCTATGCCCAAACGTTCCATAACCTTGGGGCGAAAGCTTTCCACTAAAACATTAGCCTCCTTAACTAAATCTAAAAATTTTTCCCGATCACTGGCATCTTTAAGGTTTAAATAAATTTTTTCTTTATCGGCGTTTAAGACCCGATAAATAAATGACTCCTTGCCATCAGAACTAAACATACTTTTTAAATAGTCCCCGACCACCGGTTCTTCAATTTTGATCACCTTCGCCCCGTACGCTGCCAATAGAAACGTACCATAGGGACCGGGTAAAAGGCGGGTTAAGTCCAAAATTAGCGGCTGGTCGTGAAGTAAATTCAAGCTTTTTTCCCCTCCCTGGCTTGGCCCTTAAGCTGTTGATACAAAGCCGATCTTTTAAATCCGGCAATTTTGGAAAGTTCAGCTTTCTGGCCGTTATTAAGTTTAAGACTTAGTTCAATAATTTTTTCCTCCAAGGAAGATAAATCAAGGTAGGGATACACCGCTTTAAAATTAAAAGCTTTATAAGTCGCAATCATTAAAAATTTTTTAAACAAAAAAGATATTTGTCCTGCATCCAAAATTTTTAAGCTTTTATAAAATTCTTCGCCAAAAAGCTCACTGAATTTTTTAACCGTAGCCGCTTCTACTTTTCCCTCACTAATTCCATCCTGTAGCAGTTTATATCCCAAAGCCAGGCCGGCAAAGCCTTTACCTTCATTTTCCTGCAAATACCACAAAAAAGGTTCCCGAACAAAGATTTCTAAAAGTTTTTCTTTCCTTAAACCGGCCGGAAGCACGGGATAATCGCCCCGAACGTACATTTTTATTGGCGTTGCATGGCTTTGCATAGTGGATATAGCATAGAGCAGCGAAGAAAGCTCAACAGCTCCCAAAAGCCTTCCCTTATAGCCTACCAGGGGATAAATTAACTGCGGGTAGCGAATGAGATAATTAAAGCCGGTTCTTAAACAGTCATCTTCCACAAAGTAGACAACACCTTTAACCTGATGAACCATCCGCATAAAAAAACCCCCTGTATAAATTTTAGGGGATTCAATGTCAATATTCATCTTTTTTGGGGTAAACGGTCGTTTTTTGCCCCCAAACGGTCAAATTAAAAGCTTACCTTTCTTGATAATTACATTCCCATCTAACGCTACCGTAGGCTGAGTAATGATTAAATCCAGGTGAAAGCGAACATCGTTTTCGCCGCCAAAGGATAAATTATTGCCAAGGGCTAAGTGGACCGTTCCCATTGCTTTTTCCGCTTCCAGGGGAATACTTTCTATATGTGCCTGCTCGTTACTGCCAATCCCAAACTCACCGATAAGGCGAGCTTTCTCTCCGTACTGATTAAAATACTCCTCCAGCACCGTACTCCCGGGCCCCTCAACACTCACCACCCGGCCGTCTTCCACCCGAACAATCAAGGGGTGAGGTCCAAAAAGCTTTTTTCGGCCATCCACCACCAAAACCCCTGAAGTTCCCTCTAAGACCGGTGCCAAAGATGCTTCCCCCGCCGGAAAATTGCCAAAATTACCGGGCTCGGTAAAGTTTCCGATATCCAGCAAGCCTTCTTTCCCCCGAATATTTACCGTAAAATTGGTCCCAAGGGAAGAGGTTATTTTGACTTCAGAAGCACCGGTTAAAAGGTCCGCCAAAGTTTTCGTTCTGGCCGCCAATTTTTCGTAATCCGCCTGAGCAGCTCTTTTAAAGATTTCCGAAGTTATTTTGGGAAGACTGGCAATTCTTGCTCCTGCCTCACAAGCCTTTACCCTTAAGGGATGGTGAGAATAAGATTTTTCGGTTAAAAAGACAACTACGTCCGCCCCGACCAGACGGTCTTCGATATCCGGAGGAAGCTCCGAATCATAAATTTTTACCAGGCCCAAATCGGCTTTAAACATGACGGCAGTTTCGGAAAGAGCCCGCGCCAGCTCTTCCCGTTTATTATCAAAAACAATTATTACTTTTTCAAAGGGTTTTAAATTAAAGTTTTTCCGCCAGAAGTTTTTCGCCAGTTCTTTTAAGGCCATAGTAAACACTCCAGAATTATTTTTGTAAAAGCTTTTCTTTTCGCCCCCGGGATCTTACCAGTGAAGCTGCAGCCGACAACAGGGCAATAAAAGCGCCCACTAAAAATGCTTCCCTAAAAGCTAAAACAAAGGCTTTTACGGTTGCAAGTTCTTTAGTATAGTGATTTTGCAAATAATAAGTTAAATAATAAGTACGCCGGCCGGTAAACACGGCCCCGGCAACGGCTACTCCCATTACCATTCCGACATTGCGCATTGTCGCCAGAAACCCGGAAGCGGTTCCCAGGCGATTTTTCGGCACACTCCCCATTATAGTGCTGTTGTTGGGCGACTGAAAAATGGCACTGCCAAGCCCGATTAACATTAAAGATAAGATAATTATGCCAACTGTTGTCTCGCTATTTAAACGGGAAAGGGCAAATAACCCTAAAGCCATAACCGTCATTCCCAAAGGGGCTAAAACCTTCGAACCGATTTTGTCGGAAAGGCTTCCGCTTAAAGGAGCTACAATCATTGTTAGTAACGGATGCACCGACATTACCATTCCTGCTTTTTCGGGAGTAAAATGTCGCAACTGTTGCAGATAAATCGGCATTAAAAACACCACTTGATACAAGGCAACATAGCTTAAAAAAGCACTTAAGTTACTAAACGAAAAATCACGATTTTTAAATAAGCCCAAATCCACCATTGGTTCAGAAACCTTTTTTTCGGTGTATAAAAACAAAAGAAAAGCCAGGATTGAAATAACCAAGGCACCAATCATTAAGGGATGGGTAAAGCCGTATTTTTCAAAAAAGGTAAGAAGGATTAAAAGGCTTCCAAGACCAAGAAAGCTTAAAAAAGCCCCGAGAAAATCAAAGGAATGTTTTTCCCGCGTGAAATCGTTCTTAATTATTTTAAAGGCCAAAATACTCCCAATTAATCCAATAGGGAGATTAATAAAAAACACGGAACGCCACCCGAAAAAGTGAGTTAAAAATCCCCCGGCAGAAGGCCCAAAAGCCAGAGCTGCAGCCACCATCATGCCATTAATCCCCAAAGCCTTTCCCCGTTCCTGCGATGGAAAAACTTCGGTAACAATTGCCGGCGCCATGGCCATCATCATCCCTGCGCCAAGGGATTGGATAACCCGCGCTCCTATTAAAAAACCAAGGGTCGGGGAAAGACCGCATAACAAAGAACCAACAGTGAAAACTACAAAGCCCGTAACGTAAACCAATTTTTTACCGTACAAATCCCCCAGGCGTCCATAAGTCAGCAAAAGAGTGCTGATGAAAAGAAGGTAAATTAAAATTACCCATTCTCCGGTCGCTAAACTTGCCTTAAAATCTTTAATTATTGAAAGAAGGGCAATATTCACAACGCTGGCATCCAGTGGCGCCATAAAAGTCCCAAGAGCCACTACCCACATTACTCTCCACCGGTACTCCATAAAAACCTCCAGGTTAATTTTTCTTTATATCCAGTAAATGTTCAAAACGTTCCACTAACTGGGTAAATCTTAGCACCGTGTCTTCGGGAAATCTTTCCCTTTCAACTTCCGCATAGTTCTGGTTTACCCTTTCCTTTAAGCTATCGCTCATAAGGCGTTCAGCCACAGGAAAAAGCCCCTCATTTTCCTTTAAAATATGCTGCCGTAAGAGCCTTACATAGTCGCGGGCAGCTTCCACCACTGCCGGTATTGCTCCGTCATCCCCATCCATGTACTGCTCTGCTGCCTCATCCAGGCGCCCCACAAACCTTCGCCCGAGTTTGTGCTCTAAATTTAAAAGCTCCTGAGGGCTGTTTTCTTCCGGCATTCCCGCTTCATACAGAGCAGGGAAAAACACATCTTCTTCTTTGCCGTGATGAAAGCGATCAGCAAACTCCCGGATAAAAATAACCGCTCCGGTAAATACTTCCGGCGGAACAAACTCTCCCCGGGAAAGCTTGTCCGCTCCGGTTTCTAAAATATCTAACATTCTCAAGATAAGTTCATGTTCCTTTACCATTACCTCGGTGCAATTGGCCATTTAACCTTCACCCCTTTTTAAGGGAAATTTTTAAGATATTCTTTTTTGATACAGCGATCGGCAATAACAATTAAACCGGCAGCTTCGGCAATTTCCTTAGCTTCCGGGCTATTTACTCCCTCCTGCTGCCATAAAACCTTAGCACCAATAGTCACGGAAGACTTAGCTATTGCCGGTACTTCTTCAGTCTTGCGAAAAACATCCACAATTTCCACCGTTTCTGGAATTTCTTCTAAAGACCTATAAGCTTTTTGGCCAAGAAAACTATCCAAGTTAGGATTTACAGGAAAAACCCTGTACCCTTTTTCCATTAAAAATTTTGCTACCTGATAACTCGGGCGTTCCGGCTTATCGGAAACCCCTACCACCGCAATATTTTTAAAACGGGTCAAAATTTCTCTAATGTCCATACTACCCCTTCTTTCTTAAAATAATCATGAGGGGTAAATTTTCAATCTGCCCCTCAATTATAAAATATCATGCAGCGAATATCTAAAGCACCCCCACGGCTGTTCCCGGGAAAAATGCCGTTACTACGAGCGGTAGCGTTCTACCGCTCTTCTTTTTTCTTGGCATAATAACAGCGGTAACACAGGGCGATGTAATTTTTGTCTCCAACCACTATTTGTTCCTTCTCCCCCGATAAACGATATGATATCGTAGCTTCCTCTCCGCATTCAAAACAAACGGCTTTTAATTTATCCACCCTGTCAGCCAGAGCTAACAGTTTCGGCATTGGGCCAAAAGGATTTTCGTAAACATCCAAATCCAAACCGGAAACCACCACAATTTTCGAACGCCGGCGCAAATTTAAACAGGTATCCACCAGTTCGTCACTAAAAAATTGAGCTTCATCAACTAAAACCGCATCATAATCTTTTGCTAAATCCCAGATTACCTCAAAAGCAAAATTTTGAACCGGGTAGGATTCCAGTTCAAACCCGCTCCTACTGACTATTTTTTTATGCCCGAAGCGATTATCCAGAGCATGGTGAAATGCTATTACTTTTTTCTTAGCATACATAAGCCGCAAGGCTCTGCGCACCAGTTCCTCCGATTTCCCGGAGAACATTGGACCGGTAATGACCTCAATTCTCCCCATTTTGCCTCTCCTTTACAGTTCAAGTTCTGCATTTAAAAGCGGTGCATGCTGCTGGGCCCCGTAAATATCGGTTTCTCCCAGGTGTCCTGCTGGCAGGGGACGTACTATAGTAAACTTCACCGCCAGTGCCGGATCAAAATAATAAATACCTATTATTTTGTCTTCAGAAATTTTATAAAGCCTTTTTATTAATTCGCTATTAATAGCTTTTTTCCCTTTAACCTTTTCGTAAATTTCCTTATCTTTAAAAATAATGTCAAAAGTAAGCTCAAAAGGTCCGGAGTTTTTACTCCGGATTACTTTGGCAATATCAATAAGTTTTACCACCGCCTCTACCTCCTATTTCAATGTGTTCGATGGGAAAAAGCTTTTCCGGATCTTCCACTTCCACCAAATGGTGGATGGAGAAATTATAAACATCGCCAACCGGAATATCCGAAGGAGAGAAGGAAAACGCCAGATTTCCGGCGGTGGAAATTCGCCCGGGAAAACCAAAATGGAGCATGGTACTGCGGGTAAAACTTAATATCTGTTCGGCAGTATTTTTATCTTCCGCCACCACATCCATAACAATCCCAATTTCATGGGAAAGCTTGTTTTCCGGCTCTAACGCCCCCATAACACCGTTTATCCCGTAAGCTATAAAGTTTAGATAATACTTTCCCGCAAGTTCTGGAAAATTATCTTCCACCCGTTTTTTTACCCCTGATGCTATGGACTGGAAATTTTCAATAAATTTCGGGTCCCTGCTGCCGGCAATGCTAATGGCCCGGAATCCTACTCTTTTTACGCCCTCAATTTTCAGGTAGTAATTGGGGGTTTTAATGAATTTAGTACCGGTAACCCTCACCGTCCGGTCATCTACTGCTTGAAAGTTCACCTGGGAGAGGTCAAGCTTACCACCCGGACCGTGTAACTCAAAGGGACTAGTTTTTTCATAAAGGGAATGGGCAGATACCGAAAGGGGTGTAGCCCGCCGTTCGGGATTTAAGGGGTAAACTACAAATCCTTCCCGGTCAAGTTCCCCCATCAAGCAGTCGCTGCCGCTGCCCGGTTCGGTAGCAATCGCCGCACATTCCAGTATTTTCCCCAAATGCAGGGATAAACCCACATCAAAACCGTGGGCCACCGGATAGGCAGCAAAAACCGCCGGGTCAAAAGCTCTTCCCGCCACGATTACCTGAGCACCGGCTTTTAACGCTTTGATAAACGGCTCCATTCCCGCCTGGGCCACAATCCGCACCGCTTCCTCAATTTCCTCAATGGTTAAATCCGGTAAATTTCCTAACGGTTTGGTTTTCCTTTGTCTAACTTTATCTTTTAACCACTCTTTATCTATTTCGGTATCAATAACCGCCATTTTAAAGGAAAGATCATTTTCAAAAGCCAGTTCTTTGATAATTTCTACTACTTCCATTAAATGAACCCTGCCGCCGGCTCCCCCGGCAGTACCAATTAACAGCGGAATATTTAGTTCCACACAAGCTTTAAGCATGTAATAAAGGTCCCTTTTTACCGCAGCCCGCTGGGTAAACGATTTTCCGGCTCCTAAATAATACGGTCCGGGGTCGACCGAACCAGCATCAACAGCGATAACATCTGGCTTTTTTTCCAATCCAGCTTCAAAAGATTTAACCGGAAAGCCGTACCCCAAAATAGCGGTAGGGGATAGGATTTTCACCTTTTCCATTTATTTACCTCCTCGCCTCTTTAACAGGGCAATTGCTCGCTGCATTTCATTATAAACAATCATTAACCCTTCATCCAACCCCATCCCGGGTTTGGCTAACATCTGGTCCGGGCGGGTTGCCAGAGCCAAATGTACCGAAATTTGCGCTGAGCGGTCGGTTTCGTTGCAGGTACCTCCCAGATATGCACCTATACCCTTCATTTTGGCGTAAAGCACCGCCTCCACAACGTTGTTTATCCCGCCCAAGTCGGGAGTTTTAATCTGAACCATATGTCCCGCTTTATGGTCAGCAAATAATTTAATGTCTTCCAAGGTATTACACCATTCATCGGCCACAATTTCCACGGGAATCCCTCTTCGGTCAATTATTTCCCTTAACTTAGATAGAGCCTCGATTTGCCCCCAGAGGCTTCCCATATCTACCGGTCCTTCAATTCTAAGCTTAAAGGGAGCCGCCTCATGAGCTAAAGTTGCAAGGTAACCGGCAATTTTCTCAAGGTCATTGGCAAAAATTAAACCGACGGTACCATAAACGTCAATATGAATCACCGGACGATATTCATCACCAGCCAGCTCAAATATCCTTTTTTTCAACCACTTTATGTAAGCTAAAAGCTTTTCCCCCTGCCGCCCTAATTTTTCCTCCACGTTATTAATAAGGGCATGGGGTAAAACGTCGGCTCTTTTAATAATTGCCTTATCGGCATTGGTGTATAGGTCATCGCCGGTTTGAACAAAAATCGGTACCGGCTCGGGAATCACCGGTAGCTGATATTCCTCCGCTATCACTTCCGCCATAAGCTTTTTTTGCGCCCGGGCTACGCCATCTAAAAGCGCCTGGGTTAGCCCGTATCTTAAAGCGGTATGTAAAGGTTTTCCGTTAACCGTTAGCTCCCGGTCAAAAATATGAGCAAGGTTTCTAAAACTATTTAACTCAAGCCCAATTAACTTCGGGCGTATTTCATTTTCCAGGATCGGCAAAAACTCTTCAGCAGTAAAAAGAGGGTCCCGACCTCCCGTTCCCGAATACTGCACCGCCGCACAATCGCCATACGCCACTTCCCCATTTTCCAAAACAAGCATAACCAGAATTGCTTCACCCTTCTGGCGAATCCTTTTGTAACCGGGAGTTTGGGGGTTCCCTTCATACCAGAACCCGTTATGTACCGCACCTTTTTTAATGGCCTCTTGATCATCAAAATAAAAACCGGTAAGTCCTGGCGCAAAAAGAGCATCGATAATTTTCATTTTTATCTCCCTCCAGAAATGCTTCTAAAAACATCTTACCCCCACCCCAAATCCCTATGCAAGGGTTTGACGAAAAATAGAGGTTTAAAGATTTTTCCGGCGAATATATTAAGGAAAAACAATTTATTTTACAGGGTGAGATAATGGAAGCAATTAAGATCCTTCTTTTAGGTTTAGGGCAGGGCGGAACCAGATTTTTAAAAATTCTTGGTAAAAAAAGTAATTTAAAGCTTATGGCAGTAGAAAAAAACCCGGAAGCTTTGGGGGTCAAAATTGCCAAGGACTTAAATATCCCGGTTTTCTCAACCCTTGAGGAAGGGCTAACGAAAGCTCCCAATCTTATTATTGACACCACCGGCGACCCCCAAATCGAAAAAACTTTAAAAAACTTAAAGGAAAATATCCCTTATCTTAGCGGCTATATCGCTAAACTTTTTATATCTTTAGCTGATGAACTTTTTTACCAGGAAAAAGAGCTTGAAGCCATAATTAACTCCGCCCACGACGGTTTAATTGCGGTAAACCGTGAAGGAATTATTACCTGGTTTAATAGCGCTGCCGAAAAAATTACCGGGATAAACCGCAACCAGGCACTGGGAAAATACGTCGTTGACGCCATCCCTAACACCCGGCTGCACGTTATCCTCAAAACCGGCAAAGCCGAAATCAACCAGTTTCAAGACTTGGGACAAGCAAAAATTATTACCAGCCGGATTCCTCTCTTCAATGAATTTGGAGAAGTAATCGGTGCCTTTGCTATTTTTAAAGATATTACTGACATGCAAAAGTTAGCCGAGGAATTAACCAACCTTCAGGAAATTAAAACCTTATTAACTTCAATTATTGATTGTACGCAAGACGCTATCTCGGTGGTCGATGAACGGGGTTACGGGCTTTTAATCAATAAAGCCTATTCCGAACTTACCGGACTTACCGAAAAGGATGTCATCGGTAAACCGGCAACGGTTGATATTGCCGAAGGGGAAAGTGTTCATTTTCGAGTACTACAGGAAAAAAGGCCGATAAAAAATATCACGATGAAAGTCGGTCCCTTAAAAAAGGAAGTGGTGGTTAACGCCGCACCCCTAATTGTCGACGGCACCCTAAAAGGAAGCGTCGCCGTTATTCACGATGTCTCGGAATTAAAAAGACTTACCGAAGAAATCGATCGGTTAAAGCGTTCCCTTGCTTCGAGCGCCCGCTACACCTTTGATGATATAATAGGAGAACATCCCTTACTAATTTCAGCTATAGAGCTTGCCAAGTTAGCAGCCCAGACTTCCGCTACTGTCTTGCTGCGCGGCGAGTCCGGAACCGGTAAGGAACTATTTGCCCACGCTATCCATAACCAGAGTCCCAGGGCAAAAAAACCTTTTATCCGGATCAATTGCGCCGCCTTAACCGAAAGTCTTTTAGAAAGTGAACTTTTTGGCTACGAAGAAGGGGCTTTTACCGGGGCTAAAAAAGGCGGTAAAAAAGGTGTCTTTGAAGAAGCCAATGGGGGAACTCTGTTTTTAGATGAAATCACCACTCTCTCCTCCAATTTGCAGGCTAAACTTTTGAGAGTTCTTCAGGAAAAGGAAATTGTACGGGTAGGCGGTAATCAGCCAATTCCGGTAGATGTAAGGATTATCGCTGCTACCAATTTAAACTTAGAAGAAGCGGTAAAAAATAAAACCTTCCGGGAAGACCTTTATTACCGGATAAACGTAATCCCCATTAATTTACCGGCTTTACGAGAACGTAAAACCGATATCCCCGCTTTAGCCCGGGCTATTGTCCAAAAACTTAACAGGGAATACGGCCGCAATATTAAATTTATTGATCCGGAAGTTTTCCGCTATTTAATGAGTTATTCCTGGCCGGGAAATATCCGGGAACTTGAAAATTATTTAGGGCGGGCGATGTTAAAAGTATCCCTGGCCGAAAATCGCTTGGGCCCCGAACATCTGCCCAAGCTTTTTGAAGAAACTCCCCAAACTTCTTTTTCTAAAACCCAAAGCTCCGACTTAAACTTAAAGAAACTGACCCGGGAATTTGAAAAATCGGTGGTTAAGGAAGCTCTCGAAAAAGCTAAATATAACAAAACCAAAGCAGCCCAGCTTCTTGGAATAACTCCCCGCAGTTTGTATAACAAGCTAAAAGAGTTTGACCTTTTATAAGTATCTTCTTTCCGGAAATTTTTTTCACATTATCTGAATTTTATTTCAACAATCGGATAAATCCCTTTTATTAATAAATGGCACGCTTTTTGCGTGTCTTTTTTATTGAAAATTTTTAAAATAAAAAGTTTGGGGGGCACGGTGATGGAAATTGTTAAAAAGGAAAATTATCAAGGTTATGAAACCGTACTTTTTGCTACCGATAAAAAAACTAACTTTAAAGCCATAATTGCCGTCCACAGTACGGTTTTAGGTCCTGCTCTTGGTGGATGCAGAATGTGGTTTTACAAAAGTGATGAAGAGGCCTTAACCGATGTCCTGCGGCTTGCCGAAGGAATGACTTATAAAAACTCCGCCATGGGTTTAAACCTTGGCGGTGGTAAAGCGGTCATTATTGGTGATCCTCGAACCGATAAGTCTTCAGAGCTATTTGCCCGCTTTGCTGAAGCAGTAAACGCTTTAGGGGGCAAGTACTACACCGCTGAAGACGTAGGAATTACCTCGCAAGATATGCTGGAAGTATCCAGACACACCCCGTATGTTGCCGGTCTTCCCGCCAAAAGCGGCGACCCCTCTCCCTTTACTGCTTTTGGTGTCTACACGGGAATGAAAGCAGCCTTAGAATATGTTTTTGGCGATACTTCCCTTAAGGGCAAAAAAGTTGCCGTTCAAGGTTTAGGCCATGTGGGAATGTATCTTTTAGAACACCTTCACCAGGAAGGGGCGGAACTAATTGTCACCGATATTTTTGAGGATAGGGTAGCTGAAGCAATAAAACGTTTTAACGCCCGTTTTGTTCAACCAGAGCAAATTTATGATGTCAAAGCCGATATCTTTGCTCCCTGTGCTTTAGGAGGAATTTTAAACGAAAACACCATTCCCCGGCTTAAAGTAAAAATAGTTGCCGGTGCTGCCAATAACCAGCTGGCAAAGTTGGAAGACGGTAAACTTTTAGCGGAACGCGGAATAGTTTATGTCCCGGACTTCATCATAAACGGCGGCGGAGTAATTAACGTAGCCGAAGAATTAAACCCGGAAGGTTATGATCAGAACCGGGTAAAAGCTAAGGTTGCCACAATTTACGATAAAGTTAAAGAAGTCTTAACTCTTTCCCGGGAACAAAAGATAACTCCCCAGGAAGCTGCAATCATGTATGCCAAAAAGCGGCTTTTACAAAGGAGGGCTTAACTTGCCAAAAATAATTTACGTTCAAAATCTCTGTAAAGCCTGCGGTCTTTGTGTGGAATTTTGTCCGGTTAAAGCGATAACTTTTACCGATAATTTAAATGAAAAGGGCTACCGCGTCCTAAGCTTTGACCAGGAAGTTTGCACCGCCTGCGGTACCTGCTACCGCATGTGCCCGGACCTTGCTATCACGGTCCAGAGGGAGGGAAGGTAAATGGAAACGGTTTTAATGAAAGGCAATGAAGCGCTGGCCGAAGCGGCAATTAGGGCCGGACTGAATGTTTATTTTGGCTATCCCATCACCCCCCAAAACGAAGTTGGTGAATATTTAGCCAAACATCTTCCTCGGGCCGGTGGCACCTTTTTGCAAGCTGAAAGCGAAGTTGCTGCAATTAACATGGTTTACGGAGCAGCCGGCGCCGGCGTTAGAACCATGACTTCCTCTTCCGGCCCGGGTATTAGTCTAATGCAGGAAGGGATTTCCTACCTCGCCGCAGCAGAACTCCCCGCTGTAATTGTCAATATGATGCGGGGAGGTCCCGGCCTTGGAGGCATCCAGCCTTCGCAATCGGATTATTTTCAAGCCACCAAAGGCGGCGGTCACGGCGACTACCGGTTAATTGTCTTAGCTCCTTCTTCGGTTCAAGAATTATACGACCATACAATGTTAGCCTTTGATTTAGCCGACCACTACCGAAACCCGGTCATGGTCTTGGGCGACGGTTTACTGGGACAAATGATGGAGTCGGTTACGTTAAAACCCTATATCCCCGCTTTTCCCTTGGAGGAAAAAACCTGGGCCACCCGTGGAAGGAAGAACCGGAAACCCAACATTATAAACTCCCTGTACCTTGATCCGGAAAAGTTATTCAGTCACAACCAAAAACTCTTTAAAAAATATCAAGTAATTGCCGAAAAAGAAGTCCGGGTTGAAGTAATAAATGAAGAGGCTGAATTTTTCTTTGTAGCCTATGGCTCCTCGGCCCGATTTTCCTTAAAAGTAATTGAGCTTTTAAAGGAAAAAGGTATCAATGCCGGGTTAATCAGGCCGATAACCCTGTGGCCTTTCCCTTATACCGTAATTGCCGAAAAAGTTAACCAGAGTAAAGGATTTATGGTAGTGGAGATGAGCATGGGGCAAATGGTCGAAGATGTCGAACGGGCAGTAAAAGGCCAAAAACCGGTTTATTTTTACGGTACCGCCGGCGGTATTGTCCCCTCACCCCAGAAAATTTTTAGAAGAACTTTAGAAATCCTTGAAGGGGGGCAGGAATAATGGCAGAAATTTTAACCCGGCCGGAAAGCTTAACCAAGATACCCTTTCATTACTGCCCGGGCTGTACCCACGGTATCGCCCACCGGTTGGTGGCAGAAGTCATCGACGAACTGGGACTCATGGAAAAGACCATTGGGGTTGCCTCCGTTGGCTGCTCGGTTTTAGCCTACGACTACTTTAACCTTGACATGCAGCAAGCTGCCCACGGGCGAGCCCCGGCAGTAGCTACCGGAATTAAAAGGGCACTGCCGGATAGAATTGTCTTTACTTATCAGGGAGACGGTGACCTGGCTTCTATTGGCATGGGTGAAATCGTTCACGCCGCAGGCCGGGGAGAAAATATAACGGTAATCTTTATTAATAATTCCATTTACGGCATGACCGGAGGGCAAATGGCCCCCACTACTTTAATGGGCCAAAAGACCACTACCACCCCCGAAGGGCGCACCAAAGATAACGGTTTTCCCCTTAAAGTTTCAGAAATGCTGGCCACTTTAGATGGGGTAGCTTATATTGCCCGGGTAGCGCTTTTTGATCCCGGTCAGGTCATAAAAGCTAAAAAAGCGATTAAAACCGCCTTTACCGTTCAAGAAAAAGGTTTAGGTTTTTCCCTGGTTGAAATCCTCTCCACCTGTCCGACCAACTGGGGCTTAAGTCCGGTAAAAGCTTTAAAGTATGTTAAAGAAACAATGGCTCAGTATTATCCTCCGGGGGAATTTAAAAAACCGGAAGGGGTGTGGTAAAATGGAGTTTATCTTTGCAGGCTTTGGCGGTCAGGGTATTATGGCCATGGGCATGCTGTTAGCCCATGCTGCCATTAAAGAAGGTTTTAATAGTTCATTTATCCCTTCTTACGGTCCGGAAATGCGAGGAGGCACTGCCAACTGCAGCGTAGTGATAGAAAAAGAGTTCATTGCCTCACCGGTGGTTACCGAGCCCGATGTCTTGGTAGCAATGAACTACCCTTCGTTACTAAAGTTTAAAGATACGGTAAAAAAAGGCGGGCATCTTTTTATTAATAGCTCTCTTATCCCTTCCATCCCTGAAATAAAAAGTGATATCCATATCCATCAAATACCAGCCAATGAACTTGCTCTTAAAATCGGCGAATCCCGGGCTTCCAATATGGTGATGTTAGGCGCAGTTTTAGCCGTAACCAACCTGATTTCCTTGGAAACAGCCACTCTCAATTTAAGCTATATTTTTAAAAATAAACCGGAAGTGCTTGCCGTAAACGAAAAAGCCCTGAAAACCGGCTTTCAAAGTTTAAAAGTAATTTAAAAAAATCCCCGGCCAAAACCGGGGATTTATTATATTCCCTTTAATATTCTTTTGGTTTTACATTTTTCCGGACCCATTCAATAATCTCCTCTAAAGGGGTTCCCGGGGTAAAGAGCTCAGCAGCATATCCTTTTTCAATCAGCTCTTTTTTATCATCGTCCGGTATTATTCCGCCTCCCATGACGATGATATCTCCCGCTCCCTTTTCCTCTAAAAGCTTTTTTACCTTGGGAAAAACGGTCATATGGGCACCGGATAATATGCTGATCCCCACCACATCCACATCTTCCTGAATGGCTGCCTGGACGATTTGCTCGGGGGTCTGATGCAATCCGGTATAAATAACCTCCATGCCCGCATCCCGAAGCGCCCTGGCCACCACCTTGGCGCCGCGATCGTGACCGTCCAGTCCGGGTTTTGCAACCAGTACTCTTATTTTCCGCGCCATCTTCTCCCCTCCCTTAAAAAATCGGTTTTTCTTTATATTCCCCAAACACTTCTTTTAAGCTTTGAATAATTTCCCCTTCGGTGGCATAAACCCGAACTGCATTTAAGATATACGGCATTAAATTATCCGTTCCCCGCGCCGCATCTTTTAACTCCCGCAGGGCAATTTCCACCTTTTCATTATCCCGGGTAGCCCTTAAGGATTTTAACTTCCGTTTTTGCCGCTCTTCCACCTCGGGATCAATTTTCAAGATCGGAATGTCGATCTTTTCATCTTCTTCCACGTATTCATTGACTCCCACAATAATCCGTTTTTTCCGCTCCACCGCCTGCTGGTAACGATAAGCCGCATCGGCAATTTCCTGCTGGAAGAAACCTTTGTTAATGGCTTCGATAACTCCGCCCAGTTCCTCAATTTTCTTGAAATATTTTTCCGCTTCCTCCTCCATTTTATCGGTTAACGCTTCCACATAATACGAACCGCCCAAGGGATCAATGGTGTTAATGACACCGGTTTCGTGGGCAATTATTTGCTGCGTTCTTAAAGCTATGGTGACCGCTTTTTCGGTAGGCAGTGCTAAAACTTCATCCATGGAGTTGGTATGGAGGGACTGGGTACCCCCTAAAACTGCAGCCAAAGCCTCAAAGGCTGTACGCACAATATTATTTTCCGGCTGCTGGGCGGTTAAACTGCAGCCCGCCGTCTGGGTGTGAAATCTTAAAAGCCAGGACCGCGGATTCTTAGCTCCATACTTCTCTTTCATCCGGCGGGCCCAGATGCGCCGGGCCGCTCTAAATTTAGCTATTTCTTCAAAGAAATCCATGTGCGAATTGAAGAAGAAGGAAAGTCTCGGAGCAAACTCATCCACATCAAGGCCGGCTTTAATTCCCGCCTCCACATAAGCAAAACCATCGGCTAAGGTAAAAGCTAATTCCTGAACTGCCGTGGCTCCTGCTTCCCGAATATGGTAACCGGAAATGCTTATCGTATTCCACCTGGGCACGTGCTTGGCCCCGTAAGCAAAGATATCGGTGATAATCCGCATGGACGGCTCCGGCGGGAAAATCCAGGATTTCTGCGCTATATATTCTTTCAAGATATCGTTTTGAATGGTGCCGGAAAGCTTTTCCGAGGGTACCCCCTGCTTTTCGGCACAGGCAATGTACATCGCCCAGAGAACCGCTGCCGGACCGTTAATGGTCATCGAGGTGCTCACCTTGTCAAGGGGGATTCCGTCAAAAAGCTCTTCCATGTCCGCCAACGAGTCGATCGCTACGCCGCAGCGTCCCACTTCTCCTTCGGCCCGCGGGTGGTCCGAGTCGTACCCCATGATGGTAGGCATATCAAAAGCTACCGATAAACCGGTCTGCCCTTTGGCTAAAAGCATTTTGTACCGTTCATTGGTTTCCTTGGCAGTGGCAAAGCCGGAAAACTGGCGGAAAGTCCAGACCTTCCCCCGGTACATGTTGTAGTGGATTCCCCGGGTAAAGGGATATTCCCCGGGGAATCCTAATTTTTCGAGGTAATTATGCCCTTCCAGATCAAGGGGAGTATACAGGCTTTTTATTGGTTCACCGGAAATGGTTACAAAATCTTCATCTTTATCGGGGCATTTTTCCTGATACTTCTTCTGCCACTCTTCATAAGCTTTTTTTAACTCATCCATAAATCTCCCTCCCTTTTCCACGGTAAATTATTTCTTTTTACCGAGCTTTTTGGCCCACTCTCTTTCCCTCAACTCCACCCGGCGGATTTTACCGGAAACGGTTTTGGGTAAAGCATCGATAAATTCGATTTCCCGCGGGTACTTATAAGGAGCGGTAACTTTCTTCACGTGCTCCTGCAATTCTTTAACCAGTTCCTCCGACGGAGAATATCCCGGGGCCAGTACCACAAACGCCTTGACAATTTCTCCCCGGATTTCATCGGGGCTCGCCACGACCGCCGCCTCGGCCACCGCCGGATGCTCCACCAGGGCGCTTTCCACCTCAAACGGTCCTATCCGGTAGCCGGCAGCCAGGATAACATCATCAGCCCGGCCCACAAACCAGAAGTAGCCATCCTCATCTTTAATAGCCCGGTCGCCGGTTAAATACCAGTCGCCCCGGAACACTTCGGCGGTTTTATCGGGATTTTTCCAGTATTCTTTAAACAGTCCCACCGGCCGCTCCGGTTTAACTTTAATGGCAATATTACCTTCCTTGCCGGGCGGCAGTTCGTTCCCTTCATCGTCAATGATCGAGACATAATAGCCGGGAGCCGGTTTACCCATCGACCCGGGTTTTACTTCAAAACAGGGGAAGTTCGCCACCAGGACGCAGGTTTCCGTTTGGCCGTAACCATCCCGGATGGTTAGCCCGGTTGCTTCTTTCCACACTTTGATTACCTCGGGGTTTAAAGGTTCGCCCGCAGCTACGCAATGGCGTAAATGCGGAAACTTATACTTTTTTAAATCTTCCAGAACAAAAACCCGGTAAGCGGTTGGCGGACCACAGAAGGTGGTGATGGGATATTTAGCTAAAAGCTCCAACGTTTTTTTAGCGTCAAATTTACCCACCGAATGGTGGACAAAAATTGCCGCACCGCAAATCCACGGCCCAAAAAAGCTGGACCAGGCCGCTTTTGCCCACCCGGTATCGGACATATTCCAGTGCAGGTCATCGGGAGTTAAATCCAGCCAGTACTTTCCGGTAATATAGTGGCCTATCGGGTAACTGGCGTGGGTATGCACGGCCATCTTGGGATAGCCGGTGGTTCCCGAAGTGAAAAAGATAATCGCCGGGTCATCGCTTTTAGTGTTAGCAGCTTCGTACTCCGGACTAAATTTAGCAATCTCCTCGTTTAAGGAAAGCCATCCGTCCCTCTTGCCGACGATTACGAGATGTTTTAATACCGGTAACTCTCCTTTAATTTCTTCCACCTTGGCCGCATTATCCTCATCGGTAATCACCATAACCGTTTCCGCTGTTTCCACCCGGTATTTAATATCCTTAGAAGTCAGCTGGGTAGTCCCCGGAATAAAAATTATCCCAGCCCGAATTGCCGCCAGGTAAATTACCCACCATTCCGGTAACCGCGGCAAAATAACTAAAATTCGGTCCCCCTGCTTAACCCCCAGAAAATTAAAGAAATTGGCAGTTTGTTTTGATAATTCTGAAAATTGTTTAAAAGTAAAACGCCGTTCATTGCCGAAGTCATCGACCCAGAGCATAGCAAGTTTATTCGGATCTTGGGCCCAGACATCAAAAGTATCCCGGGCAAAATTAAAATACTCGGGCACCTGGTGCCGAAATTCACGGTAAGTTTTTTCATAGTCGACCATGTTTGGCATTTAAAACCCCTCCTCAAAATGTTTTGCTACTTTAAGTTATAATCCAAAAAGCTGCTGCTTCCAATAAACTTACCGTGAACTGCAAAATTTTGAGGTTAAACGGTTGATTTTTTGGCTAAAACTCAACCCCCTTTCGGGAAGTAAGTCCAAGCTCAGTAAAAGGATGTTTCTCTTCGGCAAAATAAGTAACGTAGTCGGCATAAGCTTTTAGATAAAGCGGCGCTTCCCGTCCGGTAAGAATCATTTCAAGATTTTCTTTTCTTTTTATCTCCTTAAGAAAGGATGTTAAACTCTCTTCATCAATTAAATCAATCTTTGCCGCTAAAGCTAATTCATCCATCACGACCAGCCGGTAGGGTGAAGCGTTAATTTGAGCTTTGGCCCAGAAAAATCCTTCCAGGAAAAGCTTTTTATCTTCCTCGTCCGGATTTTTAAGGTTTACGTGGCAAAGGTTGCAGTTATCTTTTACCGGACAGGATTTTATTCCGGTTTTAATTAACGAAGCATAAGGGCAGCTTTTCCCAAGGCAATATTTTTCAATGTCCAATTTCTTAAGCGTTTCAAATTCCCCGTAAAACCCTTCGCCCTTAAGAAAACCAAAGTACGCCACCTTAAGTCCATGGCCGTAAGCCCTTAAAAGCATTCCCAGGGCAGCGGTACTTTTTCCTTTTCCCGGCCCATAGTAAAGATGGAGCATTACCTCCTTACCCCCAACCTTTTTAAGAGCTCCTCAGAAGCCGCCTGCGGCGGAATTTCTTTGCGGTTTACCCTCTCAATTAAATGTTTAATATCCTCTTCCGTTAGTAAAAACTTAAGTTTCCGGTAAAGGGCATTCATGGCTATTTCGATAATTTCCCGCTCCCGTCGTTCCTGTCTTCGCTTTTCCAACTCAGAGCTTTCCGCTAAAAAGGCAAAATGTTTTTTAATAAGTTCTAAAAGCTCTTCCAGACCTTCGCCGGTAGTGGTAGACGTTTTAACTACCGGGGGACGCCAGACAAGCTGCTCACCTTTTAAGTCTAACATAGCATTTACATCCGTTACCATTTTCCCGGCACCGGGTAAGTCCGCTTTATTAACCACAAAAATATCGGCAATTTCCATAATACCCGCCTTTATGGTTTGAATACTATCACCGGCAGCAGGAGTTAACACCACCAGAACGGTGTCCGCCACATGCATAACATCCAGTTCGCCCTGACCCACGCCAACCGTTTCCACAATTATATAATCATAACCAAAGGCGTCTAAAACTTTCACAACATCTTTGGTGGCTGCAGAAATTCCTCCAAGGCTTCCTCTACTTCCCATACTGCGAATAAATACCCCTTCATCCAGCGCATGGTTTTGCATGCGAATTCTATCCCCCAAGAGAGCTCCGCCGGTAAACGGGCTTGAAGGATCAACCGCTACCACCGCTACCGTTTTCCCTTCCCGCCGCAGAAGTTCGATTAAACTATCGGTTAATGAGCTTTTCCCCGCCCCCGGAGCCCCGGTAATCCCAACTATTTGCGCTGTCCCGGTATGGGGATAAATTTTGGCCAAAACTTCTTCTTTTTCCGGCCCGTTATTTTCTACTAAAGAAATTATCCGGGCCAGAGCTCTTTTTTCTTTTTTCCAGAACTGTTCTAATAGTTCCATCTCCTCACCCCAGTTTTAATAATATTTTAATATTTTGATTTTTCTTAAAATACTATATGCTTTCGCTATTCTTTTTAAAATTCCTGCCTAAAAAAGAAAATTCCGGCTTAATTACAGCCGGTCGCTAAATTCCTTGAACTCATTTTTAAAAACATCGTACAAACTTTTCAGCTTGGTTGCTGCTTTTTCCTGAATCTCCATGTAACTCACCTGCTGTTTAAAGTAGGCATAATATTTTTCCGCATGGGGAGCGCCGTTAACCAATCCGCCAAGAAAAAAGACTATTGCTAAAAAAGCAAAAGCTAATTTTTTGTAAAAATTTACCATAAATTCCCGCTCTTCTATTTGGTAGGTGTAAAAATAGACCACCCCAACTCCCAAAAAGATGCCTGCAATAATGTCAATTATCCAGTGAATCCCCAGGTAAATGGTGGAAATTACTATCAAGCTCGAAGAAACCCCCAGCACACCCGTAAGCCTTTTATCTCGAAGTTTAAATGCTAAATAGAAAAAGCTAACCGAAAGGGCAGTGTGGAGGCTGGGAAAATTGTTATTAATTCCGGAAAAGGAGCGGTACTCCACATTAAATTGAGGGTAGTATTTCACCAGTAAAAGTTTAATCCCCGGGTGAATCGACCAGGCTTCATATACCGGCAGGTTAACATAAAAAGGCATGGCCACTAAATAGTTTATAAGATAAATATAAAAAAGTCCGGCAATTAATGTCTTTTGATCGTTAATCAGACCATAATAAAGGATAGCAGCAAACAGAACCGGAAAAAGAAAAACGTAGACATAGCTCAACAAAAATACTAACCAAGCAGGCTGAAAGCTCTGTAACTTTATAATCAGAGGAGCTTCAATTTTGGCAATAAAGTACGAATAAAGGTAAGAAGAAGGAAAACCACTCTCCCCTTTTAATTCCAGCACATCCAAAAGCAAAAGAAGAAGAATCCCCAGAAAATATAATAAATACTCCCTGGTTGTTAATAATCGTTTCAGGGAAACAAAAAGGCTTTTTAGATACCCTCTAAATCCCCCGTGCAAAATAACCGTTAAGAGAAAAAAGGAAAAAAAGCTTAAAATAATTTTCCCAAAATAATTTCCAAACACCGCAGTCCCCCATCCACGGAAAAAAATTTTCTATCTATAACTAAGTTTATATTAAAACTTCCTGAAACTGTCAAGAAAGAAAAAAGCCCGGGGTTACCCGGACCTTTTTCTTATTTAAAGTACCTATCCAGTAAACCTTTTAAAGCACGGGCATGTCTTGCTTCATCCCGGGAAGATTCGTCCAAAGCATCATGCACTTCATCCAAACCTAATTCTTTGGCTTTTTTAGCAGCTTCTTTTTTACCTTTATTGGCTTCCATTTCACCTTTCAGCATTTTTTCGATATTTTCCTTGGTGCTGGACGAAATTTTGCCGGCAAGTTCAGCAAAACGGGCAGCATGCCAGGCTTCTTCCAAGGCAATTTTTTCTAAAACCCGGGCTACTTCCGGCAGTCCTTCCCTTTCCGCCTGCCGGGCCATTGCCAGATACACTCCAACTTCATAGGTTTCACCTTTAAACTCACCTTCAACCGCCGCTAAAGCCTCTGTGTCTTTCGCAACCCCGATTTGGTTTTCATTAATAAGCTGTAAATCCATAACCATCCCTCCATTAATTTTTTATTATTAGTAATAGTTATTATTTACATTTTTTATTTTAAAAAACCATCTCCCGCCTGTCAATACCCTGTGGTAAAATTTTTTCGGTATCATTTTCCCCCGGAAAAAGCTATACTATGAGTAAGGAGGTAAAAATCATGGCTAAAATTGAGTTGTTCAGTACCCCTACCTGTCCGTACTGTCGCCTGGTGCGAAATTTTCTTCAGGAAAAAGGGCTAAATTTTACCGATTACGATATTACGAAAGACCTTGATGCCTTTGAGCGGATGTTTAAAACAACCGGCTATACCACGGTACCTACATTGATTATTAACGATAAAGAAGTTATTATTGGTTTGGATGAAGAAAGAATTTTAAAAGCGGTAAACGAAAGCTAAGCTTTAAAACAAAAAACACACCCGCCCTTTGGACGTGTGTGTTTTTCTTTATTTTTCCAATTCATAGGGCCAGTTAGCAATGCCCCCTTTTAAATTGTAAACATGCTTGTAACCTTTACTCACCAGCATCTGGGCAATACTTGCCGACCGACTTCCGGTTTCACATACCACTAAAATTTCCTGTTCTTTATCAATGTTGGGTAACTGCTGTTCCACCTCTCCCATAGGAATGTTATGGGAACCGGGAATACGCGCTTCGGCATACTCATAAGGTTCTCTGACATCCATAATTAAAAGCATTGGATTTTCATCAATAAGCTTCTTGGCTTCATCGGGCTCTAAATCCTTATAACCGGCTTTTAAGCACCCCGTCAAAGCAAATAATAGCAAAACTATTATTACCCAAAATACATATTTGCTCCGCGGCAACAAAACCCCTCCCCTTAAAAAGAAAATAAGCTTAGTAAGGTATAGCGATAAGTATAAGTTAAAACTATCACAACCAAAACGGTTGCCGACCAGAGGACGATTTTGTTTAACTTCGAACTTTTGCCTTTAAAATAAGTTTCATAAAAGGCGTAACCTAAAAAAACAAAGGTAAGTACTAAAAAGAAACTCCGGTAAGGGGCCAGTGGCGCAAAAAACGAAAAAGACGCTCCTCCCAGACCCAAGGAGGCTAATATTACCGGTCCCACTCAGGTAATGCACCCTAAAACCGCAGTAATAACCGAAAGAATACTGCTAATTCTCTCCCTCATTTCTCCCCAACACCCTCATCATAATAAGGCTAAATACGATTAACCCCACACTTAAAAGCTGTTCTAAACGAAAGGGGCCAACCCAAAAGCTATCCACCCGAAAACCTTCTACAATAAACCTTCCTACCGAATACCAGAGAAGATATTTTAAAAAGATTTCGCCACTATACCTTTGTTTTTTACGGGTTTGCCAGAGGTAAACAAACACCCCCAGATCCCAGAGGGATTCGTATAAAAAGGTGGGATGGCGCCAGGCACCGTCAATATACATAGCCCAGGGAAGATCGGTAGGGTAGCCATAAGCTTCCTGGTTAAAATAATTTCCCCAGCGGCCAATTGCCTGCCCTAAAATTATGCTGGGAGCAAAAAGATCCGCCAGTTGCCAAAAAGACTGCTTTTTCATCCGGGCGTAAACAATCCCCACTAGGATTGCCGCTAAAATACCACCGTGAAAGGCAAGCCCGCCATGCCAGATAGCCGGAATCTCGGCCGGATACTTGCTGTAATAATCCCAGTTCCAGAGAACGTACCAGATCCGGGCTCCAATCCACCCTATTGGAGCTCCGAGTAAAACCAAGTTGTAAATATGGTCCTCATGGATATTTTTCCGTTTTGCTTCTTTTAAAGCAAGATAAGTACCAATCAATACACTTATCGCCATCAAAACTCCGTACCAGCGAATTTCCAGCGAGCCAATCTTTAAAGCCACTGGAGAAATGCCAAGTGTTAGCCACTTATAAATATTTCTTCAACTCCTTTTCCACTTCCAAACTAAGGTCGTCATCTACCGTTAGCTCTTTCTTCTCCTCCACCTTTACTTCCTTCCGGCGTTTCTTGACCACGGTGTAAACTAATACACCGCCGGCAACTACCGCAATTGCCGGCATAACCCAAATTGCCGCATATACACCCGTTTTGGGAGGTTCCGCTAAAATTTTGGTACCGTAAAGGTTTGTGTAGTAATTTATTATTTCCTGTTTGGTTTTTCCCTGTTCCAACATTTCTTTAATTTGATTCCGCATTTCTTCAGCGGAAGAAGCCGGACAATCGGCCAGGTTCATACCACAAAAATCCGGAGCCCAAAAAGTATGAATTACATCGTTTAAAACGTCTTGGTCCACTTCTCCCAGGGCTGGAAAACTACTAACCACCACTAAAATTACCGCTGTGAAGAGGAAAATCTTTTTTAAAGGCAAGAGAATACCCCCCTAAGAAATATTAAGCAAGATCAAGACCATCAACCTCTAAGCGCTGAAACATCCACTTGCCTTCAAGGTAGATTTTAACCGGATCTTTAACCGCTATTGTATTTTTCGGCACATAGACCTTAATTCCTTCTACTTCATAAAGATTAAAAAATCGTTCATCCTGCGGTTTTCCCACAAACACGGTGGGCAATTGCTGTACCGGGCATCACCCACCTCCGTAAGCCATAAATTCAATTCTAATGGTATCATTTTTTCCTTCCAAATATTTTTTAGCTTCTTCGGTAAAAGTTATATTCATCTCCTCATCTCCCTTTCATTTCACTTTTTTATAACTTATAACACATCTATGTTTAACGGGGGGTATTAATCTTATTATACCAATAAACTATTATTTAAGGGCACCCGCGGAGGTGCCCCTTTTCAATAATACTAAATTTACTTTTTACTGGCAAGATATCTCTCCACATTTACTGCCGCAATTACCCCATCGGCCGCAGCGGTTACCGCCTGCCGTACTGACTTCTGCCTTAAATCTCCCGCCGCAAAAACTCCCGGTATATTGGTCCGCATTTCTTCATCGGTAATAATATAACCCCATTCGTTCATCTCTACCTGTCCGGCAAACAAATTGGTTTTAGGCTGAGTTCCAATGTAAACAAACACCCCATCGGTAGGCACGGTAGAAAGTTCTTTGGTTTTCAGATTTTCAATCACAACGCCGGTTACATGTTTATCCCCAACAACCTTACGTACTTCCGAATCCCAGATAACCTTTATTTTGGGATTGGCAAAAGCTTCTTCCTGGGCAACTTTGGAAGCCTGGAAGTGGTCAAACTGGTGAATAATCGTAACTTCGGTGGCAAAACGGGTCAAAAATACCGCTTCTTCTACGGCTGAGTTGCCACCGCCAACCACCACTACTTTCATGCCCTGGTACATTGCCCCATCACAGGTAGCACAGTAGTGGACGCCGCGGCCCCGGAAAAGGTCTTCCCCTTCCGCCGGAAGTTTTCTTGGTTCTGCTCCGGTGGCTAAAATGATGGCCGGAGCTTCATAAATCTTATCTTCGGTGATAACCCTCTTAACCTCTCCGGTTAATTCAACTTTTAATACTTCTTTTAAATCATCAACTTCTGCACCAAAAGCTAAGGCCTGATTAAGCATATTTTGAGTTAGTTCCTTACCTCTAATCGTTCCGGGGGTACCGGGGTAGTTAGCAATATGGTAGGTGGTAGCCGCCTGGCCACCGGGAACACTTTCATCCACCACAATGGTTCTTAACTTGGCCCGGGCGGTATACAGAGCCGCACTTAAACCTGCCGGACCGCCACCAAGAACAATAACATCATACTTAACCGTTTCCGGAACTTCCGGCAAAAGTTTCTGGCCAAAAGCTTTTTCCATGGCTTCCCTTAGCTGACGCTTGGAAATATAGCCGGTTAACCTCTGGCCCACTTCTTGCCCGTTGACATAAAACAGAACTGTGGGGCTACCCTTAACTCCCAGCTTTTCGGCTAAAGGTCGGTTTTGCTGCCGGTAGATTTTGACAAACTTAAATTTATCCCCGTACTGCTGGGCAAGCTTCTCGTAAGCCGGAGCCAGTGCCTCGCAGGGTGGACAATCTTCGGAATAAAAATCCACAATTACCGGAACATCGCTTTTTAATACCACTTCGTCAAACTGTTCTTGGCTTAAATATATAACTTTGTCGCTCATTTTCCTCTCCCCCTTGAGTTTAAATTTTTAGAGCTTTTGCTTTATTTTTTCCAGGGTCTCGCAGTCCGGGCATCCACTTGCTGCTCCCCCGGATTTACACGTATTTAAACAATGGTCAATAGCTTTTAATAAAACTTCTCTTTCTTCCGGTGTTAAAATTAATTCGGTCATTTAATTACCCCCTTAATACGATTTTTTCTTATTTTCCCCGAAAATTTATCAATCATCCGGGATAAAAGGGGCATTTTTCTTTTAAGCACTCTTTATTACGACGGCTAAACATACATTTAGGTGTGGTTAGCTGAAATTTTATTCCAGTAAGCTGTTCTAAGATTTTAGCTCCGTTTATTAAGCTTAAATAAGAAGTCCTTTTGCAGCATCTTGGACCACCGATAGCGCCGATTTTTTCCAGGATTTTACCGGTAGCCCGGTTAGCATCCCCCCATCTTTCCCGGGACAACGGAGTATTACCAAAAATTATCGAAAAGGCAATTCCTGCACCCAGAGCTGAACTGCAGGCCCCCCAGAGCCCGCAACTACCGCCCACTAACTGTTTAGCCCGTACCACCGCATCCCGAATGGCTCTGGGATTTTTCTGCCCGGTAATATTCTGATAAGCGGCAATTAAACTTGCTGCAGTTAAAGCATGGTGTTCTGGACCGTGCAGGGGAAAACCCGGCACCTGGGTAAGATAATCAAAGATATCCACCGGATTTTGCCAATCAGTGTTTTGACAAAAATTTATGATAGTCTTTAAATGTTCCCCCCGGTGGCAGTCACTGCAAACAAAATGTCCTTGACTGCACTGGGCCTGACTTAATTCTTTTTTCCCGCAAATGGTGCAGGTTTTCTCCGCCGGTTCCTCCTGGTAAGTAATCTCGGCACCGCAAATCAGACAGCCTTCGGTATACGCCATATTTAGTTCTCTCCTAAGGCTTTAATTTCTTTGCTGTAGTAATTTACTCCGATTTCCCAGAGCTCGCGAATTGGCCGGCAGTCCGGTGCTAAAACGGTTTTTTCCCGGTTGTAAGCAACGGTACCGCAACCGCCACCACACAAAAGGGCCACTTCGCATTCCCGGCATTTTGGGATAGTCAAAATTGACCGCTTTTGCCAGGGTTTGATTTTTTCTTCATCAAGGCGAACTTCCGGATAAAAAGTTCCTACCATGAACTCCTCCCGGCCTACATTGGCGGTGCAGCCATAAATTTTTCCCTGATAATCAAAAGCCCATTCTTTTTTAAATGCCGGGCAGTTATCATAAGTGGGAAAAGGCATCTCCCCGTTATCCACCAGGTACTTTACTCCTTTAAATTCTGGAAGGTGGAATTTTTGTAAAATCGGATATTGTTTAGAGAGCTTGGCATATTCTGCCCAGAGAGCTAAGCGGTCATACAGATTTTGACTCTGGTCCTGGCATTCAAACAGCTCGTAATTTCTCCCTATCTGGGTTTTAAACTTGCTTTTGGGTAAATCCAAAAATCCGTTCTCGTCAAGAAGTTTAGCCAGTTCAACCAGGGTTATAAGATTGCTTTTATCCACCACTGCCCGCAGGTTGATAGGAATGCCCGCTTCTTTTAAAAGAAGCAGCCCTTCAAAAATCCTGTCAAAGGTTTTACCGCCGCCTTTGGTAACCCGCCGCTGGTCGTGAATTTCCGGTGGTCCGTCAACGGTAATTTGCACTTCTTTAATTACGCCCTTTGTTAAAATTGGCATGTACTCCTTAAGGGCATAACCGTTGGTAACTATTGAAACTTCATACCCGTTAATCTTCGCCTGATAGAGAAAGTAAGCTATAACTTCTTTTTGGTATTCCGAAGCAATTAACGGTTCACCGCCAAATAAAGTTAAAAACGGCTTTTCCGGCTCGTTTTTAAAATTTTGATTTACGTAATTAAAAAAGGCATCCAAAACCTCTTTTGTTGGTAAATCTTTTTTATCTTTAATCCCCTGCTGAAAACAGTAACTGCACGCTAAATTACAGTTGTAAGTTGGTACAAAAAAAATCTGGGTAGGGGAGGTATTGTTTATCTCCAAGAATTCTTTAAAGGTTTCGGTTAATTTCTCCTCTTCTTCCCCTTCATCTTCATATATATAACCTCTTTCCCGGAGGTAAGCGATAAATTGCCGGTCAAAATTTTTAGAGGAGCTTTTTCTTAGCTCCTCTAAAAGTTGGTAATCGCTTTCTTCCAGCAAATCCACCGCTCCGGAAAGAGGATTTAAAAGTAAGTAATTATCTGCAAAGGGTAAAATTAAGTTATACTTACTAAAATACATGGTTATCTCCTCTTTTCCGGATAAAACTTAGTCGTGGCAACCCGCAACCACCTTGGAGGTCTTGGAGCAGCACTGAGCGCACCCAAGGTTGTAGTCACACTTTGCGGTTTGTTTTCTGGTAATAGCTTTCATGATTTCACCTCCTTTTCTTGGTACCTTTAATGGTAAGACTGGCAAAAGGATAGCCGTTTTTTTCGTATTCCCTTCTTTTTAAAATCTCCAAAGTAAACCCGGCTTCGATAATGTAGCGTAAATACTTCGACTCTTCTTCCGCTCCAGCAAAACACTGGGCCCAGAGTTCCTCGTTATTTTTTATTTCCGGTGGAAGTTCCACCAGGCTAACCGGGTCGGATACAATAAAATAGCCGTCTTCCTTTAAAACCCTGTAAATCTCCCGGTATACTTTTAACTTATCCCGGGCATGATTTAAAGCACAATTGGAAATTACCACATCAAAGCTTTCCCCGACAAAGGGTAAGTTTTCTATTTCACCTTTGATAAAAACAACGTTTTTAACTCCCTGTTCCCGGGCTTTTTTTTGCCCTTTTTCTAAAAGTTTTTCGGTAATATCAAGTCCAACGGCAAACCCCGGAGCAACAATTTGTGCAGCTCTAATTGTTTCTCCCCCATTGCCGCATCCCAAATCCAGTACTATCATGCCCGGTTTTAAGCTTCCCACCGCTATATTGTTGCCGCAGGAAAGACCTTCACCGGATTCCTTTTCGTAACGAGCTATAATCTTTTCTAACAATTTAATCACCTAACTGGTAAGCTCAATAGCATTATAAGGGCAAAACTTACGGCAGTAACCGCACCCCTGACAGGAGGGTCCGATGTAATATTCATCGTCTTCCTTAATGATGGCGTAGGCCGGACACTTCTCCTGGGGTTCACAAACTTCACAGTTTTTGCACCGCTCGTAAATTATTACCGCTTGTTTTTTGGCAAACACCTTAAGATTCTCCCTTTTCTCAATTACGTTTTTAACCTACTTTTTTAACGCTTTTTCTATTTTCTCGCGAAAGACGTTTTCCGGCTGATAACCGATAATGGTATCAAGCACCTTTCCATCTTTAAAAATCATTACCGTAGGAATGCTCATGATTCCAAGAGCAATAGCCGTTTCCCGGTTTTCATCAACATTTAGCTTGCCAACTTTAACCTGACCGAGATAATCAATCGCCAGTCTTTCGATGATGGGGGCAATCATCCGGCACGGACCACACCACTCCGCCCAAAAATCTACTAATACCGGCATATCGGAATTAATTACTTCATCTTCAAAATTGGCATCGGTAAACTTTAAAACCATAAAGACCTCCTCCTTTTATTCTTTTATCCCTATTATACCCCAGTGAGCTGCACTTACGTTCATCTTCTGCAGTAGCTTTAAACCAGCTTTTTCAAGATAAGAAACCGCCTCCTCCACAGAAACCCTGTGGGCTACCGGAGGGCCAAATTCGGTTTCTTTCTTTTCCCAGTCAATGATAATTAGCTTACCCTGTTTTTTCAGTTTTTGGGTCAATGCGGATAAAACCGCTTCTTTTTCCGAAAGCTCGTGCAACACCGTTGCTAAAAAAATTACATCAAACTCCGGAAACTCTTCCGGTAGACTCCCATCCCCGGGAACTAAAGCTGTTTTAACATTTGTAAGTCCCTCTTTTAACACTTCTTCTTCCAGGTCTTTTATAATCTCGGGGGAAATATCAACGGCATAAACCACCCCCGAGCTCCCGGTTCTTTTAGCAAGAGGTACGGTAAAATAACCAATCCCCGCACCGTAGTCTAAAATAACCTCCCCGGGATTTAGCGGCAGTTTGGCCACCGTCTCCTCGGGGGGCAGGATTTTTTTTCGTTTTTCGTTTTTTAACCTATGCCGATTTTGCGGATCAAAAACATGACCCATCTTTTCTTCCGCAATAGCCTTTTTGAGCTCAGCTATTTCGTCTTCCAGTTCTTCTTTTTCGATAATCATTTCCGGCTTCACCGAATGAGCCGGCCAGCGCGCTAAAAGATCCTGATACCGTTTTTCCAATTCCTGTAATTTCGCTTTTTTATCCATAAATTTTAGCCTCCCGGGCTAAACTGCTTATATTCCTCAGCCAAAGGAAGTACAGCCCGAACTTCCGGCAGAACTTAAAGAGCTGCTACTCTGGCTTCCGCCTATGATGCCAAATCCCGTTAAAAGTTGTTTTACGCGGTTACTTTCACATTTTGGACAAACTACTTTATCCCGGTCGTTTATGGAAGCCCAGGCAGTAAATTTTTCGCCACAGTCTTCACAACGAAAATCGTACCTTGGCATTTTTAACCTCCCTCCGACACTTTACGATTATAGTATAAAAATTTTTCGCTGTCAATAATATATGTGTAAAATTTATTCTTCCATTACCCCTGATTTTTTAAACAGCTGGATAAAGTTTAAAATAAACTGGAGTTCCTTTTCATTCAAGGTACAAATACTGCTCAATAACGATTGAACGTTGGGATTTAGCAAAAGCTCCCTTAATTCCGGACTCATTAAATTTAACATTTGTTCCGGAGAGGTTTGTTCCAAAATAAAGTAACAAGGAGTTGTTCCCAATACTTCCGCCAATTTTTCGATAGTTTTTAGCGAAGGTTGAACTTTCCCCTGTTCTATCTGGCCAATTAATCCCGGAGAAACCCCCGCCTGACTGGCTAATTCCGCCTGGGTAAGGCCCATATCTTCCCTTAACTTTTTTAACTTGTAACCAAGGGAATGTTCCTTCCCCATTAAATCGGCTACCGATACACCTAATTCTTCCGCAATCCGGCGTAAGGTAGCAACGGAAGGGTTCACCGTATCCCTTTCAATTTCACTTAAATAGGAAACCGATATGCCCACCCGCGCCGCAAGTTCGCTTATGGTAAGCTTTTTTTCTTCCCTTATCAAGCGAATTCGCTCGCCTAAAGTTAGGCTTACTTCCAATTGCTCGGTTTCCAAAATTTGCGCTTTATTAACGTTTAAAGCTTTGGCAATTTTGTCAATGGTTTTTAATGACGGCTTTTTGGAACCCCTTTCAATTTCGCTCAAGTAGGAAATTGAAAGACCCGCTTTTTTGGAAAGTTCATTTAAGGTAAGTCCGCGCTCTTCCCTGAGCTCGCGAATTTTATTTCCCTTTACCGTCATTTCCTACACCTCTTTTTACATTTTTTGATTATACTATTATCTTATATTACTTATACTAAAATAGTCAACGATTTTTAGCGAAAATTTCGCTATTTACGTAAAAACCCCTACCGGTTTTATTCTTCACCGATAAGGGTTACGTTAATAGGCAGTTTTTTTAAGGTTGAGATAAGTTCCGCCTTCATGGAAGAAGTAGTGTAAATAGCAACACGAGCAATTTTCGGATCAAGGGTATGCCCAATGCCAAGGCCATTAAACCCTTCTAAAAGAAAGTCCAGATAAACAATTTCGCTCGGGTTTACCTCAACGAGCACCATTTCTTTTTCACTCATTGTAAACCCCCCTGGGAACCTTGCGAATTAAACTGTATTTCGGGAGCGGCGGAAACCCTGCAAAATAAAAGCGCATCTGCGGATGGGGAGTTGAAGGAATTTCCCTTTGTTCTTCATCATAAAGTTTTTGCGCTATCCCCCTTACCGTTAGGCCGTCGGGGGTAAAGATTTCCAGATAATCTCCCTTTTCAATCTTTCCCCGCTGCTCCGCATAATTTAAGCCATCTTGAAAGCCCCAAACGATGCCCACAAATTCGTATTCCAGGGTATAATTTTTTTCATCCACCCTTCCCTGCTGCGGTTTTCCGTACAAAAAGCCTTTATTGTAAGGCCGGTGGCGTATTTTTAAAAGTTCGTTCTGCTTTTCCGGTGAGAGAGTTTTCCCTTCTAAAGCCAGGGTTAAAGCTTCTTTATAAATTCGCGCCGTAGTTGCCACATAATGAACCGATTTCATCCGTCCTTCGATTTTAAAGCTATTTATCCCAATTTCCACCAATTTCGGCAGGTCTTCGATTAAAGAAAGATCATAAGAGTTAAAAATATAGCTTCCCCGCTCGTCTTCTTCAATGGGAAAAAACTGACCGGGAGCTTTTTCTTCATAGAGATGAAAAGGCCAGCGGCAAACCTGGGCACAATCCCCCAGGTTGGCATCCCGTCCGGTAAGGTAACTGCTTAAAAGACACCTTCCGGAGTAGGAAATGCACATGGCGCCATGAACAAACATTTCCAGTTCCATTGCCGTATTTTGACGAATTTCGGCAATCTCCTCCAGAGTTAGCTCCCGCGCTAAAACTATCCTTTTGGCCCCCAGCTCTTCCCAGAATTTTACAGCTTCAATATTGGTAGTATTGGCCTGGGTGCTGATGTGGATTGGTATCTCCGGAAGATACCTTTTTACCAGGCGAAAAACCCCCGGATCGGCCACAATTACCCCGTCCGGCTTTATCTTATTTAAATACTCCAGATAGTCCGGAAGTTCTTCAAGATCTTTATTATGGGCAAAAATGTTAATGGTAATATAAATTTTACGGTTGAGCTCCCGGGCTATTTCCCGGGCTTTTTTTAATTCTTCCCAGGTAAAATTTCCGGCTCGGGCCCGAAGACCGTATTTTGGTCCGGCTAAATAAGCAGCATCGGCACCATAGACAAAGGCAAAAATAAGTTTTTCCAAATTTCCTGCCGGAGCTAAAATCTCGTAGTTCATAAACTGCCTCCTTAAGGCAGATATTTTTTTACGTTTTGCAAATGCTCTTGATAAGTTCTGGCAAAAGCATGATAACCATCCGGTCGGGCTACATAAAAAAGATAGTCGTGTTTTGCGGGATTTAACGCCGCTTTAATGGAAGAAAGTCCGGGGTTAGCAATGGGCCCCGGGGGTAATCCCCGGTATTTATAGGTATTATAGGGCGATTCTATTTTTAAATCCTCTGCTGAAAGCCGTAGTTTATGGCGCCCCAGCGCATATTCCACCGTGGGGCAAAGTTCCAAGAGCATCCCTTTTTGCAAGCGATTGTAAATTACCCCGGAAATTAACGGCCTTTCCGATGCCTTTTTGGCTTCCAGCTCGATAAGAGACGCTAAAGTTAGCAGCTGATGTAAAGTAAACCCCCGTTTTTGGGCTTCTTTTATAAGGTTTTCTTCCTCAACAATACTGTTAAATTTTTTTAACATCCTACCGATAATTTTTTCTTCAGTATCGGTATAGGAAATTTCGTAAGTTGCAGGAAAAAGATACCCTTCAAGTTTATACTGGACATTGTCCGGTATTTCTTTCAAATAAGGATAATCATAAGGAGGGTTTTTGGCCAAAGCTAAAACCTTTTTTTCATTAAAACCAAAGCTTGCCATTAACTTTGCTATTTTGGCCACGTTGTAACCTTCAGGAATGGTAATTTTAAAAGTTAAACTTTTACCTTCCACTACCGTTTTAACAATTTCCGGCGTAGTCATACTTTTCGTTAACGCATAGGTTCCCGCCTGTAATTTTAAATTCAGCCTGTGATAACGAAGGTAAAGAAGAAAAGCCGTTTCACTTTTAATTAACTCTTTTTCCTTTAAAATTCGAGCAATTGTCTCCGGTGACATACCTTTTTTTATATTAACCACCACAAGTTTATGGTCGTCAGGGTTTACAGGAGCCATATTTTCCTGCCACCAGGACCAAAAGCCCAAAAAAACCGCCAGAACTACCAATGCTGAAGCTGTTATGCTATAAAGGAGTTTTTTCACCTTTTACCACTCTTTTCTCAACAATTTACCCAGCATTTCCTACCATTTGCAAAAAACCGCTTAATTCAAGGGACTTACATCCCCAGAGCAAGTATAAGCTACGTAAAAATCTTGGAAAACCAGCGAAATATCATTTCTTTTTACAATCAGCAAATAAAAAAAGAATTTAATTTTATAAAGAAAGCTTTGCCTTAAATTTTAAAAAAAGCTTTTTAATATATTTTACCTCTTCCACCCCAAAAACCACAAGCAAAACAAAATACAGGGTTACCCCGAACAAAATAGCGGTAAATAAAGCAACGGCCCGTCCCTCAAATAATAACCAATCGTATATTTTATAAGCACCTATTCCCATTAAAAGAGAGGCAGCTAATGATTTAAGAAAGAAGCTTTGCATTTCCCGGTCAAACAAATTGCCAATTTTTTTTTGGGCAAAATAAAAGAAGAGAACATTACTTAAAATTGCCGCAAAACTTGTCCCCAAAGCAAGCCCCCGGTGGGCAAGAAAACGGACTAAAATAAGATTCGCCCCGATATTTCCCAGAACCGCTAAAGCCCCCACTTTTAAAGGGGTAAGGGTGTCATTCTGGGCATAAAAAAGTCTGGTTAATACCGCATTGATAACGTAAAAAACGATTGCTAAGCTATAAAAGAAAAGGGCGCCAGCCGTTAACTCGGTAGCCCGGGCATCAAAAGCCCCCCGTTCAAAAAGCACCGCCACAATGGGTGTTGCTAAAACCATAAGTCCCACCTGAGCCGGCAGGGAAATTACCGTGCTCAGCTTTAAGCCAAAGCGGGTAAGTTCTAAAAGCCTCGTTTTTTCTCCTTGGGCCGCCAAAATTGAAAGACTCGGAAAGATGGCACTTGAAACTGCCAGGGAAATCAAGCCCAGTGGCAGCTGGTAGAGCTTTGCCGCATAGTTTAAAGCAGAAATGCTGCCTTCCGTAAGGGATGACGCCAGCATCCGGTCTACCAGTAAATTTATTTGAGTGAAGGTGGTACCAATGATTACCGGCAAAAACATCTCCCAGGCCCTTACTACTGCCGGATGGTGGATATCTAAAACCGGCCTAAAATAAAAGCCAGTTTTCTTAAACGCCGGAAGCATAATTAAAAGGTAAATAGTCCAGCCGGCTAACGTTCCCCCTACCAGAGCAACAATTCCCTGGCTTTTCCCAAGCAGGATGACTGCGGCTATTAAAACCACATTGTTTAACACCGGTCCCAAGGCCGGTGTAAAAAAATGCTGGTAAGCATTTAATACTCCGGTTAAAATTTGGGTCAAACTCATTAAAACTGCCAGGGGAAAAAGCCAGGTGGAGAGGGTCCGGGCAAGTTTTAGAGTATCCCCCTGAAACCCATAACCAACAAATTTTATTAAAGAAGGCGCAGTAAAAACTCCGATAACCATAATAATTCCAAGGGCCAAAAAAGATAGCGTTAGGATAGAGTTGGTAACATATGTTGCTTCTTGATGTTTTTTTTGCGCCAAAAATTCGTTAATTATCGGTACAACTACCACCATCAGCCCGCCACCTATGAAACTGGCAAAAAACGTCGGGATAATTTGCGCAGCAAGATAAGCATCCACAAGCTTACTTGCCCCGAAAACGGAAGCAATGGCCATCTCCCGGACAAAACCCAGAATCCTGCTGGTTAATGTTAAAGCCATTATTAAAAGGGTGGCTTTTAATACTATTTTCTTGGACATTTACCGGTCATACCCCCGGGGATTGTTTTTGTGCCACTCCCAGGCAGTTTGGACGATAGTTTTAATGTCTCCAAATTTGGGAGTAAAATTGAGTTCTTTCTGAATTTTTTCCGAAGAAGCCACCAAAACCGCCGGATCTCCGGGACGACGCTGGCCGTAACGAACTTTAACTTTTACCCCGGTAACTTCTTCTGCGACCTTAATTATTTCTTTTACGGAAAAACCTTTTTGGTTCCCGAGATTGTAAACGCCGCTTTCGTCTTTATTGAGTTTATTTAAAGCCAGAATATGGGCCTCGGCAAGGTCGTTTACGTGAATATAATCCCGGATACAAGTGCCATCCGGGGTGGGATAATCGGTCCCAAAAACCGTCAACTCTTCCTGTTCTCCTAAAATTACTTTGAAAATCAGGGGAATTAAGTGGGTTTCCGGATTGTGGTCTTCCCCAATATCCCCGGAAGGGTCTGCCCCGGCAGCATTAAAATACCGTAAAGATACGTAATTAAAACCATGTATTTGGCGATACCACTCAAGGCACTGCTCAATTACCAGTTTGGAATAACCGTAAACATTGGTTGGTTTTTGCGGAAAATCTTCGGTTATCGGCCATTTTTCCGGTTCTCCGTAAACCGCTGCAGTACTGGAAAACACCATTTTCTTAACATTAGCTTTGAGCATTACTTTTAACAAACTCAGGGTTTTACTGATATTTTCCTCAAAATATTTTTCCGGCTGGCTCATTGATTCCCCCACTAAACTTTGCGCCGCCATGTGAATAACCGCTTTTATATCATATTTCTTGAAAATTTCCAGAAGGAGGTTTTCATCCCCGAAATCGCCCACAATAAGCTTAGCCCTTGTATCCACAGCTTTCTTATGCCCTTTAGAAAGATTATCCACTACCAAAACTTTTTCATTTTTTAGGCATAACTGCCGAACTATGTGAGAACCAATATAACCAGCTCCACCGGTAACTAAAATCATCCAATCCTCTCCTCTAAATATTAATAAACATTTTCCGTTACTGAACTTTCCTTTGCAGAAGAGTTTGGAACTTTCTTGGTTCCTACCAGGATAATTTCATTCATTGGTTTGTAGTAACTGTCCCTTAAGTTTTCCACTTTTACTACCCGGCCGTTTTGGTAGACTATTCGCTGGGCTTTGGCATACTTGCCAAGGGCTCCTTCCTGTTTAACAACCTTTTTCCCTTCGGGAAGGCTTGAGTCTTTTATGATAATTGTCTTATAAGGAATAGTTTTCGTAACCCAGCTTTTAATCACCACGTGCTTTTTTAAGCTGGCATCCCCAAAGATTTTAAAGGTAATCCGATTGCCGTTAACGTAAGATTTAATATACAAGTAACAGGGCAGGTTATTTTTAAATTTAAAGTCTTTGCCCCCGTCGGTTACCGTCGCATCCCGACCCGGCGGCACATACGCTACCGGCAGGGAATGGTTATGCCGCTCAACAATCGGTAAATTGGCCAGCAAAACCGCATTATAAAGAGTTGTCGATACCTGACAAACCCCACCGCCCAGCGCTTCTACCAACTGGTCCCGTAAAATCACCGGGGCATTTTTATATCCTTCTTTGGCACTCCTCGGGCCCACCGTTTTATTAAAGGAAAACACTTCCCCCGGAGCTATTAAAATACCGTTTAGCTTTCCGGCAGCTACTCCAATATTATAAGACCGGTTAACTTTCCTGACATCAAAGCTCGTGGTAAAACTTGCTAAAAGACCGGTTAAACGCATCTTTTTTATGTCTTCGGTGGTTTTGTCCGGCAATACTTCTTTTAACTTAAAACTTACTTTTAGAGGATTTTCCAGTAAATTTGCCCGCACATCTTTAACAGCCTGTTCACTATCCAGGGCAATACCTGTTTTATGGGGAATTATGGCAAAAGTTTCATTGGGCAAAAGGCGAAACTCCGCGTTTTTGGGTTCGACATAAATTTCCTTATTGATTTGGTCAAGCTTGGCCAAAAGCTTTCTTTCCTCAAGTCGAACAAGATATTTTATATCGACTGCTGCTTTGTTTAATTGCCGTCTTTCCATAATTTGTTTTAATAACGAACCTTTACGCCCTAATTCATAAGCTTTCCGGTACATTTCAGCGGTATTTAACGATATACCAAGGTCGCCTTTTTTATAAGTCCAGGTTTTATTACCAAGGGTTAGCACTACCGGTTGATTTTGAAGTTCGTTATTTAATCCCTCCAAGTAACGTTTAAATTCCTTAAAAGTCATGCCCCCTACCGGCTCACCTTCCACGGTCACGCCGTACGCGATTTTCCCCTGGTAAGGCTTTATGTAGGTATAGTAAGAAAAACCCACAATGCCAGCTAAAAACATAATCACCAGGGCAATTAATACAGTTAAAATTATGTAGCTCTTTTTCATTTTTCCCCACCTAAACTAATAATTTGGTACCGTTATATAATACTACGTTTTTTCTTTTTTTCCTTTTATGCCACAAAAAAAGAAAGCTTTAAAAGCTTTCTTTTTACTCATCTGAACCTTCATCTTCCATTTTTTCGGTCCAGGCATCGGCAACCATTTCCCATTCTTCATCTTCCAGGTCAACTAAAATTTCGTTACCATCCTCGTCCATCTCTAAACGGAGGATCACCGCTTCTTCTTCATCTTCTAACTCTTCTTCGTCTTCCTCCACTGCCGGAACCAAGATTGCGTACTTCTTGCCTTCAACTTCAAGAAGGTCAATGACGGCAAATTCAAATTCATTTTGTTCCTCATCAACGAGGGTAATTACTTCGCCTACTTCCATAGATTCCACCTCTTTCTAATTTTTACTTTTATAATTTAGATAACCCGAAAGGATGAGCGTTGCCGCCAGCTTATCAATTACCTTTTTTCGCTTCCGGCGGCTGATATCTCCGCTTATTAATAGCTTTTCCGCTTCCACGGTAGATAAACGTTCATCCCAAAAAACGGGTTTAATCCCTGTAAATTTGTAAAGCTCCCGGGCAAACCGCTTAACCAGCTCCGCCCGGGGTCCTGCAGTCCCGTTCATATTGCGCGGGTAACCAATAACAACTTCGGTAACATGATGCAGGTCAATGATTTTTTTTATTTCCTCCAAATCTTTTTTTAAGCTTGTCCGGTAAATAACCGTTAATCCTTGAGCCGTAAGGCCAAGTTCATCGGACAGCGCAACCCCAATTTTTTTATCTCCAACATCCAGTCCTAAAACTTTCATCCATCCACCCGCCGGGTTAAATTACTTTGATGGCAAAATGAGGACAGTGAGCACCACAGTATCCGCAAAAAAGGCATTTCTCCTGATTTACCCGCACTTTGCCCTTCGGTCCCAGCGTTAAAGCTTTCTGGGAACAGACTTTAACACAACGTCCACAGCCCTGGCACCAGCTTTCAATATGAAGCTTCCTGGCAGTTTTTTTTAAACTCTCTTCTATCTTACCATCAATTTCACTTTTTTGAAAGTAGTTTATATTAGCAATTACCTCAATTTCCGATTTCATCCCCACAGCAATTGCGGAAAGTTCTTTTATCCCCAGAACGAAGTCAAAAGCTTTTTTAAAATCGCTTCCCAAATGCCCGCCACCTAAAGGCTTCATACCATAAAGCCCTTTACCCATGAGATAAGCTTCAGAAATAGCTGCAAGCATTTCCTCAGCCGTGCCATCGGCAATACCTATGCCGCGGTAATTTATCAGAGGATGAATCACTTCCACGGCAGGATGCATCATTCCCGCCCTTACCCCGGCAATAAAATGAGTAGAAATACCTACTGCCCGAACATAGCCTTTTTCCTTGGCCTTTTGGAGATAAAAAAGGGCCTCTTCATGCCCCTTTAAGGTAAAATACGACTCCTGCTCGTGTAAGAGAAAAATATCTATATAATCCCGCCCCAGGGAAGTTAAAGCTTCCTTAAGGCTTTTCTCCATAGCTTGAGCTGTTGCCGCATACGATTTTGTGGCAATTACCACCTGATCCGGGGGCAAACCTTTTAATGCCCTTCTGATATACGGGTAGGTTTGGTAAAGCTCTGCGGTATCAATAAAATTTACCCCGTTTTCTATAGCAAGGCGTATAAGCCGGGCTCCTTCCTTTAAGGGCAAATTTCTTTGCAGCGGTCCAATTGTTAGAGCTCCAAAGCAAAGCCGCGAAACTTCAATTCCCGTTCTTCCAAGAACCCTTCTTTCCAATTTTTATTCCCTTTCCAAGTACACTTTTAAAAGCTCTTCCAGTAATTCATCCCGTTCAATTTTGCGAATTAAATTCCGGGCGTTTTTATGACTGGTAATGTACGCCGGATCTCCTGATAAAAGGTATCCCACCAGTTGATTTATCGGATTATAACCTTTTTCCTGCAACGCTTCATAAATGGTAAGTAAAAGGGCTTTATGCTTGGTGTTTTTTTCTTTATCAAAACCAAAGCGCATGGTTTTTTCCATATCTTCACCCAATGATAAGCACCCCCTTTTCTGCGCCAAATCTTATATATATTATTCGGCATCTTTAAAGACATTTCCTGTAAACCAAAAAAATTTTCTTTAAGTCCAGAGGTTATCGTTATAGTGGTAATAAAAGACGGTGGTAGTATCTTTTTCGGGCATTTTTCGGTCATAATCCCGGCACACTACCCTAAGACCTTCCTGTTTCAGCCAGACTTTTTCCTGATTGCAGTAACCGTTTATCTGATGCCAGCAGTCGGATTGACAGCGTATTTTCATAAGAAAAGCCCCCCTTTAGGGGAATTTTCCCCAAAAAAGAGGGGTTTATACCGCTAAAGTTATTTTGACTGAACGTAGGCGTCTATTACCTGTAAAGCTTCCTTAACTTTTTCCGGATTCTTTCCGCCCGCCTGGGCCATATCCGGTCTCCCACCACCGCCGCCTCCGGCGATTTTTGCCGCTTCCTTTACCAGTTCACCGGCGTGATATTTATCGGTAAGGTTTTTATCCACGCCCGCCAGGAAGTTCACTTTTCCATCCTTAACCCCCGCTAATAAAACAACGTAATTGGCCAGGGAAGCCTTCACCACATCGTAAGCTTTTCTAAGTCCCTCCATATCGGCCCCATCAATTATGGCCGAAAGAACCTTAACTCCCTTTATCTCCCGTACGGAGTTAAGTAAACTTTTAACTTCAATGGACGCAATTTTTTGCATAAGAGCTTCAATTTCCCGGTCTTTTTCCTTCAGGGTTTTTAAAGTATTGCTTATTTTCTCCGGTAATTCGGCAAAAGTGCATTTATAAGGTTCTGTAGCCTTTTGCAGGGTATCTTCCAAACTTCTTACGTATTCTAAAGCTCCAAGGCCAGTCAGGGCTTCTATGCGCCGTACCCCGGCACCGATACTGCTCTCGCCCAAGATTTTAAAGAAACCTATTACCCCCGTAGAAGAAACATGGGTTCCACCACAGAGTTCTGCGGAAAATTCACCTATTTTAACAACCCGAACGAGGTCGCCGTATTTTTCGTCAAAGAGGGCAATAACTCCTGCTTTGCGCGCTTCATCTAAGGTGGTGTAATCAATTTGCACTAAAAGATTTCGTAAAATTGCCTCATTAACAATATTTTCAATTTTCCGGAGGTCTTCGTCACTAACTCCCTCAAAATGGGTAAAGTCAAAGCGCAACCGTTCCGGAGTAACCAGCGAACCCGCCTGATTTACATGTTCACCCAACACCATTTTTAAGGCTTTGTGGAGCAGGTGGGTGGCGGTATGGTTGCGGGCAGTACTCATGCGGGTGGTTTCATCCACCATCAAAGTGGCTTTATCGCCCACTTTTACACTGCCCTCAACAACTTTAACCTTGTGAAGGATAAAATCACTTAAAGGCTTTTCTACATCCAAAACCGAAAGTTTAAAACCGTCACCTAAAATTTCGCCTTTATCGGCTACCTGTCCACCCCCTTCGGGGTAAAAGGGAGTTACCCGGGTAATAATCTCTCCTTCCTCTTCCGCTGCTAAGCTTTCAACCTTTTGACCGTTTTTAATGATGGCAATTATCTCTGTCGATTCCGAAAGCTTCTCATAGCCGACAAAAGTTACCTCTCCCAGTTCTTCTTTCAATTGTTTTAAGAATGCATCCCTGGTAGATAAATAATCCACATCTTCCCGTGCTTCCCGGGCCCGCCGGCGCTGTTCTTCCATTTGCTGTTTAAAGCCTTCCTCATCAACCGTAAAACCTTTTTCCTCGGCGATCTCCTTGGTTAACTCAATGGGAAAACCGTAAGTATCATAAAGTTTAAAAGCAAGATGTCCGGGAATTTCCTTTTTTCCTTCCTGTGTCAAGCGCTCCATCAGTTCTGCTAACATTGATAGTCCCTGATTAAGAGTTTCCCTGAACTTTTCTTCTTCAAGTTTAATGATTTTTAAAGTATGTTCTGCTTTTTCCCTTAATTCCGGGTACACATCGCCCATCTGCTCTATTACTTTGGCAGCTACTAAGTGTAAAAACGGCTCCTCCCGGTCTAAAAGCCGGCCAAAGCGCAGCGCCCGGCGAAGCAAGCGTCTAATCACATATCCCCGGCCTTCATTGGAAGGAAGGGCTCCATCGGTAATGGCAAAGGTAATTGCCCGGGTATGGTCGGCAATCACCTTTAAAGCCACATCTACCTTTTCATCGTAACCGTATTTGACCCCAAGGATTTGAGCGGCATAATCCATTATTTCCCGGAAAATATCGGTATCAAAGTTGGAAGGTACCCCTTGCAAAACCGACGCCACTCGTTCCAACCCCATGCCGGTATCGATCCCTTTTTGCTCTAAAGGAGTATAGTTCCCCTGTTCATCCCGGAAAAACTGGATAAACACCAGGTTCCAGATTTCCAAAAAGCGACCACAATCACACGCCACACCGCAGTCAGGGCTGCCACAACCCTTTTCTGGGCCCAGGTCAACATAAATTTCCGAACATGGTCCGCAGGGTCCTACCCCAATCTCCCAGAAGTTGGTATCTTTTCCAAGGCGGGTTATACGCTCCGCCGGAACCCCCACCACGTTGTGCCAGATATCAAAAGCCTCATCATCATCCAAATAAATCGTTATGTATAATTTATCTTTGGATATGCCCAAATGTTCGGTAACAAATTCCCAGGCCCAGGTAATCGCTTCTTTCTTAAAATAATCCCCAAAGGAAAAGTTACCAAGCATCTCAAAAAACGTATGGTGGCGGGCAGTCCGTCCTACCGACTCAATGTCGGGAGTCCTGAGACACTTCTGGCAAGTAGTAACTCTCCTTACCTCCGGAACCGCCGCTCCGGTAAAATAAGGCTTAAAAGGCACCATCCCTGCTGCCGTCCACAAAAGACTTGGGTCATTTGCAGGAATAAGGGAAGCACTGGGCAAAATCTTATGACCTTTGCTTTCGAAAAATTTCAAGAACTTTTCCCGGATTTCGCGCGCTAACACAAAATTTCCCCCATTCAAACGGTTTTAACTTTATCTAATTATACTTTACCAAAATTTTTACTGTCAACTTCAAGGCTATTCCCCCGCCAGCGAAAGAGAAAATATAAATTGCGAACAACTGCAGCAACCGGGACTGCTAAAATCATGCCCAAAACCCCTCCTAAATTAAAACCGCAAAGGAGTAAAAAAATAACGGTAAGGGGATGTAATCCAAGGCTATCTCCCAAAATTTTCGGGGCTAAGACGTTTCCTTCTATCTGTTGAATTAAAACTATTGCTAATAAAGTTTTTATAAATAAAACCTTTCCCTTCAAAAGAGCAAGAGCTAAAATGGGAATACTAGCTAAAATTGGTCCAAAATAAGGAACCAACTCCATAATTCCGGCTAATAGCCCCAGGAGAAAACTGTAAGGTATCTTTAATATATAAAGAATTAAACCGGTTAGTATACCCACCGTTAGGCAAATTAACAAATGGCCTTTGATAAAACGCCCAAAAACGTGGTCACAGACCTTAAGAAAAATAATCGCTTCATCCCGGAAATCAACGGGTAAATAACCCAGAATATTTTTTTTTAAATTATGGACATCTTTTAAAATATAATAGGCAAGAATCGGAGCTAAAAGAAAATCAAAAAGATGGGAAGATATTCCCCACAGGGTAGCTAAAAGGCTCTTTAAAATCCCCGCTACGCTTTTTTCTAAAGAATCTATTTGGATTAGAAGGCTCTTTTTTATTTCCGGGGGAAGACTACCCCGGTCAATTCCCGCCTGCTGTCGATCCAAAAACTCCTGCACTTGATTCAAGTAACCCGGAAGAACAGCTATTAACTCATTGATTTGCTTTATAAAAGACGGCAGAAAAAATTTTGTAATAAGAAAAATCATTATACCCAGCACCAGGTAAAGTAGAAATATACCAAAGCCCCGATTAATTTTTTTTCGTTCAAGCCATTCTACCGGCCAGTGCAAAAGATAAGCTAAAAATCCCGCTAAAATAAAAGGGAAAAAAACTGCCCTTATCCGATAAAAAAAGATAAGGGCAACAACAATCCCTGCTACTCTTAGAAAGAAATAAAGAAATTTTGGGAACACTCTCTCACCTATTTCCATAAATCGGTCAAATCATCATACAACCGCATTAATTTCTTACGGGCTTTAGTGCCTTCCCGCATAAGCTTCCGGCCCTCCCGCCGGTTGGCTACCGATGCCAGCAATGTCATACCCAAAAGGCTTCCGGCTAAAAGGCCACTCCAAAAATTCCGCCGCATAATGCTACCTCCCTTGCTCCCTTTTAGTACAGTTGCTGATTGTAAGGATCAAAGGCCATGAGGCTTCCATCCTCGCCCAATTCAAAAATTTGCACCCCTTCTTTATTTATCCGGTATTCAACACAACAATTCCAGCAAAAATACTGGTCGGTTCCCACCTTTCCGGTAGCCCGTCCACCACAAATCGGACAATTCATCGTATCCCCTCCGCACCGCGGTAATTTTATTGGTAGTATTACCGCAAAACAAAATTTTCATACCTATAGACAAAAAACCGCCCGCTACAGCGGACGGTTTTTTAACTCGTGCAGGACTCCAGCACAGCGCGGACAGGTATCCGGAAATTCCGGATCCAATCCCACTTCAGGGGAATACATCCAGCAACGCTGGCACTTTTCTCCTAAAGCTTTGTTCACCACAACTTCTAAAGGTAATTCACCGTTTTCTCCGGTAACTTCCTCGTTTTGAATATCAACCTGGGAAACAATGAAAATTTCCGGCCACATATTTACCCGCTCTACTAAAAAGTCGTAAAGTTCGCCCGAAGCCTTTAAAGTTACCCAGGCATCAAGACTGTGGCCTATTAACTTTTCCTGCCGGGCAATTTCTAAAGCTTTTAAGACTTTAGCTCGAACCTCTAAGATTTTATCCCAGGTCTCTTCTAAAGTTAAATCCAGATATCTCTCTTCAACTTTCGGCATGTCTAAAAGCTGCACCGACTCTTTTTTGCCTTTGGCCGGGAAATGGCGATAGGCTTCTTCGGTGGTAAAAGCCAAAATCGGTGTCAGTAGCCGTAAAAGGCTATCAAGGATTTCATACAGCACCGTCTGGGCTGAACGGCGTTTTTCGCTATCCGGCAGTTCAACATAAAGTCTGTCTTTAATAATATCTAAATAAATTGCGCTCATATCGACCGTACAGAAGTTATGAACCGCATGGAATACTACGTGAAACTCATAATCCCGATAAGCTCTTACCACCCGGGCAATTAAGCGATGGAGCTTGGCAAGGGCCCAGCGGTCAATTTCTAACAGCCGCTCATAAGGTACCCGGTGTTTTTCATGGTCGTAATCATAGAGGTTCCCCAGTAAGAACCGAATGGTATTTCTAATCTTCCGGTAGCCTTCGGCGGTCTGTTTTAAAATGTTATTGGAAATTGCTAAGTCGGAGCGGTAATCAGCCGATGCCACCCAGAGCCGCAAAATATCCGCTCCCAGTTCTTTAATAACTTTCAGGGGATCTACCACATTGCCTAAAGACTTGGACATTTTCCTCCCCTTTTCGTCCACCAAAAAGCCATGGGTTAAAACCGCTTTATAAGGTGCCATCCCTCTGGTAGCAACGGCAGTAGAAAGGGAAGAGTTAAACCAGCCCCGGTGCTGGTCCGAACCCTCTAAATAAAGGTCAGCCGGCCAGCGCAAATCCGGCCAGTATTCCGGCTGCTCTAAAACCGCCGCATGGCTGGAACCGGAATCAAACCAGACGTCCATGATATCGGTTTCCTTACGGAATTTCACCCCTCCACAATGGGGACATCTAAAACCATCGGGGAGAATTTCCCCGGCCTCGTATTTCCACCAGGCATCGCTTCCCTCGACGCGGAATAAATCGGAAACCGCTTTGATGCTTTCATCGGTAATAATTTCCTTGCCGCAGGCTTCACAGTAAAAAATCGGTATCGGCACGCCCCAGGTTCTTTGCCGGGAAATACACCAATCACCCCGGTCGCGCACCATGTTGTAAATCCTATCTTTACCCCAGGCAGGGATCCATTCGACCTTTTCAATTTCTTTTAAAGCCTGTTCTCTAAAGCCATCAATGGAAGCAAACCACTGCTCGGTAGCCCTAAAAATCACCGGGTTTTTACACCGCCAGCAGTGGGGATATGAGTGCTTAATAAACGACATTGCCAGTAAATCTCCGGAAGCTTCTAAATCCTGGGTAATGGCTTTGTTGCCATCATCAATTTTCATCCCCGCATATTTTCCCGCACCTTCGGTAAAAACTCCCTGGTGGTTTACCGGTGAAAGCACCGGAAGGTTATATTTTTTCCCGGTTTCGAAGTCTTCGGTACCATGGCCTGGCGCGGTATGGACAAGACCGGTACCGGATTCCAGGGTAACATAATCAGCTAATACCACCGGAGATTCCCGCTCGATAAACGGATGCCGGGTCACTACTCCCAACAGCTCTTCCCCTTTAAAACGGGCAACTATTTCTCCGGTGAGTTTTGTTGCCTCAAAAAATTGCTGAACTAACCCCTCGGCTACCACATAATCACCTTTTTCGGTTTTAACCAAAGCATAAGTAAATTCCGGGTGGACGGCAATGGCCACGTTAGCCGGAAGGGTCCAGGGTGTGGTAGTCCAGATTACTAGATAAGCATCTTCCGGCACTTTTCCCTTACCCTCTACCACCTTAAAGCGCACATAAATAGACGGTGATTTTTTCTCAGCATACTCGATTTCCGCTTCCGCTAAAGCGGTCTCACAAACCGGACACCAGTAAACCGGTTTTAAACCTTTATAAATATAACCTTTTTTCGCCATTTCCCCGAAAATTTCAATTTGCTTGGCCTCGTAGTGGGGCATAAGGGTAAGATAGGGATTTTCCCAGTCTCCCCGTACCCCGAGGCGTTTAAACTGTTCCTTTTGGATCCGAGCATATTTTTCCGCATACTCCCGGCATTTAGCCCGAAACTCTAAGGGACTTATTTCCTTACGGTTAATCCCAAGATCTTTTATGGCCCGCTGTTCAATGGGAAGCCCGTGGGTATCCCAGCCCGGCACATACGGTGCATCATAACCATCCATACTTTTAAATTTCACAATCATATCTTTTAAGACTTTATTTAAAACATGGCCCATATGAATATCGCCATTGGCATAGGGAGGACCATCGTGCAGGATAAACTTCGGACGCCCTTCATTTTTTTGCTGTACCTTCCGGTAAAGGTCAATTTTTTGCCAGTAAGCCAAAATTTCCGGTTCCCGTTCCGGAAGATTTCCCCGCATTGGAAAATCGGTAACGGGAAGATTTAAGGTTTTTCCGTAGTCCATTTCCTCTATCCTCTCCTTTATGGCATAAATTTTATTATTAAGCGCTTGTAACCCAAATAAAAAATCCCTTAACCCAAAAAGGTTAAGGGACGGCTTTACACCGCGGTACCACCCAAATTACCGGAAAAATCCGGTCACTTCGTTAAAATAACGGCACAGGCGCCGGGCAAACCTACTGGGCTTTTCGCCTTTGGGTCGCCTCCTCCCGGGGGATTTTCGCCAAAGCCACGACCGCCGGGCTTCCACCCTCCCCGGCTCGCTTGGGGCCTTGAGCCTTGCTACTCGTCCCGTTCACAGGATTTTTCTAATTTAGTTAAACTCATATGATATTATATGGTCAAATATTAGATTCGTCAATAATGGACCCCTAAAAGAACTAATGGTAGTACCATCAAGTAAATTATCTTCTCCTTCTCTTACCAACACCAATAAATCTTCTGCCAGAAAAAAAGAAAATCTGCCCCCTATTCCCATCCCTCGTTTTAATAAGATAATGTTTTTACCTAACGGATTTACAAAGCCCGGTTCTTCTTCAAGAGACAACTTTTCTTTTATTTTCTTCCAAATTAAGGTCGTTTCTTCTTCTTCCATTACAAAAAATAATGCTTCAATCACGGTAAATTCCCCTTCGTTAAGAAAATTTAATTAACTAAATTTTAACTTAATTTTTTTTAAAATTAAAGTAGTCCTGGTATACTAAGAAAGTAGTCTACAAAAACGAGGTGTAAGTTATGCTATTAGCTTTTATCGGCGATATCCATGGTAACCTGCCAGCTTTAAAAGAAGTCCTGGCCGATGCCGAAATGAATAAAGTGGAAAAAATCTACCACACCGGCGACCTTATCGGTTACGGCCCTTATCCCAACGAAGTTATTGAACTTATCCGGGATAAAAATATTGAAGGAGTTCTTGGCAATTACGATGACGGTGCTGCCAATAAAAAGCCAACCTGTGGTTGCGATTATAAAACGGCCAAGGAACACGAAATTGGGGCAAAATCTTTGGCATTTACCGTCAAAAGCCTGTTGCCGGAAAATAGAGAATACCTCAAAAAACTACCAAATACTATTAAGTTTGTCATTCATGGCAAAAACTTTCTCCTATTTCACGGCTCTCCCGAGCGGTTAAACGAGTATTTAACACCGGATCTTTTCCCCGGCCGGTTTAATAAACTTATTGAAGATTACCCGGATATCGATGTTTTTGTTTTCGGACACACCCATTATCCTTTTTATTTCCTCCACCAGGGACGGCATTTTTTAAACCCCGGCTCCCTCGGTAAACCCAAAACCAAAGACCCCCGGGCCGTTTACGCCCAGGTAGAAGTTACTTATGATAAACTTACGGTAAATTTTCGCCCGATTCCCTATCCGTATGATATAACCGCTGCTGCAATCAGAAAAAAAGGCCTACCCGAAGAACTGGCTCAGATTGTTTCAGGAAACATTCCTTTTTAAGTAAAAACCGATTTTCCCTTGAAAACCTCTCTTTTCTCTCGTTATTTCCCTTTTGCCCCAGTTTTGTTTATAATTAAAATTATGGGGTGATTTTTTTGAATCAGATATTTTTATACCGTCTTTTTGATATCGCGGAAGAGATAAACCTTGCCAAAGCCGAAGAAATCCTGAGTGAAAAAAGGCCTTTTCGGTTAAAGCTTAAAAAAATTCCGCCCAAAGCCATTCACATAGAAGAACCACCATTAATCTTCGAATATTCTACCGGTTTTTATTTCTTTAATGGTAAAACTTTACAGACCAAAATAGCGGGAAAAATTTTCGCCTGGGGTGTCTTAAGTTTAAACTTAAGTTTGGACCTTAAAGATTTAAACCATGATGAGTTTTTAGAACTGATGGTTTACTTAAACAATACTGAAGAATTTGACGGACTTTTTAAAAAAGAAGTGAAGTTTTTAAAAGACCTTTTAACTCCTGCTTTAATTAAACCTTCGCCAGAACTTTTTGAAGAAGATTTCCTGATTTTTTTTACAAACGAAAAACCAAATTACGATCCAGTTCCGCTTCTTTTAGGAGAAAAAGAACCTATATCCTCCACAACCCGGGCGGAAATTTTAAACAACCGCTTTTCCTATGCCGACACCGATATGACCATAATTACCTGGGATGCAGCCTTCGTCTATGACGCCAATGGCAATATGGATGTTATTGACCTTTTAGAGTTTGCCGTCTCTCAGCTCTTAGAGCTTCGTTACTATGATAGCTTACTAACAAAAGCAATTAACGAAATGTACCAGGATATCGACCAGGCCGAAGAAGAACGGGGCTACAAAAAGCTTGGTAAGTACCGAACAATAATGAAACGCCTGCTAAAAACCGTAGCCGATATCACCGAAATTACCGAGCGGGTGCAAAATGCTTTAAAAGTTACCGAAGATGTCTTTTACGCCCGGGTCTATTCCCAGGCTTTACGGATTTTCCGAACCAACATCTGGGCTGAGCAAATTCGTCATAAATTAAATGTCCTGGAGCGAAGCTACTCCATGCTGTCCGAAGAAGTGGTCACCAGCCGCTTTTTAGCGTTAGAGATTACCATTGTTTTACTGATACTTTTAGAATTTATTTTGGCGCTCTTACCTTATTTTAAGTAGTTTACCTGAGGAGGCCAAATCATGGAAAAATTCACTGACAAAATTCTTTGGGCAATAGCTGGTTTGATTGCAGCATTATATGTGACCGATAATGATTTTCTCTTTCTCGGCACGCCAAAAATTATCGCACTCGCCAAAACCATTTTAATTACTTATCTGCCGAGCCTTATTCTTTTAACTCTCCTGGCAAGTTTACTGGTAAATCGCTTTAACCTTCATCCCCTTTTAATCCTGCTTATATACGGGGCCCCTTCCTTTTTAAGATTAAATGGCTTTATTGGGGTAATTGTGACAAAAATTTTACCTATGGCAGCAAAATTTGCCCCTGAATTAAAGCCGGATTTAGTTGAACGCGCTCTGGTAAAAGGTATCACTTTGGCTGCAGTCACCGCTGTGGGAATTGTCTGGTCAAATTATGACCGAAAAAGAAAAAAAAGCCGGCGTTAAAAGGATTTTTAGGGTCGTTATTTTAATGTAATCCTTAGCCGCCGGAAGGCTGGTAGAAACTTACCACGGTTACCAAAAATATCTGTAAAAACCCCATATTTACATTATCTGGTATTTTAGCTATAATTACTTCAGGGGGTTACTATGAAATCCAATTTCCAAGCTCAGCTAGAATTCATTTTTGCAAAAATAAAAAACGATTCTCGACCATTATCGCCGACGGCAAATCTCTCCTTTAAAGAAAAGTTATTAATTATTGAAAAAATTAACGAAACGATTTTGACCTTGAAAAAGGGTGAAATAGGTGATTCAAAGTTTAAAGAAAATAACTAACATCTTTGAAAAAGAAAAGATTCGTTATTGCCTAATCGGGGGATTGGCCGTTTCTTTTTATGCTGAACCAAGAAGCACTTTTGATATTGACATCTTAGCCCTTTGGCCCGAACCCCAGGAAATTTTTTTTGATATCCTTGAAAGAAATTCAGTAAAATTTAACTATATAAAATCATCTTTAGCAGATCCCGTAGGAGACATAATTAAAGCTGTAATTGATAATGTGAGTATTGACATAATTATGGCACGCTTCCCTCATGAAATCGATTTCGTAAATAATGCTATAGAAGTAACCATTGAGGAAAAAGAGAAATTTAAAATAATTAGCCTTTATGATTTAATTGCTCAAAAACTCTTAGCTGGAGGACCTAAAGATTTATTTGATGTAGCAATGCTTTTAAAATATAACCAAAAAAATATCTCATTAGATTCCCTTAAGTTACACCTGCAAAAATATAAAATAAATCTCGAACCCTTTTTAAAGTTTATAAGCATTTATGAAAAAGACAAGGGACTGTTTTAAGAAACAGTCCCTTCATTGTTATTGATTAAAAAGTAAATCAAGCTGTCGGTCAGGGCTTTTAAACTGGCTTCAATGATATTGGTGGAAACTCCCACGGTGTTGATACTTTTCTCGCCAGCTGACGATTCAATTAACACCCGCACCACCGCCTCCGTCCCGGCTTTTTCGTTTAAGACCCGGACCTTATAGTCGGTAAGCTTAAGCTCCGAAAGATTGGGGTATATTTCTAAAAGAGCTTTCCTTAAGGCATTATCTAAAGCGTTAACCGGACCGTTGCCATCGGAAGCGGTATGAATGGTGGTATCCCCCACCCGGACTTTAACCACCGCTTCGGATAAGACCCGGCCATCTTCCTTGATTTCAATGATCAGCTTGGAGTTGTCAATTTTAAACGGTTCCGAAAGCTTTCCCGTAACTTTTCGAACCAAAAGCTCCAAAGAAGCTTCGGCCCCTTCAAACTGGTAGCCCTGGTGCTCCATCGCCTTAATTGCCGCCACCAGTTCTTTACCATAGGTTTTTACCTCTTCTTCCGATAGCCCCAGGTTCTCACTGTTAAAAAGAAGGTTTGAAACTCCGGCTTGGTCGGAAATGGAAACTTTCCGGTGGTTGCCTACCAGTTCCGGCGGAATATGCTCATAAGTACCCTTATCCTTTAAGAGCGCACTGGCATGAACCCCGCCTTTATGGGTAAAGGCGCTCTGCCCGGTATACGGCTGATAGGGATTGGGATGGAGGTTGGCTATCTCCGATACATAACGGGAAAGCCGGGTCAGGTTTTTTAAATTATCCTGACAATTTACCTCCACTCCCATTTTTAAAATAAGGTTAGGAATTACGGAACAGAGGTTGGCATTACCGCACCGTTCTCCATAGCCGTTAATCGTCCCCTGAACCATAGTAGCTCCCGTTTCCACCGCTATTAAACTGTTGGCCACCGCCAGTTCCGAATCGTTATGAGCGTGAATACCGATACGGGGGTGAATTTTTAAAGCTGCTTCCACCCCGGCCCGAATCTCTTTGGGCAAACTTCCACCGTTGGTATCACATAATACTATGAAATCGGCTCCAGCCCTGGCGGCCTGTTCGATAACTTTGAGAGCATACTCGGGATTATTTTTAAAACCGTCAAAAAAATGTTCCGCATCAAAAACCACTTCCCGCCCAACCTCTTTTAAAAAGGCAACCGTTTCGTACACCATTAAAAGGTTGTTTTCCAGGGTTGTAGCCAGAGCACTCTCTACATGCAAGTCCCATGATTTACCAAATACCGTAACTACCGGGGCTTCACTTTTTATCAGGTTCAGAAGGTTAGGGTCGTCCTTAACTTTTAGCCTTGGATGGCGGGTTGAACCAAAAGCCGCAAGCTTAGTTTTATTAAAATCAAGCTTTTTGGCTTCCTGGAAAAACTCTAAATCTTTAGGATTTGCTCCCGGCCACCCACCTTCTAAATAATCAATGCCAAAGGCAATTAATTTCCTGGCAATTTTTAATTTATCGGAAACGGTATAATTTATCCCTTCCGCCTGAGCTCCATCCCTTAAAGTAGTATCATAAAGGTAAACCTTCATCATAAACCCCACCTAAGATTTCTTCCGCTACTAAATCACCCATTTCTTCACAGGTAACTAACGTAGTACCCGGCTCCAAAATATCACCCGTCCGGTAACCTTTTTGTAATACTGCTTTTACCGCTTTTTCAATAAGTAACGCTTCTTCCGGGCAGTCTAAACTGTATCTTAACATCATCCCGGCGGATAAAATTGTCGCCAGGGGGTTAGCTTTGTTTTGTCCGGCAATATCCGGTGCCGAACCGTGGATCGGCTCATATAACCCAAACTTTCCGTTTAAGCTGGCCGAGGGTAAAAGGCCAATGGAACCGGCCAAAACCGAGCCTTCATCGGTTAAAATATCCCCAAACATGTTTTCGGTAACGATTACATCAAACTGCCGGGGATTCCTTATAAGCTGCATTGCACAGTTATCAACATACATGTAGGAAAGCTCAACATCCGGATACTCTTTTTTAATCTCCCCGGTTATCTCCCGCCAAAAACGGGAGCTTTCTAAAACATTGGCTTTATCCACCAAAGTAAGTTTACCTCTTCGTTTTTGCGCTAACTCAAAACCAAGTCTTACTACCCTTTCCACTTCTTTTTCGGTATAAATCAAGGTATCAATTACCGCTTGTTCCCCTTGCTCGGTAGTGAACCGCTTCTTCTCGCCAAAATAAAGACCTCCCGTTAACTCCCGGACCATTAAAATATCCACACCCTCAATTATGTCCGGCTTTAAAGGGGAAGCATTTTTCAGCTCCGGAAAAAACATTACCGGCCGCAGGTTGGCATACAGGTCAAATACTTTGCGAATTTTTAAAAGCCCTCCCAATTCGGGCCGAATTTCCGGCGGCAAATTATCCCACTTGGGCCCCCCTACAGCCCCTAACAAAATAGCATCACATTGTTTTCCAAGTTCCACCGTTTCTTCGGGAAGGGGCACTCCCCTTTCGTCGATGGCCGCTCCCCCGATTAAACCGTACTGAAAATTAAAAGTAATGCCCTTTTTCTCCCCTAACGCTTTTAAAACCTTCACCGCTTCCTTAATTATCTCCGGTCCAATACCATCCCCCGGCAGCACCAAAATTTTAAACGGTCCCTTGCAGCTTCTCCCGGACATAGTTAATAAGTCCTCCTTTGGCAATAATATTCTGCATAAACTCCGGTATGGGTTTGGCAAAGTAGCTTTCGCCGGTAGTAAGATTTTTTATTTCTCCGGTATCGTAATTGATGGAAAGTTCATCTCCATCGCGAATTTTTTCCGCCGCTTCCGGACATTCCAAAATTTTTAACCCAATATTAAAACTATTCCGGTAAAAAATCCGGGCAAAGGATTTGGCAATTACCGCTTCGATCCCCAGAGCTTTGATCGCAATAGGAGCATGCTCCCGGGAACTACCGCAGCCAAAGTTTTTCCCGGCAACGATCACATCCCCGGGGCGAGCTTTTTTGGAAAACTCCGGATCCGCATCCTCCATGCAGTGTTTGGCTAATTCCAAAGGATCAGAAGTATTAAGATACCTTGCCGGAATAATTACATCGGTATCAATGTCATCGCCAAATTTAAAAGCACGCATTTACCGCACCTCCTCGGGATGAACGATTTTTCCGGCAATGGCTGAAGCTGCTGCTACCGCCGGTCCCGCCAGGTAAACTTCCGATTCTACATGCCCCATCCTGCCCACAAAATTGCGGTTGGTAGTAGCAACCGCTCTCTCTCCCTTGGCTAAAATCCCCATGTGGCCGCCCAGGCAGGGGCCACAGGTAGGAGTGGAAACCGCCGCCCCCGCTTCAAGGAAAATATCTATAAGTCCTTCCTTAAGGGCCTGCCGGTAAACCGACTGGGATCCGGGAATAATAATGCACCGCACATAATCCTTTACTTTTTTACCTTTTAAGATCGCCGCCGCCACCCGTAAATCCTCAATTCGGCCGTTGGTGCACGAACCAATTACCACCTGATCAATGTCCTTGCCGGATACCTCCTTTACCGGCACGGCATTTTCCGGAAGATGGGGAAGAGCTACCTGCGGTTCGATTTCTTCCACGTTAATTTCGTAAACCGCTTCGTATCTGGCATCGGGATCGCTGGCAAAAACCTTAAACTCCCGTTTTGCCCGGCCTTTTACATATTCCAGGGTAAGCTCATCCACCGGAAAGATGCCGTTTTTTGCTCCCGCTTCTATAGCCATATTGGCCATGGTTAACCGTCCTTCAACCGAAATAAGCTTTAAAGCCGAACCGGCGAACTCCATCGCTTTATATAACGCCCCGTCAACACCAATCTGCCCGATTATAAACAGAATGATATCTTTGGCGGAAACGTAAGGTAAAAGCTTTTCCCCGTAAAGGTAAAACTTAATGCTTTCCGGAACTTTAAACCAGGTTTCCCCGAGGGCCATCGCCGCCGCAAGGTCAGTTGAACCTACCCCGGTAGCAAAAGCCCCCAGCCCCCCGTAAGTACAGGTATGGGAATCGGCACCGATAATCACCTCTCCCGGCAATACCAACCCTTCTTCCGGCAGAAGCACATGCTCAATTCCCATTTTACCCACTTCAAAATAATAGGTTAGGTTTTGCTCTTTAGCAAAATCCCGCAAAATTTTGGCCTGTTCGGCACTTTTAATGTCTTTATTGGGGGTAAAATGGTCGGGCACCAAATAAACCCTGTCCCGGTCAAAAACCGAGTCCACTCCAATTTTTTTAAACTCGCTTATCGCTACCGGTCCGGTTATGTCGTTGGCTAAAACCGCATCTACCTTGCAGGAAATTAATTCTCCCGGTTCAACAAGCTCTTTTCCGGCATGATAGGCAAGAATTTTCTCGGTCATCGTCATCCCCATTACTGCTTCTCCCCTTTCGCCTGGTAATCAAAAAGTAATTTATTGATACCATTTAAATAAGCCTTGGCCGATGCTTCTAAAATATCGGTGGAAACTCCGCGACCGGTGACAATTTTCCCGAGGCCATTTTTTAGTTTTACCACTACTTCTCCCAGGGCATCTTCGCCAGAAGTTACGGCATTAATTGAATATTGCTCTAAAACCGGAGTTAAACCGGTTATTTTATTGATAGCTTTATAAATGGCATCCACCGGTCCATCGCCGGTGGCGGCGTCTTCTAATTTTTCCCCTTCCTTGATTAAGCCCACCGTGGCCGTGGGAATAATCGTTGAACCGGTAGAAATATGGAAATAATCCAGGGTGTAAGTTTCGGGAACTTTTCTTATTTCTTCTTCCATCATTGCTTCTAAATCCTGATCGGTAACTTCTTTTTTCTTATCGGCTAAAGCTTTAAATTTAACAAAAGCCTCATTCAACTGCTCTTCGGTTAATTCATAACCAAGCTCTAATAACCTCTCCTTTAACGCATGTCTTCCCGAATGTTTACCCAGTACCAGACGGGATTCGGGAATACCCACCAGCCTGGGATTCATTATTTCATAAGTAGTTCTTTCCTTTAAAACCCCATCCTGGTGAATCCCCGATTCGTGGGAAAAGGCATTTTTCCCTACAATCGCTTTGTTGGGCTGTACCGGCATCCCGGTTAAATTGCTAACGAGCTTACTGGTCCGGTAAATCTCCTCGGTTTTAATGCCGGTATAAAAAGGCAATACATCTTTGCGGGTATAAAGAGCCATTACAATCTCCTCTAAGGAACAGTTTCCAGCCCGTTCACCAATTCCGTTAATGGTACATTCCACCTGCCGGGCGCCGTTTTTGATGGCAGCTAAACTATTGGCCACCGCAAGGCCCAAATCATCATGACAGTGAACGCTTAACACCGCCCGGTCCATTACCGGAACTTTTTCTAAAATTTTGCAAATAAACTCCCCAAACTCTTCCGGTTCGGCATAGCCAACGGTATCGGGAATGTTTATGGTAGTAGCTCCCGCTTTTACCGCCGCTTCCACCACCCGGCACAAAAAGTCCAGGTCACTTCTTGAAGCATCTTCCGCCGAAAACTCCACATCGGCGGTAAATTTTTTAGCAAGTTTGACCGCTGCTACCGCCCGTTCCACTACCGTTTCCCGGTCCATTTTCAGCTTATATTTCAAATGAATATCGGAAGTGGCAATAAAAGTATGAATCCGGGGACTTTCCGCATCTTTAATGGCGTCCCAGGCCGTTTCTATATCCAAAGCCGAAGCCCGGGCCAGGGCAGCCACTACCACCCCTTTTACTTCCCGGGCAATTAAGGAAACGGCTTCCTTATCTCCGGGAGAAGTTATAGGAAAACCTGCCTCTATAACATCAACGCCCAGCTTTTGTAACTGCCGGGCGATTTGCAATTTCTCCATAGCATTTAAACTAACTCCTGGCGACTGTTCCCCATCCCTTAACGTCGTATCAAAAATCCTAACCCTTTCCATTTACCTCACCACACTTTAAATGTTTTTTCGTTTTATTCTAACCTCTAATTTCCAACTTCAAACTTCAAGATTACCAGTCCACCGCTTCTCCTATAGGAGCCCCGGATAAAACCATGGGTAAAACTTTTTCTTCAGGACTGATTTCAATCTCCAAAAGATACATTCCCTTATGGGCAAGCATTTCATCTAAAGCCCCGTCAACCTCTTCTGGTCTGGTAATCTTCCGTCCGGGAATTCCATAAGCCTTAGCTAAAGCTACAAAATCCGGAACAAAGCCCAAGTCAACCCCAAAGTAATTTTTATTGGCATAATATTCCTGCAACTGCTTTACCATACCTAATTTTTTATTAACAAACAAAATAATCTTCAACGACAAATTCTGTTCCCGGGCAGTAGCCAACTCCCCCATATTCATTTGGAAACTGCCATCGCCGGTAATTAAAATTACCTGTTTATCCCGAAAAGCTACCGCCGCACCTATAGCTGCCGGCAAACCATAACCCATGCAGCCAAGACCCCCGCTGGTTAAGAAAGTACGGGGTTTTTTAAAGGGATAAAATTGCGCTGTCCACATCTGATGCTGTCCCACATCGGTAGCGATTATAGTGTCGGCGGTGGTCTTTTCCCCCAAAAGCTTAATAGTCTCCTGGGGTTTGATAAAATCATCTTTTTCATACTTTAAGGGAAACTCTTGCTTCCAGGTGTTAATTTGGGAAAGCCATTCCTGACGATTCTGCGGCTCAATTTGCTTTAACATCTCCTGCAAAACGTTTTTGACATCACCAACAATGGGAACATCCGCCCGCACGTTCTTGCCGATTTCCGCCGGATCTACATCGATATGGATAATTTTTGCTTTGGGAGCAAAGCCGGATAACTCTCCCGTTACCCGGTCGGCAAAACGCACTCCCAGTCCAATTAAAACATCACATTCGGTCACCGCTAAATTGGCATACCTGGTTCCATGCAGGCCAAGCATGCCCAGGAAAAGCGGACTATCCTGGGGAAAGGAAGTAAGTCCCATTAGCGTATTAGTTACCGGAATCTCAGCTCTTACCGCAAATTCATAAAGCTCCTGACTGGCATTGGCCGCAAGCACACCGCCTCCGGCAATAATTACCGGCCTTTTCGCTTCCCTTATGAGCTTTACCGCTTCGGCAATTTTTTGCGGATGCCCTTTTAAATTAGGCTTGTAACCGCGAATTTCTACTTTTTCAGGATACTGAAAATCTATGGTCCGCGCTGCTACATCTTTGGGTAAATCAATCAGTACCGGCCCCGGTCGTCCCGTGGCAGCGATATAAAAAGCCTTTTTCACCACCGCCGGAATATCTGCAGGATTTTTTACCAAAAAGTTATGTTTGGTGATGGGCATGGTAATTCCGGTAATATCCACTTCCTGAAACGCATCGGTGCCCACCATCGTTGTCGGTACTTGCCCGGTAATCACCACCACCGGTACCGAATCCATATATGCCGTAGCAATCCCCGTAACCAGGTTGGTTGCCCCCGGGCCCGAGGTGGCAACACATACCCCAACTTTCCCCGAAGCCCGGGCATAACCATTAGCAGCATGAATTGCTCCCGGCTCATGGCGCACCAAAACATGCTGAATTTTGGATCGGCTTAAGGCATCATAAAGGGGTACAACCGCTCCTCCAGGGTAACCGAAGATAGTAGTTACCCCCTCCAGTTCTAACGCTTTTACCAAAGCCTGAGCACCAGTTATCTCCAAAAGACATCCCCCCTACTTTTTCAGCCATGGCATCATCTGCCGTAATTCTGCCCCCACCTTTTCAATTAAATGTTCCTGTTCCCGACGCTTGATGGCGTTATAAACCGGACGACCGGCCATGTTCTCTAATATCCAGTTTTTGGCAAAAGTTCCGTTTTGAATTTCTTCCAAGACCTTTTTCATCTCTTTTTTGGTCTCTTCGGTAATAATCCGGGGACCTACCATGTAGTCACCATACTCGGCAGTATCGGATATGGAATACCGCATTAACGAAAAGCCACCTTCATAAATTAAATCGACAATTAACTTCATTTCATGGAGACATTCAAAATAAGCCATTTCCGGAGCATAGCCCGCTTCTACTAAAGTTTCAAAACCGGCTTTAATTAAGTGGGTTACCCCACCGCATAACACCGCCTGTTCACCAAAAAGATCCGTTTCCGTTTCTTCTTTAAAAGTAGTTTCAAAAACTCCCGCCCGGGTGCAGCCAATACCTTTAGCATAGGCCAAAGCTAAATCCTTGGCTTTTCCGGTAGCATCCTGATAGACGGCAATTAAACCCGGCACCCCTTTGCCTTCTAAATACATCCGCCTTACCAGGTGACCGGGACTTTTAGGGGCAACTAAGAAGACATCGACATCCGGCGGCGGCACTATTTGTCCGTAATGAATGTTAAAACCGTGGGAAAACATTAAGGCCTTACCCGGTTTTAAATGTTCCTCGATTTTATCCCGGTATAATTCTCCCTGAATTTGGTCGGGAACCAAAATTTGAATGATATCAGCCCACTGGGCCGCTTCATCCACTTTCATTACCGTAAAACCATCAGCTTCGGCTTTTTCCCGGCTTTTACTTTTTTTATGAAGACCTACCACCACATTTAAGCCGCTATCTTTTAAGTTCTGGGCCTGAGCATGCCCCTGGCTACCGTAGCCAATAATCGCAATTTTTTTCTCCCGTAAAAGCTCTAAATTAGCGTCCTGATCATAATAAACTTTTTTCATTTTTATTCCTCCTCCTTTACTCCATTTATATTTGAAGTTCTGGAGCCCCGCAGCAGGGCAATTTTTCCGGTGCGTACCAGCTCTTTAATACCAAAAGGCCTTAATGCATTTTCAATAGCTTCGATTTTATCTTCATCACCGGTAGCTTCAATGGTCAGGGTTTTGGGCCCAATATCCACAATCCGGGCCCGGAAGATTTCTACTATTTGCATAATTTCCCCCCGGGTATTGGAATCCGCATGAACTTTTAAAAGCAAAAGCTCCCGGCTCACATACTGTTCGGAGGTAATGTCCTGAACTTTGATTACATCAACTAACTTTCTCAGTTGCTTTACTACCTGCTCTAAAACCCGGTCATCCCCTTCCACCACAATGGTCATCCGGGAAATATCCGGATTTTCCGTCCTGCCCACCGCAAGGCTATCAATGTTATAGCCCCGGCGGCTAAAAAGCCCCGCCACCCTTGCTAAAACCCCAGGATTGTTTTCCACCAATACTGCCAGGGTATGCCGCATCAAATCCCCCCTTTAACCGATCATTTTGTGAATTGCGCCTCCCGGTGGCACCATGGGAAAAACATTTTCCTCCCGGTCTACCCAAACATCTACCACTACCGGTCCGGCATAATTTATTGCCTCCAAAAGTTTTTCTTCCAAGTTTTCTTCTTTTTTAATGCGCAAACCCCTTATCCCGTAAGCATCGGCTAACTTAACAAAGTCGGGATTTTTAAGTTCCGTATGCGAATAACGGCGCTGATGGAAAAGTTCCTGCCACTGCCGCACCATCCCCAGGTAACCGTTGTTTAAGATAATAACCTTAACGGGGATATTATAGGCCGCAACGGTCATTAGTTCCTGGCTATTCATCTGGATACTACCATCGCCCGATACCACTATTACCTGCTGCTCCGGTCTTGCCACCTGAGCCCCAATTCCTGCCGGTAAACCAAACCCCATCGTTCCTAACCCACCGGAGGAAATAAATCTCCTCGGCTTATTAAATTTGTAAAACTGGGCAGCCCACATCTGATGCTGTCCCACATCGGTAACGATAATTGCTTCGCCTCCGGTTATCTTATAAAGAGTTTCGATAACTTTTTGGGGTTTTAAGCCACACTCCCGGTTATAAGTTAAAGGATATTTTTCCTTTAAACCAAAAACATACTTAAGCCATTTCTCCGGCTTTTTTTCCTTTACCCCTTTAATTAAAAGCTCTAAGCTGTTCTTTACATCCCCCACCAAAGGCACTTCCACCAGCACATTCTTATTGATTTCCGCCGGGTCAATATCTATGTGAACAATCTTGGCATTAGGGGCAAAGCTTTTAACATCTCCGGTTACCCGGTCGTCAAAGCGCACTCCCACGGCTATCAGGACATCACATTCGCTGACCGCATAATTGGCCGGCTTGGTCCCGTGCATACCCAGCATTCCCAAGAATAAGGGATGGTCTCCGGGAAATCCTCCTAAACCCATTAAACTTGCAACCACCGGTGCATTGATTTTCTCGGCAAAAGCCAGCAATAATTGCTCGGCCCCGGCGTTAACAGTCCCGCCTCCGCTAAAAATTAACGGACGCTCGGAGGAATTAATTAACGCTATAGCCTTATTAACCTCTTCCTCGCCGGGAGTTAAAACCGGTTTGTACCCTGGAAGCTCAACTTTTTCGGGAAATTCATAGCGCGCCCGGGCCGCCGAAACATCCTTGGGAATATCAATTAAAACCGGCCCCGGTCGTCCCGTCCGGGCAATGTAAAATGCTTCCACCACCGTCTGGGCCAGTTCCCCCGGATCTTTTACCAAATAATTATGTTTGGTAATCGGCATGGTTATGCCGGTAATATCCGCTTCCTGAAAGGAATCCCGTCCCAAAAGCGAGGTTGCCACCTGTCCGGTAATGGCAACCACCGGAACCGAATCCATATAGGCAGTGGCAAGACCGGTTACCAGGTTAGTGGCTCCTGGGCCGGAAGTTGCAAAACATACCCCTACCTTCCCCGAAGCGCGGGCATAGCCATCGGCAGCATGGGCCGCTCCCTGTTCGTGCCGGGTCAAGTAATGGGTAATTTTTGAATCATAAAGGGCATCGTAAATGGGCAGTACCGCTCCACCGGGATAGCCAAATACAGTATCCACTCCTAAATCCTCTAATACTTTAATTAAAATTTGCGCTCCGGTTAACTCCATTTCGCTCACCCCTACTTTAAAAACACCGCACCTAAATTAGCAGAGCTCACTAATTTTTGATAACGAGCAAGGTAACCTTCTTTAATCTTAGGCTCGGGAATTTGTAACCGGGCTTTTCTTTGGTTAAGTTCTTCTTCTGATACTAAAAGATCTAATCTTTGCCCCGGAATATCTATTTTTATTAAGTCTCCTTCCCGAACCAAAGCTATCGGTCCACCTTCATAACCTTCGGGAGAAACATGCCCGATTGCTGCTCCCCGGGTTGCTCCCGAAAACCGGCCATCGGTAATCAATGCCACATCTTTATCCAAGCCCATCCCGGCAAGGGCCGAAGTTGGTGTTAACATCTCCCGCATGCCAGGACCACCTTTGGGGCCTTCATAGCGGATAACCACCACATCGCCTTTCTTTATTTGCCCGGTTAAAATGGCAGTGGTAGCATCTTCTTCGCTATCAAAAACCCGGGCCGGACCGGTATGGGTTAACATTTCCGGTAAAACCGCCGATTTTTTCACCACCGCTCCCCGGGGTGCCAGGGTTCCAAACAAAATTGCTAAGCCCCCCGTCTCCGAGTAAGGATTATCAATGGGTCGGATAACTTCGGGATTTTTATTGACAGCATTTTTCAGGTTTTCCCCCACCGTTTTTCCCGAAACGGTAAGGAGGTCTTCTCTGATCAAACCTTTCTTTGAAAGCTCCTTCATTACCGCCGGAATTCCCCCGGCAAAATACAGGTCTTCCATGTGGTGCGGTCCCGCCGGGCTTAAACGGCAGAGGTTTGGCGTTCTTTCACTTACCTCGTTAACCAGGTTTAAATCGAACTCCACTCCCGCCTCATAAGCTACCGCCGCCAAATGTAAAACCGTATTGGTCGAGCACCCTAAAGCCATATCTACCGCCAAACCATTTAACAAACTCTCCCGGGTAAAGATATCCCGGGGACGGATATTTTGGGAAAGTAGTTCCATTACCTTTTCCCCGGAAAGTTTAGCAAGCCTTAACCTTTCGGCATACACCGCCGGAATAGTGCCGTTTCCGGGAAGGGCCATCCCTATGGCCTCGGTTAAACAGTTCATCGAGTTGGCGGTAAACATCCCGGCACACGAGCCACAGCCGGGGCAGGCGTAATTTTCATACTCTAAAAGTTCCTCTTCACTCATAAGGCCGGCAGCAACAGCCCCTACCCCTTCAAAAACATTGCTGAGGGAAACGCTTTTTCCCCTTACTCTTCCCGCTAACATCGGCCCACCGCTGACAAAAATAGCCGGAAGATTTAAACGCATTGCCGCAATTAACATTCCGGGAACAATTTTGTCGCAGTTGGGAACAAAGACAAGGGCATCAAACTGGTGAGCTTTAACCATTACTTCCACCGAATCGGCAATAAGTTCCCGGCTGGCAAGCGAATACTTCATTCCCTCGTGGTTCATGGCTATACCATCGCAAACACCGATTACCGGGAGCTCAAAGGGAACCCCGCCGGCAGTTCTCACTCCGGCTTTTACCGCTTCAACCACCGTTCTTAAATGAACGTGCCCGGGAACAATTTCCGAAAAACTGTGAACAACGCCGATAAACGGGCGTTTTAGCTCATTATCGGTAATTCCCAAAGCCTTAAGTAAACTTCGATGCGGTGCTTTGCTAATGCCTGACTTAATGAGGTGACTTGGCATCTTTCTCCCCCTCTACTCGCTGAAAATAAATGGACCGTCGGTAGTAACGTATTCCCGGAAATCTTTGATTAACGTCTTGGTCATAGGACCGGGTACACCTTCACCGATAGTTCTTCCATCAACTTTTACTACCGGTATTACTTCCGCCGCAGTACCGGTCAAGAAACACTCATCGGCATTAAAGATGTCATAGCGGGTAAACAGCTTTTCTTCCACGGGAATGCCTCTTTTTCTGGCCAAATCCATAACCGTATTACGGGTAATACCTTCTAAAATTCCGGCATAAGAAGGTGGTGTAATTAAGCGACCGTTTTTAACGATAAAAACATTGTCCCCGGTAGCTTCCGCCACATAACCCTCCTGATTTAGAAGAATTGCTTCTAAGACCCCGTGTAAATTGGCTTCAATTTTGGCCAGGATGTTGTTTAAGTAATTTAACGACTTAATTCGGGGGCTGGAAGCTTCGTTTAAGTTGCGCCGGGTTGGCACGGTAATCACTTCAAGGCCTTCCTCGTAAAAACGCTCGGGATAAAGGGTAATGGAAGAACCGATGCAAAAAACCGTAGCTTTTGGACATTTTCTGGGGTCTAAGCCCAGGTCACCTTTCCCCCGGGTAACCACCAACCGAATATATCCTTCCCGTAAGTTGTTTTTACGCATGGTTTCCAGAACAACTTCGGTCATTTCTTCCTTGGTTAGAGGTATTTCTAAAAGAATAGCCTTGGCCGACTCGTAAAGCCGGTCGATATGTTCTTTTAGCTTAAATACCCGGTTGTTGTACGCTCTGATACCTTCAAATACCCCATCACCATATAAAAGACCGTGGTCAAATACCGAAACTTTCGCTTCCTCCTCCGGTACAAACTTTCCATCCAGGTAAATAAGAAGCCCCATTTCCCACACCTCCGCAATTTTATTAAAAATTATAAATTTTTATGCCAAAAATATATAAAAACAACCCCCGCCCCTGAACGTCCAGGGACGGGGGTTTTGCCCGCGGTACCACCCTGCTTGCCGGGCATGGTAACCCGGCCGCTTCATTGGCATAACGGTCAAAAACCGTTCCGGCCTACTAACCTTTCGACCGGAAAGCTCCTGGGCGATCTGTGCAAAACTCCGGCACCGGGTTCGCAGCTACCCCCGGCTCTCTGGGGCCTTCCTTTTGCACCGCTCCCATTCACTGCTTTTTCTGTAAAATGTTTTGCTGATAATTTTATAAAACACCAACCGCTTTTGTCAATAAAATAACAAAATGTATACAAGGTGCAAAAATTTTTCTCTTTTTTCTCAAAACCTTTACAAAAAAATAACCGGGATAACCCGGTTATTTTTTTAAACCGTTTAAAACTATCTCCGTTAAATTATTGATAAGCTGCTCTTTTAAAAACCCTTTCTCTCTTAAAATACCGCGAATAGTAGCAAAGGAAGTCATTCCAAAAAAAGCCGGAACAAAAATTTCCAGGTTAACTTCCCGAAATTCGTTGGCTTTTATCCCTTCCGCTATTAGTTGGTTTATAAGCCGGTAATAATCATTAATCTTTACCCGAAAACTTTCCCGGGGAAGGGTACTTCCAAAGAAATCCCCTAAAACTAATACTACCTCCTCGTGAAACTCTAAGAAAAATTCCACCTGGACCTTTATTAAAGCTCTAAGTTTCTCCGCCGCCGAAACTTTTAACTCTAAAACCTTTTTAGTTCTTTCCTCTAATTCTTCAAGAATAGAAAGGGTAAGCTTTAAAAAAAGTTCCTCTTTACTTTTGAAATAGTAATATAAAGTCCCCTTGGCTACCTTACTAATTTTAGCAATTTCATCCATGGTAGCTTTTTCAAAGCCCTTTTGGGCCATCACTTTAGCCGCAGCTTTTAAAATCGCCCGAATCTTTGGATTCATCTTATCCTCCAAACAGCTAAATTACGTTACCTTCGTTAGGCGATAAATCGGAAAGCCTTACATGCCTTGGCGTGACAAAATAATTTAGTATTAAGGCAATTACCCCAAACAAAGCCATCATGAAAACACTGTGGTTAAAGCTCATCCCGGAGCCACCGGAAATGGCTTCCCTTAAGCCATAAACTCCGTAAGTCATCGGCAAATAAACGCTAATTTCCCGGAAGAATTTTGGTAATAGTTCAAAGGGAAAAGCACCACCGCAAGAAGCTAATTGCAAAATCAATAAAACTACCGCCAAAAACCTTCCTGCCATGCCAAAAAGGGAAACCATTAAACCGATAATCGCTAAGAAAGTTAGGGACATTAAAATAGCAAATCCAAAGAATTTCCATTGAGATGCAACCTGAAGGTCAAGCCCTTTTTCTAAAATTATACCAGAAATTACAGCTTGAAGCACCCCAATTAAAGCTACCGCTAAAAATTTACCGATTAATATCTCCCACGAACGAACCGAAGATAAGGTTAAACGGTGGTCTTTTAAATTTACCAGGAAAAACAGCACCAAAGCACCAATCCAGAGGGAAAGCGGAAGGAAATAGGGAGTAAAAGCGGTTCCGTAGTTGGGAACATAATATTTTTTCTCCTCTTTAACTTCCACCGGATCGGAAATTATTTTAGCCCTTTTTTCTTTTAAGGAAGGAGTTAGCTCTTTCTTTCCTTCCTCTACCCCGGCCTTAAGCCCTGAAGTAAGCTCCTGGGAACCTTTATAAAGCTTAAATAAACCGTCATTTAGTTCCGCCTGACCAGTCGATAACCTTAACGCTCCCTTTTCTAACTCCAAAGCTCCATTTTTTACAGGCAAGATTCCGCTATTCAAGGAAGCAGTTCCGTTACTAAGGGCCAATGCCGCATTATTAAGCTTACTACTTCCTTCTGCCAGAAGATTTATCCCGTTATACAGTTGATTGTAACCATCTTTTAAAGCCGATAGTCCTCTACCCAGCTCTTCCATTTTAGCCGGTATTTCCCGGGTCTTCAATGCTAAACGATCTGTACCTTCCGAAAGCTTCTTGCTGCCGTAAACCAGGGTACCAACGCCATCTTGCAATTGGCTAAATCCTGCGGTTAAGTCCTGACTACCCTTTTCTAAAGCCACCATTCCCGGTTTTAACTTACTTTTATAACCCTCTTCTCCCTGGTTTATTAAGTTCGTGAGTCCAAGATTTAATGTTGTAAGGGATGAACTTAGCTCTGAAATTCCTTCATTGCCTTTGCTAACCAAAGCCGAAAGTCCGGTATTATATTGATTAATCATTGTTAAATTCTCTTTAGCTGCATTTAGAGAATTTATAGCCTTATCTATTTCCGGGTCCGGATGGTTAGCTTTGTAATTTTCTAAGGTATTTAAGGCTTGTTCAATCTGGTTTTGGGCAGCTTTTTGGGATTGATCTACTCCGGCTACCAATGTAGTTCCCGTTTGCAAGCTATCTTTCAATTTGTTTAAGCCGTCTAAAAGCTGATTATAACCGGAAGCTAATTGTTTTAAGCCGGAAGACACTTGACTCCAAAAGCTTTCTACCCCTGACAAAAAAGAATTAACACCCGCTATATAACCGCTACTACCCGCAGCAAGATTGGCTACTCCTCTTTCTAAAGTAAGACTTCCGCTGTAAATCCCATAAGCTCCGTCAGCAACGGTTTTAACCCCACCGTTTAGTTCAGCAAACTGACCTCCTAACTCATCTCCGGGAAGTAGTTTTAGCCCTTCATAAATTTTTTCACTTCCGCGTCTAACATCCTCCATTTTGGCGGCAAACACCGACATATTGCGGCTAAATTCCATGGTTCCACTTTTTAACCGGTTGCTTCCCTGATAAAGCTGCTCCGTGCCTGCTGCAAGTTTTTTGGCCCCTGCTGCTAATTTTTGCCCGCCCTTTGCTAACTCCGTACTTCCGTTGTACGCCTGTTTGATACCCCCTTCAAGCTTTTCGCTGCCATCAGCAGCTTTTTCCACATCTTTTAAAGAGTCGTCCATTTTCTCAAGAAGAGTAGTCATTGCTTCTTTAACTATTTTCCCTTCTATTTTTTGTTTTAATTCTAAAACCACCCGGCTGTTTAACTGGGCTGCCAGATAGTTTTTACCCTCGTTATAAATTACCTTAATCCCGGTTTTTTGGGGATCCGACGATTTCATTTTATATAACTTCTCGGAAAAATCCTCGGGTATTTTTACTATTAAATAATATTTATCCCCCAGTAACCCCCGGTAAGCTTCCTTTTCCTCAACAAAGTACCATTTTACCGCATTATTGCTTTTTAGCTCGTCTACAAGCTCTTTCCCGGCATTGATTTTTTCCTTTCCGTCGTTATAACCCCGGTCTAAATTAACTACCGCTACCGGCAAATTTTTTAGATTGCCATAAGGGTCCCAAAACGCTGACAAATAAACAAAGCTGTATAGTAACGGCATTAAAATTATCACAATTAACGCTACTCGGGCTTGACGGGTACTAAGAAGCTGTTTTAGCTCGACCCGCGCAATTTTCAAGAAATTCATTGCTTACACCTCCTTGCACAACGTCCACTACTGTATCGGCAATACCAAGCTCTTCTTCTTTTAAAGTGGTATAAATAACTAACTTCCCTTCTTGCTTTAAATTTACAAGAATTTTTTCAATATGTTTTCGTTCAAGGCAGGTGAGGTTCCTGAAGGGTTCATCAATTAAGACCACCGGTGGTTCCCCAAGTAAAGCCAGGGCTAAACCAACTTTAATTCTCTGTAAAGGATTTAAATCGGCAATTATACTTTCTTTTGTAAAATTTGCTTCAATCTTCTCCAAAAGTCTATCCACCTCGACGGGTGTGACTTTTTTCCCTAACAAAGCTCCTTGAAATTTAAAGTTATCAAAAACTGAGAGGGAAAAGTACGGCTCATAAACCCCTTCTACAAAAGAAAGCCCCACCTTTTGTCTTATTTCCCGCTGTTTTTTCACCGGATTTAAACCTAAAACCGTTATTGATCCTGCAACCGGTCTCACGCCACCAATCATTGCTAAAAGGCAGGCAGTCTTACCGGTCTTTGCTGGTCCGCAAATTCCTACAATCCCCGGCTGTTCTACGGAAAAAGTGAGAGGATTAAAGCGGGGATCCTTACTAAATTTAACATCTTTAAACTGAATCACCTGCACACCCCCTTTTAAGATTTATACTGACCAGTCAGTCAAATAATAATATAAAAAAATTTGACCGGCTGGTCAACCGGTCAAATTTTGATTTTCTTTTAATTTACCCCATTAAATTCATTTACATCACTTTTTCTTGGTTTTTTAAAAATTCTTAAAGGCTTACGACTTTTAAGCTTTTTGTTAAATAATTCACAATATTTCCCATATTGGTCACTTCGCCGGCCACTACCTTATCTTTTAACTTAAAATAATCAAGGCAGGTCCCGCAAGCCCCGAGATAAACTCCTTTTTCTTCAAGAATTTTTAAAGGTCCTAATACCGGAGAGCCTTCCACCACTAACTTTACCCCGGAGTTAACAAACAATAAAGCTTCGGGAAGTTCATCATTCCCCGCCAGGGTTGTAAGAAAATTTTTCATCAGAATTTTTCCGAGTTCCTCATCCCCTCGCCCAAGCGATTCTCCCTGAATAAAAAGAACGGTGCCGGCAATTTCCTCCTTTCTGGCAAAAAAAGGAGAAAGCTTTGCAGCTAATTCGTAAATATCCACAAACCATCACCCTTCTATAATATTCTTTAATTTTAATTATAACATTTTCATATATTTACGCCAAGGAAAAATTTTAACCAAGAAGCCAGAGCCCTATTAAACAAAAGATAATTCCCAAAACTTTTGTTACGGTTAATTTTTCTCCAAAAAACAAAATCCCAATGGGGATTAAAAAAAGGCTTACCGCTGCATTGGAGAACAAAGCAGCGGTACTTATCTTCCAGCCGGCCCGGTATGCCAGTAAAAATCCCAGTTCTAATCCAAAAATAGCTATCCCCAGAGCGAATCCTACCCAGTTTAACTTTGAAAGTTCAAAAACAAACTTTTCTTTACCTTTAAATACTGGCGAAAGCAACAACGATAAAAAAGCTGCCGTAAGATAAGTTGAAGTTAAAACTAAAAAAGGATTGGCTTTAGGGGGAATCAACTTTTGCGTAACATGGTAAATAATATTTGAAAAAATAGTCAAACTAATGGCTAAATAGTATAACATAAACTCCTCCACCTTTAATCTATTTCTATTCCCATAATGTACGAATCATAAAAAACACCGTTAATTAAATAATGACGGCTAATCCGCCCTTCGTAAGTAAAGCCTGCTTTTTCATATAAGGAAATAGCTCTTTTGTTGTCCACCCGCACATTTAAATTAATTTTCCTAACACCATTGTCCTTAGCCCATTTTTTTAAATAAGAAATTAAAGCCCAGCCAACTCCCAGTCCCCAGAACTCTTGTAACACTGCTATCCCCATTTCGCCAAAATGAGAAAACTGCGTACCCAAACCCGGCTTAAAGCTTACACTTCCAATAATCCTTCCCCGGCAGTCGGCTACTGCCAGTAAGGCTTTTTTATTTTGAAGATGTCCATTAATGAATTCTCTTTCCTGTTCCACAGTAAAGTTAAATTCTCCCGGTCCATAAGCCAAAAAAGTAGTTTCGTTTGTTGCTCTTTTATAAAATGCTAAAAGCTCTTCGGCATCTTCCAAACTGACTTTGCGGATTTTCACCTTTTGCCCATTTTTTAAGGTCACTTCCATAAACTTTACCCTCCCAGCACTTTTTGCCCTATTTGCCCTATTATAACACAACTTCTTCCATTGAAAATAAAAAACCCCGCCTCGGCGGGGTTTTAAACATGTAAGATTTTACTTAAAAAGTCTTTGGTCCTCTGTTGCTGGGGGTTCTGGAAAATCTCCTCGGGTTTTCCCTCTTCCACAATTACCCCCTCATCCATAAACACTACCCGGTGGCCTACTTCCTTGGCAAAACCCATTTCGTGAGTTACCACCACCATCGTCATCCCTTCATGGGCAAGTTCTAACATTACCTCTAAAACTTCGCCAACCATCTCCGGGTCCAAAGCAGAAGTCGGTTCGTCAAACAGCATAACTTTAGGCTTCATGGCCAAAGCCCGGGCAATGGCAACCCGCTGCTGCTGACCGCCGGACAGCTGGTCGGGATACGCATGGGCTTTGTCGGAAAGCCCCACTTTTTTCAAAAGGTCATAAGCAATCGCTTCCGCTTCATCTTTTTTCATGCCCCGCACCTTAATGGGAGCCAGGGTGATGTTTTCTAAAGCTGTTTTATGGGGAAAAAGGTTAAACCGCTGAAACACCATCCCCACTTCCGTCCGAACTTTATTAATATCGGTCTTTGGGTCAGTAAGGTTAAAACCATCCACCCACACTTCGCCGGAAGTGGGAGTTTCTAAAAGGTTAATGCACCTTAACAGGGTACTTTTCCCCGAACCGGAAGGCCCTATGATCACCACTACTTCCCGTTCTTTAATGTGAGTGGTTACGCCTTTTAAAACGTGAAGCTTGCCAAATTTTTTGTGAAGGTTTTTAATGGTGATCACCGGTTTTAAGCCTCCTTTCGGTATAGCTCACCAACTGAGAAATTAGGAGGGTCATAATCAGGTATAAAATTGCCACAGCAAACCACACTTCAAAAGCCCGGGCATTATAACCAATTATTAAAGCTCCGCGGCGCGCAAGCTCTTCAAAACCAATCACCGATAACAGGGAGGTATCTTTAAGCATAGCTATAAATTCGTTACCCAGTGGCGGTATTACCCGCTTAAACGCCTGGGGTAAAATAACGTACCGCATTGCCTGTCCGTAAGTCATCCCTAAAGAGCGGGCTGCTTCCATCTGTCCCCGGTCTATCGATTGGATTCCCGCCCGGAAAATCTCCGCCACATACGCCCCGCTGTTAATACTGGTGGAGGCAATAGCCGCTGCCCAGGGTGAAATAGCATGAGGCTGGCCACCGGTAAGTGCTGCCCATAGCTGGGGAAAACCGTAATAAATAATAAATATTTGCACTAATAAAGGTGTCCCCCGGATAAAATCCACATAAACCCGAGCTATAAATTTTAAAAGGGGGTTACGCGCAATGCGCATAAGCCCCGCAAATAAACCGATTATACTCCCCAACGTAACTGCAATAACCGTTATTTTAAGCGTTACTAAAGCACCTTCTGCTAATAAAGGTAAAGATTCAATTACTACCGACCATTTTAGTTCCACTTAAGCCACCTCAATTAGTTCTTTGGTTTTTCTCCAAACCACTTTTCGTAAATTTCGGCGTACTTACCCGATTCTTTCACTTTCTTTAAGCCTTCGTTAATTTTGGCTAAAATTTCCGGCTTGGACTTGGGCACAGCGATACCATACGATTCTCCGGTTAACTTATCCCCCACCATTTTTAAATCGGAAAAGCTTTGCTTAATATAGTAGGCATTAACCGGCCAGTCGTTAATTACCGCATCAACACCGTTGTTTCTAAGTTCCATTAAAGCATCGGGAAGAGTATTAAAGGTTTTTACCTCTTTCACAATTCCTTTAGCTTTTAACTCGTTGGCATAATCGGCACCGGTAGTGGCAATTTGCACCGCTACCCTTTTCCCTTTTAAATCATCAATACCTTTAATGGTGTTGTTGTCACCTTTTACCACAATGGCCAAACCCGAATCGTAATACGGTTCGCTAAAATTCATGACTTCTTTGCGCTTATCGGTAATCGAAATGGCGGAAATAGCCGCATCAACCGTACCACTTTGCACCGAAGTTAAAACTCCATCAAAGTTCATACTTTTAATTTCCACTTCAAAGCCAACCGCTTCGCCAATTGCCTGAATTAAGTCCATATCAAAACCTACATATTTTCCGGTAGAAGGATCCTGAAATTCAAAAGGAGCGTAAGAAGTATCGGAAGCCACTACAATTTTTTGTTTTTGCTCCTGCTTCTGCTCCTGGTTTTGGGCGCTGTTTGTTTGCTCCGCCTGCTTATTGCCACAGGCTGTCAGGATAAGCCCCAAGGTTAAAACGACAACCAAGAACAAAGCTCCAAATTTTTTCATTAAAAAATTCCTCCTTTAATACCCTTTAGTATATTAAAGAATCAACCTTTGAATAATTATAAATTGTTTAGTACAATTAGTCAATGTTAAAATTTTCTGATTATTTCTCCGTTCTTCTCCAAACGATTAATTGTTTTGTATAATATAAAGGTACTTAAAAAAATGGAGGGAAATTATGGAGCTAAAAACCAAACAACTCTTGGCCGATATAAGTTTAATCGTAGTCACCGCTTTCTGGGGAACAACTTTTGTCATTATTAAAAATATTTTGGCCAATATTGAACCTTTTTCCTTTCTATCTTTTCGCTTCCTCCTTAGCACTTTTTTCCTTTTACCATTACTTTTACAAAAAGAAGGCTTCTCGCCAAAAGGAGTTTTTTTCGGCAGTATTGCCGGCTTTTTTCTCTGGCTTGGCTATATCTTACAAACCATCGGCTTAAAATACACTTCCGCAGCCAATAGCGGTTTTATTACCGGCCTGGCCGTGGTTATGGTACCGGTTTTAAGCAGTATTTTAAATAAAAAACCGGTAACCCCAGGGGTCATATTCGGTACCGGATTATCTTTTTTGGGATTATTTATAATGTCCTTTGACTTTAAAGCCGGCTTTAACACAGGAGACCTTTTAACTTTAGCCGGAGCATTATTTTTCAGTATGCAAATTGTTTCGGTGGAGCGTTTTTCTCCTAATTTTTCCGCAACTTCGTTAACTCTCGGGCAAATTGCTACCGTAGGAGTTTTAAGCCTGCCCGCGGCTTTGTGGCTGGAAGAGCCTTTTAAACCCTACCCTAACGAAGTTTTCTATGCAATTGTTTTTACCGCTATTTTTGCTACCGTCCTTGCTTTTTTAGTTCAATCCAAAGCCCAGCAGTTTACCAGCGCTTCTCACGTAGCCCTAATCTTTACCTTAGAGCCGGTCTTTGCCTTGCTTTTTGCCGTCCTCTTTGGCGGTGAAAGTTTAGTGGCCAAGCAAGGAATTGGTGCCTTTTTCATCTTGGCAGGAATGCTTACCGCCGAGTTTTTAGACCAGTACTGGCCAAAAGCCAAAGATGAAAAAAAAGCTAACCTTTGAGCGGTTAGCTTTTTTTTTCGGAACAATAAGGACAATTTTCACATTGGCGCTGTTCTTTCTGGCAGGGCTCGGCATGAATTAAGACGTGCGAATTGGGTAGCTTTTCTTCTATCTCCCGCTCAATTTTATTGCAAAGGTCATGAACTTCTTTTACCGACAGCTTCTCCGGTACCACCAAATGCAAATCAATAAACCGCTCCGAGCCGCTTTTCCGAGCCCGTAACTTGTGAAACTCCAGAAACTTTTCGCCGTAATTGGCAATGGAATCTTTAATTAAAGCAATCTCCTTTTCCGGCAATGCCGTGTCAACCATGTTGGCAAAGCCTTCAAAGGTAATCTCATAAGCTGCTTTTAAAATCATACCGGCCACAATCAAAGCCAAAATGGGGTCAAAGTAAGTTATGCCCGTAAGTTTGATTAAAAGTAGACCTAACAACACACCCGCAGAGGTATAAACATCGGTCCTTAAGTGCCAGCCATCCGCTTCTAAGGCTGGAGAATCGGTTTCTTTGGCAATTTTTAATAAAGTTTGGGAAATAAAAAAATTAACCAAAGCTGAAACTGCCATGACTCCCATGCCCCAGCCAAGGCTTTCGGGCATTTCCGGATGCCAAAACTTGGGTAAAGCTTCTTTTATTATTAATACCGCTCCTAAAAAAATTAAAAGCCCTTCAATTGTTCCGGCAATATTTTCCACTTTACCATGGCCGTAAGGGTGACGAACATCCGCCGGTCGACTGGCAACTTTTACGGAAAAAAAGGTAATGATGGAAGCCAATAAATCCACTCCCGAATGTAAGCCCTCGGCAATAATACTTACCGAACCGGTAAAAAGGCCAACGACAATCTTAAAAAGCACCAGAAGAGTATTGGAGATAATCGAAAGTTTTGCCCAGGAAACTTTTTTATCGTTCAAAACCAAACACTCCCGCAAACTTTTTTATTATTATATATTATTTTTGCAGGAAAAAGTGACTGTTAGCAAGGATTTATTAGCTTTTTTAACTTATTTTTAATTTTTGCTTTTTTTTGAGTAATTTAGACTAAAAATCATTTTCAATACCCAAAAAGCTCAAAAAGATTTGAGCCATAAACCGGTAACCCTCCCGGGAGGGATGAAGACCATCTATTAAAACTCCCGGATTATTTTTTAAAAGCTTTTTAAACGGTTCGTAAAAATCTAAATATTTTACCCCCAATTCACCGGCTATTTCCCGGTATTTTCTTCCAAGTATCTTTAATCTTTCATCAGCCCACTCTTCTTCCAGAACCGGCAGAGGAGAAGCTAATACGATGGCAGAAAAATTTCTTTCTTTCGCCACAGTTATTATCTCCCGTGCATCCTGTAAGATTTCTGAGGTCGGACGATTAACGTATATATCATTGGTACCCCCTAAAAGTACAAGGGTATTACCTAAAATCCGCTCTCTTTTAAATCTTTCCTTCATATCCTCTAAAGTATCACCGCAAACTCCGAGATTAAGAAAACTTACTCCAAGTTTTTCTGCACTAAGATTTACCCAGGAAGCGGTAGGTCCATAGGGAAAACCGTAAGTTAAAGAATCTCCGAGAAAAACAAACTCCACCATTTAACCATCCACCCCGTCAAATTTCCGGCTTTTAGGCTTAATGTCTAAAACAGGTGTTTGGTTTAAGCAGTCAATTCCCTTTACAGTTAAGACATTTCCTTCCCGTTTTAAAAGCCTTCCGGTGGCAATCCCTAAATGATTGGGACGATTGGGACTTCTCGAGGCAAAAACCCCGGTTTCCTTGCCGTCTCTTCTAACAGTAATGAGTTTTTCTTCATTGCTTAAATGAAAATAAAAAATAATAGTTATGTACTCTTCGTCTTCAATCCTGTAAAGCCCCGGAACAAATTCCTCATAGACTACAATTTCCGAAATATCCTCATCGTAATCCATTTTTTCTTTGGAATTAAAGCTGTTACGCACGTAGCCAATCGGCCGCAGCACTATCTCCACCTTTTTACACCCCCTACCCCTAAAATACACCACTTCCGCAAAAAGATAAAGCAAAAAAGGAACGGTTCTTATATTTGCGTTTATACGCCTAAAAAAAGAACCGTCCCAAAATTTGGCGTTTAGTTTTAAAGCTGGCGTAGGAACGCAACGAGCGCTTCCTTTTCTTCCCGGGTAAGTTTTAATTCCAGGACAAGATTAAAAAATTCTACCGTATCTTCAATGGTTAACAGGCGGCCATCGTGAAAATAAGGCGGTGAATCTTTAAGTCCTCTTAAGGTAAAAGTTTTGATGGGCCCTTCCGGCCGACCCTGGTAAAAGCGCTCCACCTTTAAATCGTGCATTAACTGGTCGGTATAGTACGGTGCCGGATGGCAGTAGCCGCATTTACCTTTGCCAAAAAAGATTTTTTCTCCTAAAAGTTCCTTTTCGGTAGCTTTGGCCGGGTCAAGCCTGCCATAACGATTTAATTTGGGTGCCGGCGGAAAATCAATGATATTGATAAACTGGGCCATATGCATTACCTGCTCCCGGGAGAGCGGGTTTATTCCTTTTTTGGCCGCCAAAGTATGATCACCGTCAAAATAAGCTGACCGCTGCTCAAATTCACAAAAATCTTCTACCGAACGAATGGAGCGTTTAGAACCAAATAATTGTTGTATATGGGTGCCCCTTAAACTCACCGTATCAATTCGAAAACGGGTTTCTTGAGGGCGATTATCCGGATTTAAATGGAATTGTCCGGTGGTATGGCCGTTGACGTGACAATCAAAGCACGACACTCCAAGGCTTGGTTTTTCACTTTTCCGGTCATCAGTAGCGTTAAACTGCTGCTGGGGAAACTTGGTTAAAAGAAGCCTGAGGCCTTCTAATTGCACCGGAGTTAAAATATCTTTAAAAAGTTCGTAATAGTTATCCAAGGTAATTTCTTTTCCTTTGGATACATCCCCCAATTCGGGATGGGTGGTAAGATATAGAGGCGGAGGAAATTCCGGTAAAAAGGCATCGGGTAAATCGAAATCTACGTCAAAGCGCACTAACTCCGGGTGAATCTTAGTCTGCACCGGTGGAAAAACCATCCCGCCGTTCTGAGGGTGGGGGTGGGGTAACGGTAAATAGGGAAAGACACCTTTTTCTTTAATTTCTTCGGGAGACATACTGGCTAAATCTTCAAAAGTAAGACCATTTTTCAGTCTGGCAGTAGGTCCTACTGGAAGCGGTTTTCCCCCGCTCATGGTTACTTCGGTTGTAGTTTTTGGGGTAAGATTATACCTTTCTTCTAAAAGTTTTCGCTGCTTGGCCATTATTTTTGGTTTATTGGCCTTTTCTTCCTTCATAATTTCGGAAAAGCTTTTGTCCAGCAAAATTTTATCTACCTTAACATATCCCCAGGAAAAAACTAAAAATAGTAAATAAATGACACCAATTAAAAGAAAAATTTTCCCCGCTATTCCCAAGTTTTTGTTTGGCCTTAAAGGTACATAGCGAACTTTCAAACTCTCACCTCCTAAAAAATCCTGTAAAAATTTATGCAAAAATTGTTAAATATATCACTGTTAAGTAGAAAAATCTGGGATAAACTAAAGACAGAATTAAAAAGGAGGGGTTTTTATGAGTGAACTTATTAACAACCGGGAGTTTAGAAAAAAAGCCATTAAGGAAATTATTTTAGATTTACACCGGGGCAAAACGGTAGAAGAAGTAAAAGAGCGTTTTGATGAGATTATAAAAGATGTTGCTCCTACCGAAATAACCTTAATTGAACAAATGCTGATACAGGAAGGCTTACCTGTTGAAGAAGTTCAACGGCTTTGCGACGTTCACGCCGCAGTCTTTAAAGAATCCTTAGAAGAACAACCTGCCCCGGAAACCCAGCCCGGCCATCCGGTTTATACCTTTAAAGAAGAAAACCGTGCGGTGGAAAAGCTCATTGAGGAAATAAGGGAAATTTTAGCAAAATTTAAAGCAACCACCGCCGGCGAAGAAAAAAACATCTCATTAGAACTTACCGCAAAATTAAACCTACTTTTAGATTTAGATAAACATTACAGCCGTAAGGAAAATCTTCTCTTTCCTTTTTTAGAAAAGCACAACATCATGGGGCCACCCAAAGTTATGTGGGGAGTTGATGATGAAATCCGGGCAGCGTTAAAGGAAGCCCGCCTTCTAGCATTACATTACGATCCAGACAAAAAAGCAGAGCTAATCCAAAAAACCGAAGCTGTTTTGGCAAAAATTGAAGAAATGATTTTTAAGGAAGAAAAAATCTTATTTCCCATGTGTCTTGAAACTTTAACCGAAGACGAATGGTGGGCAATTTACGAACAAAGCGATGAAATAGGTTATTGTTTAATTGAACCGCAAACCGGGTGGAAACCAAAGCGGGAAATTTCAGTAAAGAACCAGGAAATAACAAAGGAAGGTTATATAAAGTTTAGTACCGGTCTTTTAACCCAAAAAGAAATAGGTTTAATCTTTAACCACCTGCCGGTAGACATAACTTTTGTGGACAAAGATGGCATCGTAAAATACTTTTCCGAAAGTAAGGACCGGGTTTTCGTCCGACCCAAAACCATTATTGGCCGAAGGGTTGAAAACTGCCATCCCCCGGCCAGCGTCCATATTGTAGAAAAGTTAGTGGACGATTTAAAATCCGGGCGCAAAGATTTTGAAGATTTCTGGATTCACTATCAAGGAAAATATGTTTTGATCCGTTATATTGCTGTTAGGGATGAAAAGGGAGAGTTTATGGGGGTCTTGGAAGTTACCCAGGATATCAAGCCGTTGCAGGCGATTTCCGGTGAAAAAAGGATAATGGAATAATTTTAAAGTCCGTTCCACTATTTGCGTTATAGCACTAAAAAGGGACGGTTCTTACATTAGGCGTTAAAACGCAAATTACAGAACCGTCCCTTATTTAGGCGTTTAACTAGGCGACGGAATAGAAATTTCTTCTTCATCCTCTTCAAAATAAAAATCTTCTTCGGCCGTATTTATTCCAAAAAGCTCAAACACCGGACACCAGCGGGTGATCCCGGTAGCCAGCTCCATAGCTCCTACACAAATTAAACTTTTTGATTTATTTACGATACCTAACCCCAGAAGCATTGCTCCCATGGAACTGCGTAAAAATGCATCCCAAGTACCTACGTTTTCCCGCATCATTCCACCCCCGGCAAATTTTTTCTTAGTATTCCCCGTTTTCTATTAACTAAATGCATATTTAAAACTTTTACTTCAAAAAATAAAGGAGAAAAACGGGAGGTGGAAAAATGACCAATTTTGCCAGTTCCGACCAGCTCAACTTGGTAGGATTAAACTGCCCAAAATTTTCTGCAAAAACCGGTAAAACCAGTACTAAAAGCTGTGAAGCTTGTCGCCACTGGAACGGTACTACCTGCCAAATTAAGATGTTTGATCCGGTACTGACAAGTTTGGATCAAACTTAAAAAGCCCGGGCTCATGCCAGGGCTTTTTAAAAGCGAAACAACCACTCCCGGGTATTGTATTTTTCCCTCAGTAATTGCCTACTGAGTTCACGCTCTTTTAGGGAGAGTTCACTTCGTATAAAATTAACTTCAAACCCTTCGGAAAACCCCGCCAAAAACGCTTCTTTTATTTCCGCCAGCGAAAATTCCCGGGATGAAAAATCATGAATAGCTCCCGCCTTTCTGTGAAAACTTGCCCGTATTCGTTCTTTTTGCTCTAAAGACTTAAATTTTAGTACCCGAAAAAGTTTATCCACATCCATTTTTATAACAATAGCCCCGTGTTGCAAAAGGTAATCTCCCCGCCTAACCTGAGCACTTCCGATAACTTTTCGCCCCATAACCGTCAGCTCGTACCAGGAAGGGGCTTCGAAGCAAATTGCCGATAAATCGGATGTTTTTTTCCCTTCGGCAATTTCCCCTTCAATTCCCAGGTTTTTGAGACCCAGTAAAAGACCTTTGCTTATTTTTAAATACGACTCCAAAACCGTTCCAGAAAGCTTGGGATGCTGGATGCTGCCAACAATCGAGTAAGTCAGTTCAAATTCGTGGAGTACCGCCCGCCCACCGGTAGGCCGGCGTACCACTTCAACCCCCAATTTTTCACATTCGGAAAAATCCACCTCTTCCTGAGCTTTTTGAAAATAACCCAGGCTTAAAGTCGGGCGGGTCCAGGTATAAAAGCGCAAAACCGGCGCCCCGTGATTATTTATAGCTTCCTGTAATAATGCTTCATCAATCGCCATATTTTCTGCTCCGGAAAAGGAGCAGTGATCGATAAAGCGCCAGGTTTCCATATTACACCTCCAGTTCGGTTAAAAGTTCTTCCAAACACCGCTCTCTTTCTTCAGGAGTCAACGGGCGAGGATAATTATATATTGTTCCTCCCGGCCGTTCGTTGTAATAAGGACGGTTACAGTCAGGACAACCGCTGGTGCGAAAAGCTTCGCCATCCTGAAAAATTTCCAGGATTTCCTCCCGCGTCAAGCCAAAGCTTACTACCCGTCCATTTTTAAAGGTAAATTCAGAAATACTTTTTAAATTCTTTTTTAAAAGATAAAAACCCGCTTGAATCCGGCGGTAACTTTTTATATCCGGTGGACTTTCTTTTTCTAACCGGGTCCCGGGTACGGGAGTGAAAGCAAATAAAGCTATGGTAATCTGGTGTTTTAGAAGATCGTCCATTACTTTCAGCATTTCCTCTTCGGTCTCCCCAAGGCCCGCAATTAAATGGGTACCTATTTTCCCCGGAAACTTCTCGGCTAAGTCCAGAAGCTTATTGTAAAACTTCTCATAATTTTTGCCTTTAACTTTTTCATAAACCCTTTTAACCGCACCGTCTAAAGGAAGACTTATATGGTCAGCCCCGGCCGCAAATATCTGTTGAGCCTCAATGGCATCCCGAACATTGTACGAAACACAAAGAGGTATTGCCGCTTTTTCTTTTAACTTTTTGGCCTTCTCCAAAATTTCCGCAAAACTTTCTTTAGTGCGCACGACTTGAAAACAAGCCCGGCGTATTTCAGAAGGTTCCTCCCCCAGCGCTTTAAAAACCGCCTCCTCCTCTATTTTTGGCCAGGTTACCCGGGATAAAAGCTCAGGAGTGGCGTGACTGGAGCGCGCCTGGGAACAAAAGGCACAATCATGCTGGCACTTTTCACCGAGCATAAAATATGCAGTAGTGGGAAGAGCCTCTACCTTGACTTTTTTAAGCTTTAACGCCGCCAGGGTCCCAATCGATGCCCTCATAACACGCAGCACTCTCCCGCTTCCTCAATTTCATATCCCAATTCCCGGGCTTTTTTCACTACCTCCGGATGGGGCTGCACAATCCGCGCAAAGCCCAGCTCCAACGCTTTTAAATCAATTTCTTTCCGGTACTTACCCCCGGGGCGCATGCAACCTAAATATAACGGGGTTTTCGGAAAAAGTTTTCGGGTATATTCAAAAACTTCCACAACATTGGCAATTTCCGGCGGCTGACGGTCAGAAAAGTCAGTATCAGGCGTAGGGCGAAAGATAATAAACACAATGGCCGGTGGGTTAAATTCTAAAAGAGCTTTTATTGCCTCAAATTCCCCTTTAATTTCTCCACCGAGAAGGCCAACAGTTATATGCGGCAGCACCGGAACTTTCGTCTTAAGTTTCCGGTAGGTGTTTAAATAATCTTCCCCGGTTTTATTTAAGTGATAAACTTTAGCAATTGTTTCGTCATCTATCACAAAATCAAAGGACACCGCATCGGCTATTTGGGCCAAAAGGTCAATTTCCCGGTCGTCATCGATTAATCCCACATGAAAATTGTATTTCAAGTTTCCTTTTTGCTCGGCTAAAAATTCGGCATGTTTTAACCACGGGACTTTACCGTCTCTGGTACAGCCTCCGCTAATTAAAAGGCTTTTAACTTCAGGTAAATCTGGTATCTTTTCAACCGGCAGCATACTTTTTAAATAATGGCCCCCACAGTGGGCACAGTTTAAGGCACAGTGGGGGCCGGTAACGGTAACCGGTTTGGTTTTATGGGGATAAACGAAAGTTATTTTTGCCAATCTTTACTCCACCTCAAAATTGGATTTCTCGCTGCACCCACCTCATCCAGCCGCTTCACCGGGGTGACGTGGGGAGCTTCATGGAGAAGTTCGGGATTTTCCTCTACTTCCCGGCTTATTGCAATCATTACCTCAATAAACCGGTCTAAAGTTTCCTTGGACTCGGTTTCCGTGGGCTCAATCATCAACGCTTCATCAACAATAAGCGGGAAGTAAATGGTCGGTGGGTGAACTCCATAGTCCAACAGACGTTTAGCAATATCTAAAGTCCGAACCCCTTTTTCCTTCTGCCACTTACCGGACAGGACAAACTCGTGCTTGCAGAGCCGGTCATAGGGCAGATAGAAGTATTTTTTAAGCTTTTCTCTTAAATAGTTAGCGTTTAAAACAGCTTTTTGGCTGACATCGGTAAGGCCTTCGCCACCTAAAGCTTTTAAGTAAGTATAAGCTTTAACCACTACCAGGAAGTTGCCGTAGAAGGTCCTTACTTTGCCGATGGAATTGGGCAGGTTGTAATTAAAGTAGTACCGATCTCCGTCTTTCTCCACCACCGGTACCGGCAGGAACTCGGCTAAATGGGCTTTAACCCCTACCGGTCCGGAACCGGGTCCACCGCCGCCGTGGGGAGTGGAAAAAGTTTTATGAAGGTTAATGTGCATGACATCAAAGCCCATATCTCCCGGGCGGGTTACCCCCATAATGGCATTTAAGTTAGCTCCATCATAGTACAGTAGCCCGCCGACATCATGGACCATTTTGGCAATTTTTACAATTTCTTCTTCAAAAAGTCCCAGGGTATTGGGGTTGGTAAGCATTAATGCTGCAACCTCTTTATCCAAAACTTTTGCCAGTTCCTCCGGGTCTACCAGTCCCCGTTCATTGGACTTAATGGAAATCACATTAAAACCGCACATGGCAGCGGTTGCCGGGTTGGTACCGTGGGCAGAATCGGGAACGATAACTTTTGTCCGCTTCTCGCCCTTTTTCTCCAAGTAGGCTTTTATTATCATCAATCCGGTAAATTCTCCGTGGGCTCCCGCCGCCGGCTGGAAAGTAAAACGATCCATGCCGGTAATTTCTTTAAGGTACTGTTCCGCATCGTACAGCAGCTCTAAAGCCCCTTGAGCAAGTTCCTCCGGCACATAGGGATGAAGTTCAGCAAAACCGGCAAGCCTTGAAGTGTCTTCGTTAATCTTGGGGTTATACTTCATCGTACAGCTTCCCAGAGGATAAAAGCCGTTATCCACGCCAAAATTCCGCCGGGATAAGCCCACATAATGACGAACCACATCTACTTCAGCCACTTCCGGGAGGTCCGGTTCGGTTTTCCTTTGCATTTCTTCAGGAATGAGATTATTGATATCTTTAGCGGGAACATCCAACTCAGGAAGCTCAAAGCCGGTTCTTCCTTCTTTAGATAATTCAAAAATCAGAGGATAGCTTCCCATTACCGGTCACCTCCCAGTACTTCCACCAGATTGTCAATTTCTTCCCGGGTGCGTTTTTCCGTAACCGCAATCATTAAAGCGGGTGCTAACTCCGGATAAAAACGGCTGATACCCGGCCCCGCCAAAATATGATGTTTTAGAAGTTTTTGGGTAATTTCTTCTTCATTTTTAACTTTTACCACAAACTCTTTAAAGAACGGTCCGCTAAATAAAGGTTCGTAACCTTCACCAATTAAACGTTCAAAAGCATAATGGGCTTTTTGTAAGCTTTGCAGAGCAATTTCTTTTAATCCCTTCTTGCCAACAGTAGCCAGATAAACGGTTGCGGCTAAGGCATTTAAAGCCTGGTTACTGCAGATATTGGAAGTTGCCTTTTCCCGCCGAATATGCTGCTCCCGCGCCTGCAAGGTTAAAACAAAGCCGCGATTACCCTCTTTATCGGTAGTTAAACCTACGAGGCGTCCCGGCATCCGGCGGGCTAAATCCTTCCGGGCGGCAAAAAAGCCAAGGTGCGGACCACCAAAAGCAAGGCCATTACCCAGAGCCTGCCCATCACCCACAGCAATATCAGCGCCGTATTCCGCGGGCGGTTTTAAAATACCCAGGGAAATGGGGTCTACTGCCACCACCAAAAGGCCTTTTTGGGCATGAATCAACCGGCTGATTTCCTCAACCGGTTCTAATTGGCCAAAGAAGTTTGGATGTTGCACCAGGACCGCGGCAGTTTTATCGTCTATTAGTTCTTCTAATTTTTCCAGGTCAACGGTACCGCTTTTATAGGGCACTTCTACTACCTCAATTTCCGGGCCCCAGGTGTAGGTTTTTACCACACTTCGGTACTCGGGATGAACGGTGGCTAACACCAAAACTTTATCTCTCCGGGTTTGGCTTACCGCCATCAGAGCGGCTTCAGCCAAAGCCGAACCGCCATCATACATCGAGGCATTGGTGATGTCAAGACCGGTTAGTTCGCAAATCATGGTCTGATATTCAAAGATCGACTGTAAAACTCCCTGGCTCATTTCCGCCTGGTAAGGAGTATAAGCGGTATAGAACTCCGAGCGCAGCAAAATGTGGTTGACCACCGCCGGGACATAATGGTCGTATACCCCTGCTCCCAAGAAAACGGTATACTTATCCGCCGAACCGTTTTTAGCCGCTAAGTTTGCCAGGTGTTTCTTTACTTCCAATTCCGACATCCCGGAAGGGAGATTTAAGGGCCTTTTAAGTTTAACCTCTTCCGGGATGTCCGAAAACAATTCCTCGATGCTACTTAAGCCAAGGCTACTTAACATTTCCCGGACTTCGTCCGGGGTATGGGGAGTATATTTCAAATTACTCTCCTTCCTCTTCCAGAAGTTTTTCGTAATCTTCGGGGGAGAGCAGTTCGTCTAACTCCGCTTCGTTACTAATTTCCACTTTAATCATCCACCCCTTACCATAGGGATCTTCATTTACCAGTTGCGGCGATTCAATAACTTCTTCATTAACTTCCACAACTTTTCCGGAAACGGGAGCATATAAGTCGGAAGCAGCTTTTACCGACTCTACAACTCCAAAGCTATCTCCGGCGGAAATTTCATCCCCCACACCGGGAAGCTCAATAAATACGATATCTCCCAAAGATTTTTGGGCAAAATCGGTAATACCGATAATACCGATATTGCCATCTACCTTAATCCACTCATGCTCACGGCTGTACTTTAAATCCTTAGGTACCACACTCATGCTTATTTCCCCCTTTTATAAAATGGTCTTGAAATTACGCGGGCACGCACGCCCTTCCCCCGAATGATTACGTCCACCTCGGTACCAATTTCCGCCGCCTCAAGATCCACCATAGCCATTGCCAGGTTTTTCTTGAGGAACGGTGCAAAGGTACCGGAGGTGACAAAACCTACTCCCCTTTGGTTAAATACTATTTCGTAGCCTTGGCGTGGAATTCCTGCTCCGATCATTTCCAAACCAACAATTTTTCTTTTAAGCCCGGCATTTTTTTGGGCAAGTAAAGCTTCTTTTCCTATAAAATCTTCCTTATTAAACTTAACGGCCCAGCCCAGTCCGGCTTCTAAGGGTGTGATTTCGGCGGAAAGTTCATGGCCGTATAAAGGAAGACAGGCTTCAAATCTTAACGTATCCCGGGCACCAAGACCTGCCGGCTTGACACCAAGATTTAAGAGTTCATTCCAGATTTTTGTAGCCAAATTTGGAGCAAAATAAATTTCAAAGCCATCTTCACCGGTATATCCGGTGCGGCTAACAAGACAGGGAACGCCTGCAACCTCAATTTCGGCAAAACCAAAATATTTAATTTGATTTAAATCAAAAGCGGTTAACTTCTGCAAAATCTCCTGGGCTCTTGGACCCTGCAAAGCAATTTCGGCGGTTTCGTCGGATAAATCGGTAACAGTAACATCGTCCCACCTGTATTGGAGAATATGAGCTAAATCTTTATCTTTATTGGCTGCGTTTACCACCAACAAATACCGTTCGGTCGAATACTTATAAGCCAAAAGGTCGTCAACGGTACCTCCATCGGGATAGCACATAGTAGTGTAAATTACGTCGCCGGAATTAAGGCGGGAAACATCATTGGTGATAAGGTAATTAACAAACCGTTCCGCTTGCTTTCCGGTAATTTCTATTTCCCCCATGTGGGAAACATCAAACATGCCTACATCGGTCCGAACGGCCATATGTTCTTCTAAAATACCGGTATACTGGACCGGCATCTCCCATCCGCCAAAGGGAACCATTTTCGCACCAAGCTTAATATGTTCCTCATAAAGCGGCGTCCTTTTCAAGTTCTCCATCCCATCACCCCTTTTTAATAGTTTTAACAGCAACACTTTTTTCATCCCAAGAAAAACAAAAAAGACAGATAGCTAAAACAAACTGCTTTAGCCTCTGTCCTTTGACCTGAGAGATTAAACTCCCCGTGGGTGCCCTTTAAGGGACTCTCCAGAGTTTCGTCCGGCAACAGTCCTTTTGCCTGAGAGTTTCACCTTTAAAGCCAAGCAACACTTTAAAGGCTTACTCCTTCGGCGCCCGAAAAACCGGGTCTCTCCTGCTGCCTTCATCCGCCCTATTAAGTTTTCTGTATACATTTTATAACAAAATTCGCATTAATTCAACAATTTCTGCATTTGTGAAAATTTTAATTTAAAAAGAAACCGGGAAGGTTAACTCCCGGTTTCTCTGGCAATTAAAGCCGCACCCAGGGCAGCGGTCACCGATGGTTCTGGGGGTACAACCACCTCGACACCCATTTCCTTTTGCAAAAACAGTCTTAAAGCCGGATATTTTGCTCCTCCTCCGGTAAAAATCAACTTACGAGGCTTACCAAGGCTTTCTGCAAATTTAGCCAATCTTTTGGCGGTTGTTTTAAATAATCCTGCAATTACTGCTCTCTTGGAAGTTCCCCGGGCAAGGAGAGAAATGACTTCCGATTCGGCAAAAACCGTGCACATGGAATTGATAGGCACGGCATTTTCTTCATTAATCAAATCCTCATCCCGGTAATCATCACCGATTGCCGTTAAAATTATTTCAAGAAATCTCCCCGTACCGGCAGCGCATTTATCATTCATTAAAAAATTAACTACCCTTCCTTGACCATCTTTTTTAATAATTTTAGCATCCTGACCGCCTAAATCTAAGATATAATCCACTTCCGGAAATAATTCATGGCAACCCCTGGCCTGACAGGTTATTTCCGTTACGACTTTTCCCCGGTTAAAAGCTACCCGTCCGTATCCGGTAACAACTAAGTTCCTGATCTCACCGGTATTTTTCAGTAATAACTCCCCGGCTTTCACCGGTTCATACCTGGTAGGGACAACCTTAAAAGTATAACTTCCATCTTCTTTAATAATCACCAATTTTGAGTTGGTTGAGCCCAAATCTAATCCTGCAAACACTACTTTATCATCTCCAAAAAGGCTTCAATCCGCGTTTTTAATTGCCCCTGGTCTTCTTCAGAAAAATCACTTTCAAGCTTTAAGAAAGGAATATTTCTTCTCTCCAATTCCCGTCCGACTAAGTAACTTTCCACTCCATAGGGCTGGCAGAACTGCAGAGAATAATGGATAACCCCATCTACCTGAAGTTTTTGCACCATAGATAAGATATCCTCAAGCCTGCCGGTATTAGGGGTAAAACAGGCACAATTTACCTTTAAAGACCTGGCCGCAATATTTTTAAGCATACCTTCCACATCCGCCGCCGGTTCTACTAAATCTTTAAAATATCGTTCCCCAATGCAGGTTTCCTCACCCACTACAACACCGCCGGCGCCTTCAATTAAAGCATGGATTTTCCAGTGGGGTATGGGCTGGGGAGTACCGGTAATTAAGATTCGTGGAGCATCTTTGGAAACTACCCCTTCGCCTTTAGCCACCCTTTCTTCCAATTCGTCGCAGAGTTCATTAACCTTTGTGGCAAAACGCTCGGGGTCATCAAAAAAGGCCAGCTGGTTAATTAACAGTACGTCAAGGCCATGGATGGGAGCCGGGTTGTGTTTTCTTAAATCGGAAAGCCTTTTTAAAGCTTTTCTTTTTTTGTTTATTTTTTCAATGCCCGCCCTTAAATTTTCTGCATTTAGTTTAACTCCCGTTTTTTCTTCCACAAATTGCGCAAAATCTTTAATTTCCTCTTCCCAGAATTTCCGATCCCGTTCTTCTTTTTTCTGAGGTAACTCCATTACATAAACTGGAATATATTCATTTAAAATCTCCCAGGCCTTTTTCTTGCCATCACAGGTAGTTTCCCCAACCACGTAGTCGGCCACCTGAAAATAAGGACAAATCCTTTCAATTTTAAAACCCATCGCCGACTTAATCAAAGGGCAGAGATTACGCGGTAACACCGTTTCCCCCGCCGGTACAGTATACTGAGCACCACCGCAAAGACCGATGCAAGCACTGCCGGTAGCGTTTATTATTTCTTCCGGTACATAAACGCAAAAAGTAGCAAAAACCTTTTTGCCTTCTTGTTTTAAGTTATAAAGTTCATGTACCCGGATACCGTGAATATCCCCCACTACCGCGTCAAAGTAAGCCATTGCCCTGGGACGATTGGGACGATTTAAAAAAAGCTCACGATAAACCGCCGGCACCGGGGCTAAAAATTCATCGTGCTTTTCTAAATCAACATTTAGTACCTTCCACAACTCCCGATTGTCCATAGCTCTCCTCCTTTTAATTTTTATCTGGAGGGAGGAAGTGGGTTCACACCTCACTCCCGAAGGTTTACTTCGGGCCAGTGGATTTGCAGTCCACGGGGGCCACCAGACCCTTTCCTCCCGTTTTTATGTTATATTAATTTATTTTATTTGTAAAATTCCATTTTGTTATTTTATCTCTTGAAATTATTGCAAAAAGTAATAAAAAAACCGGAAGGTTTTCCTTCCGGCTAACCAACTTTTTTCTGAAATGTGACCTTGTTTCTCTGTAAAATCGCCAGCGTCCGCATCATTTCATTACGCATAATGGTTAATCCTTCATCAACTCCCATCCCCGGTTTAACCAGGAGTTGAGCCGGGCCTGTAGCAAGTCCCACATGAACGGTAATTTTGGCCGATACATCGGTTTCGTTACAGCTACCGCCCAAATAGGCACCGGTACCCTTTTCCTTGGCATATAAAACCGCTTCGATAATATCGTTTACCCCACCTAAATCGGGAGATTTAATTTGCACCATCCCACCGGCACCAGCATCAACAAATTCTTTAATGTCAGATAGATTATTACACCACTCATCGGCTACAATAATCACCTTACTTCCCAAAGTAATAAGTTTTTCCTGCAAGTATTTTAGTCCTTCAATCTGCCTTTCTTTTGAGCCAAGGTCCACCGGCCCTTCTATTTGTAAAGGATGGGGAGCAACCTTTTCTTCCAGTCTTGCTAAGTAATCGGCTATCCGGTCTAAATTATCATTAAATACCGTTCCCAGGGTACCGTAAACGTCAAAGTGAAACACCGGCAGGTAATCGTGGTCACCCAGGGTTTTTATTCTTTGTTTTAACCACAATGCGTATTCGGTTAAATTTTTCCCTTCCTCCCCGGTTTTGGCAGGATGGTTAAATAAACCATGGGGCAGAACATCAACCCGTTTTAAGATCATTTTATCGGCATTGATATACCGGTCGTCCCCCGACTGGGCAAATAGCGGCACCGGATTTAAAGTAAGGTCGAGCCCATACTCTTCCGCAATTACTTCGGCCATGGTGGTACGGTTTATCTTAGCCACCGCATCTAAGAGGGCCTGAGTTAAACCGTAACGCAAAGCAGTGTGGTATCTCTTACCCCGTTTATCGGTAAGATTAGTAAAATAGCGGGCTGCTTCCCTAAAGCGAACGAGGTTATACCCTACCAATCTGGGCTTAATCTCTTCCTCAAGGACTTCTATAAAATTATCCGCTAAAAAGACCGGATCCCGGCCATCTACCCCTGAATATTGTACCGCCACGCAATCGCCAACGGCTATTTCGCCGTTTTCCAAGAAAAGCATTATCGAGACCGCCTCTCCTCCCTGGCGCACCCGGGAAAAACCAGGGGTTAAAGGCTTCCCTTTATAGGTAAAGCCATCGGTGACAGCACCGCTCTTTATTGCTTTCTGGTCATCAAAATAAAACCCGGAACTTCCTTTAACAAAAAGGACATCTTTTATTCTCATTGCCACCGCTCCTCGTTTTGTATTTTGTATACAGTATAATTTTAACTTTATTTTAAAAAACCTGCAAGGGCACAGGCTTTTTATTTAAAAAAATTCTTTTTTCAATAAAGGAATCAGCAAGAAAATATTGAATATATATATTAATTTGTGAAATTGGTAGCAGAAAGGAGAAACAAAATGAACGATACTTTCTTAAAAGCTTGCCGTCGGGAAAATACTCCCTATACGCCGGTGTGGCTTATGCGTCAGGCAGGACGTTACATGGCAGAATACATGGAAATACGAAATAAGTATTCTTTTTTGGAAATGTGTAAAACTCCCGAACTGGCTGTAGAAGTAACCCTGCAACCGGTAAGAAAGCTTGGAGTTGATGCAGCCATCTTATTTGCTGACATCCTCCTCCCTTTAGAAGGAATGGGCATTGGTTTTCGTTTTGCCAGAGACGAAGGTCCGGTAATTGAAAATCCGGTTAGAACCATAGTTGATGTGAAAAAAGTTCGGGTTATTACTCCTGAAGAAGATGTACCGTATGTTTTGGAGGCTATAAAAATTTTACGCCGGGAGCTTGCCGGCAAAGTACCGCTTATTGGCTTTTCCGGAGCCCCTTTCACTTTGGCCAGTTATATTATAGAAGGAGGCGGCTCCAAAAATTATATTCAGTGTAAAAGGTTAATGTGGGAAGCTCCGGAGGCCTGGCATGAGCTTTTAGGAAAAATTGCCGAATCCACAGTCCGGTATTTAAAGGCACAAATTGCGGCAGGAGCCCAGGCGGTCCAGGTTTTTGACTCCTGGGTAGGAACCCTTTCCCCGGAAGACTACGAAAAGTATGTTTTACCTCACAGCAAATATGTTTTTGACAATTTAAAAGAAACCGGAGTTCCGGTCATTCACTTTGCCAATAATGCCGGTAGTATGTTAGAATTAGTAGCTGCTGCCGGCGGCGATGTCATAGGCCTTGACTGGAGGGTAAGCCTTGACCGGGCCTGGCAAACCGTTGGTTTTGACCGGGGCGTTCAGGGTAATCTCGACCCCGTAGCCCTTTTTGCTCCTAAAGAAGTAATTCGCCAGAAAGTAAAGGAAATTTTAATTAAAGCCGGGAAACGCCCGGGACACATTTTTAACCTGGGCCATGGCATCCATAAGGAAACCCCCGTGGAAAACGCCCAATACTTAGTAGAAGTAGTCCACGAATTGAGCAGTTTAAGTTATGAACAACTTTTGGAGGCTTAAAAGATGAAAGCCGTAGTTCTGGTGGCCTTTGGCTGTCCCGATTGTTTGGAAAACATTGGACCTTTTATGGAAAGAATCATGGGCAGAACGCCTCCGCCAGCACTGATTGCAGCTGTCAGGAGTCGCTACGAAAAAATCGGCGGAAAATCCCCGCTAACGGAAATAACCAGCCAGCAGGCCAGGGCTTTAAAAACTTTACTGGGTTCCGAGTTTTTAGTGGATTTTGCTTACCAGTACTGGCGGCCGGAAATCCCTGAGGTTGTTTTTAATTTAGTCCAAAAAGGGGCAAAAACTATTTATTTTCTGCCGATGTCCGCTTTTAATTCCCAGGTTTCCACCGGAGCCTATCAAAAAACAATAAAAAATTTAGAAGAAAAATTCCCGGAAATTAAATTTTATTTTAAAGGTGGACTGGCTGAAGAACCGTATTTCATCGAAGCTCACCGTCAGCTTCTAACAACGGCTCTACAACCTTTTTCTCCAAAAAACACCGGAATCATCTTTACCGCCCACAATTTGCCCAAAAAAGCTATAGAGCAGGGCGACCCCTATTTTGCCGAGTTTTTAAAGACGGTGGAAGCAATCGCCCGGACCTTTCCTTTTCCCTGGAGGTATGCCTTTCAAAGCAAGGGAAAATCGGGCGAAGAATGGTTAAAACCGGAAGTAGATGATGTAATTATTTCCTGGCAAAACCAGGGTGTGGAAAACATTATAATTAATCCCATCGGCTTTGTAGCCGACCATATTGAAACGCTGTACGATTTAGATATCGAGCTTAAAGAAAAGTTTTCCACTGTTAATATCGTAAGGCTTCCAGCTTTAAATGACCATCCTTTATTAATTAAAGCTTTACACCAGCTGGTACAAAAAATGGAGGGGTAAAATTGCCGGATTTTTTAGTAATAGGTGGGGGTATAGCCGGACTTGCTGCTGCCTATGAATTATTCCGCGAAGGTCAGGATTTTATCTTAATCGAAGAAAACGATTATTTCGGTGGTAAAGTTAAAACAATAGAACGCGAGGGTTTTATAATCGAAGGTGGTCCTGACTGCTTTCTCTCGGAAAAGCCACAGGTATTTCAAATTGCCCGGGAACTTAAATTTGAAGATAAAATTATCGGTACCAATGATGAATTTAAAGGTACTTATATCCTCTCCGGCGGAAGGCTTCACGAGCTACCGGAAGGACTAATGATGATGGTACCTACCAGAATAATCCCCTTTGCTTTAAGCCCATTGATTTCCTGGCCGGGGAAAATCCGCATGGGTATGGACCTGTTTATTCCCCGGAAAAGAGATGATGAAGATGAAAGCCTTTACAGCTTTGTAACCCGGCGTCTTGGCCGGGAAGCTTTAGAAAAAATTGCCGAACCTTTAATTGGTGGGATTCACGCGGGAACCCCCGAAGAAATGAGCGTTAAGGCAAGTTTTCCTCGCTTTGTAGAGATGGAAAAGAAATATGGAAGCCTTATCCGGGGAATGCTGGCGGCGAAAAAAGCTTCCTCAAATAGACCTAAAACTAAGTCGAATACCACTTACTTTATGAGCTTTCAAAAGGGTATGGGAGAACTTGCCGAGAATATTGTTAAAAATCTTCCCGACTACAAACTTTTTACCGGCAAAAAAGCCGTTAAGGTTACCTATCAAAAGGGAAAATACCGGACCTATTTAACTGATGGGGAAATAATTGAAAGTAAGCACGTTATCCTGGCAGTGCCCGCTTATAATGCGGCTGAACTTTTGGAAGAGATAAATAAAGATCTGGCCGAACTTTTAGCCCAAACCGGCTTTGCCTCTTCCGCTACAATCACTTTAGCCTATAGAAAAGAAGACTGGCCTTTTAAAGTAAATACCTTTGGCTTTGTAGTTCCCAGGATAGAAAAACGACATTTAATGGCCTTAACTTATAGTTCTGTAAAGTGGAGCTACCGGGTACCCGATGATAGCTATCTTTTAGTCCGGGGTTTTTTAGGGGGAGCTACCAACCAGAACGATGTCTTTTTACCGGAAAAAGAGATGGTCGAACTGGTTTTAGCGGAAATAAAAGATATCCTCGGCGTTACAGCTAAACCCCTTTTTTACGAAATTTTCCGCTGGCCCAGGGGGATGGCCCAGTATAAGGTTGGTCATTTAGAGAGACTTGCCAAAATCGAGGAGTTGGTTTTTGAAATGCCGGGACTTGCTTTAGCCGGTAGCTCCTACCGGGGAATCGGAGTTCCCGATTGCATTAAAAGCGGCCGGGAGGCGGTAAGAAATCTTTTAAATAAGTAAAAGAGGGTGCCAAACTTACACCCTCTTTTTTCTTTAATAATTGCTTTTAAGCCATTCTTTCTTCCAGTAAGGCTGAAACTTCGCTCGATGCAAAACTTCCCATTTCCCGCATGACTTTGGTAGCGGCTTCCAGGAAAAAGGCTCCAAAAACTCCCCCGGTTCCTTCCCCAAGGCGCATCTTTAGATGAAGATAAGGGGTTAACCCCAGGTATTCCATCATCAGCTTATGGCCCGGTTCGTCGGATAAGTGGGAAGGAAAAAGGAAGTTTTTAGTCTTTGAATTTAGAGAAACGGCTAACATTGCCGCCGCGGAAGAAATAAACCCATCTATAACTACCGGCACCCTCCGGGCTGCTGCCCCTAATATTAGGCCGGCAAGGCCACCAATTTCAAAACCGCCAACTTTAGCAAGGACATCAACCGCATCGTTTTTATCCGGCTGATTAATCCTTAACCCTTTTTTGATTACCTCTATTTTCTTTTGTAAGATTTCAGCTTTAATCCCCGTTCCCCGACCTACCGCCTGCTCTACTGGAATATCCATTAAAACCGCTAAAATCGCTGCCGAAGGTGTAGTATTGCCGATGCCCATATCCCCGGTAATTAAAACCTTGCTTCCTTGAGCGATTAAATCCTGGGCAACATCTACCCCGGCCATTATGGCTTGTAGGGCTTCCTCCCGGGTCATGGCCGGGCCTTGGGTAAAGTCAGACGTACCGGAACGTACTTTTTTAACGATAAGCCCGGGTAAGTTAAGCTCCGCCCTGACTCCCATATCTACAACCTTAACTTCTACCCCGGTATGCCGGGATAAAACGTTAATTCCCGCTATACCTTCAAGAAAACAGCGGGTCATCTGGGCTGTTACTTCCACGGGAGCAACGCTCACCCCATGTTCGGTTATTCCGTGGTCGCCGGCTATAACTACCACCGTTTTCCTGCTTAAATTCGGCGCAAGCTCTCCGGTAATCCCGGCTAATTTTACCGCCATTTCCTCCAGGACTCCAAGGCTTCCCGGCGGTTTAATCAGGCTGTCTAAGTGCTTTTGTGCTTTTACCATAGGCTCCGGGTAAAGATCCCCAATCTGGTTTAAAACTTCCGTTAACATAGTTCATCTCCCCCTTTTATAATTTAAAAAGCCCACAGCAGTTCTACTGCTGTGGGCTTTACCATCACCCACGCTTAAAGCGGTATCGCCGTACCGCTAAAGCTCCACCTTTTGGCAGGTCTTCTGGCTTCCGGGTCATTGCCCTTTGATAAAACCTTCCCGCAAAAAGCAGTGGTTTTATCGGCTCTCCGGTTACAGCGGCGGGACCGCGCAGGACTTGCACCTGACTTCCCTATTCTCCCCTGATGGGGCACCAAAAGGCGTTTATGAAATTTTCTTGGTTTTATATTCGCTATTAATTTGAAAATTCCTCTTTTTTTATAAAATTTAATACGGCCAGGGATAAGTATGGTAACCGTGTTTTAACAGGCAGTTTCTTAAAGCAAAGCCGCCAATTAGTTGAGCAACCGCAAGGGCCCCAAATCCCCAGGACAAAAAGTTTCCGGTAAAGAACATATAACCGCTAAGAATTAACGGAAAAAGTAAACCCACAACTAAAAAGCCCACTTGAAAATTAAATTTCTTCCACATTTCCTGAAAACCGTACCAGGCTTCTACCGGGCCGTTATGGGCATGCTCGTAAAAAGCAATGAAACCTCCCGAAATCACCAGATTTGCCATAAACACTGCTAAGTTAAAAATAAACGCTAAAATCTCTGAACCCGGGGCAAACAAAGCCGGTATCGCTGCAAAAGCAACTCCAAAACTATTTATTAAAAACAGCACAGGCAAAAGAGGAGTATGCCATAGCGGCACCGATACCGGAGCAGAAATTAACCCGCCGGAAATCACCGGAAATAAGAATCCGGCTAAAGCTCCTATACCGCCAAACAAAAGCCGTAAGCTTTCCAAGACCGGTATAGAAACGTAAAACGGCAAAACGTATAACAATGCACCGCCAAAACTTAAAGCAATTAAGACTACGTCCCAGGAAATCCCGGAGGTTTTAATATTATTTAAAGAATATATCGCATTCAGCGGCCGCTCTAAGTCAAGAAAAAGAAGGGTCAAACCCGCCAAGGCAAAAAGTCCCATCCCAATAAGCATGCCGTAATTGCCAACTGGCGACCAGCTAAAAAGGTAATGCAAAATAAACGAAAGAGAAATAAACGCCCCGCCAATACCTCCCAGCAACAAGTATACCGCTAAAGGCCATTCATAAGCTTCCTGACGTTCAAAAGGCAGACTATTTTCCACCGACATCGGCCATCCCCCCTTAGTAAATGTAAAAGACCTTGGGTTTGGTATTTAAATCCGGTCTTAAAGGCTTGGCAATTCCTGATGCCACCAGTCTGGCAACTTCACTATGCGGGTCATCTAAGTCCCCGAAAATCCTAGCATGAGCCGGACAGGTTGACACGCAAGCCGGTTCCAGGCCTCTTTCTACCCGGTCAAAGCAAAAAGTACACTTGTCAATATGCACCACTTTATGTTGTGAAAGTTCCCCGTGAATTTCCCGGTTTTTGGCAACATCGTTCTTATCGTAAACATACCTGGCCCCATAGGGGCAGGCCGCCATGCAGGCTTTACAACCAAGACAGGTATCATAATTTACCAGAATGCTGCCGTTTTCATCCCGGAAAGTTGCCTGAGATGGACAGATGGTTAAACAAGCCGGTTCTTCGCAGTGCATACAAATTGTTGGTACAAAATGCCGGCCGGTATTGGGATATTCACCTTTTTCGATATCCAGCACCCGGGTGCGCCACTTATCGGACCAGTATGGCGTCTGATTTTCGGTGGCACAGGCAGCACTGCAGGCCTGACAGCCGACGCAGGTTCGAAGGTCAATTACCATTCCGTAGCGTGCCATTGTTCTCCTCCTTACTTTATTATCCTAACGGTAAATTCCTGAGACTTAAAACCGGTCACAAAAGGTTCTACTTTATACGGAACTAAATTATTTAAAGGTATACCCATTCCCGCTGCGTTTTCTAACAGGGGGTTTTTGGTACCAAAGCTTGACGAAATAAATACGGTATCCGGCCTAATCATTTCCGTTAAAAACACTACCGCTTTCGCAGAATACTCCGGATTTTGGGCGTTTTCCAGTACCACCACATCACCATCTTTTAAATTTAAACTCTTACCTTTTTTCCGGTTAACCCAGACCCCTAAAAACTTCCCGCCTTTTACTTTCGACAAAGCCATTAAAAGGGGGTTATTGGAGTTGGTAGAAGCATATGACACCGTTGGTACTTTACCGTAAATAAAATGAAACTCGTTGGCCGCAAGTTTTACATCTTTTGTTTCCGGCGGAATATAAACAAGTCCCGGGTCCCAGTTTTTCTGATAACCGTACATTTGGACGAAACCGGCCATTAAGTAGGAGTAGAACTCCAGCCGCCCGGACATGGTGGGAACCGGCAGGTGTTTTAAAAGGGTTCCATCCTCCATTAAATGCTCCTTGGTTTCTACCAAAATAACCCCTTTTTCCCGCATTTCCTTTTCGAGTTTTTCCGGAGTAGTTTTTAGCATCTTGGCATAATGTTTAAAAGAAACGTTGCGCATGGCCCGGGTAAAGGTTTGTTTTCCTTCCAAAGCCTTGCCCACTTCCTGCTTGATATCTTCATGGTCAAAACCAGCCAACGCCGCAACGGTAGCCATGAATTTTTCCAAATTACCAAAGCCTATAGCAAATTCAAATAAAATATCGGTAGTACCTTTAGCCTGTTCCGGTCCATCTACCGCTTTAAACCGGGTGGTGTAAGCGAGATCCGGTGATGGTCCGGCCCCGTAAATAAACGGCTCATCCCGCTCGATGTAGTTTAAGTTAGGTAAAATAACATCAGCATATAAGGTCGTATCTGAGGGCAGCACGTCAATAGCCACCACAAGGGCCAAATTGGGATTAGTCAGAATTTCCTGCCAGCGGCTTTCAGGATAGTAATGGCGAATAGGGTTGGATGCATTTAAGATAATTGCTTTAATGCGGTACGGTTCACCGTTAAACATTAATTTCCCTTCTACCGCCTCTTTTAAACCGTAATCGGAAAAAGCGGGGAAAACGATAGTTTCCTTGCCTTCGGCTTTATCCTGCATAACCTTGGCAATAGCATAATGGGGATGGCCATGATACCAGGAATTAGGATCAAAAAGGATTCCTGAAGCTTTTAAGGGAAATTGGATTCCCGGAAGGTACAGTACCGGACCTTCATCCCCGGCTTTCATTTTCTCCATCGCCAGCATGATTTTTTCCCGGTATTCGGCAGACATTAGCCATCCGCCAACGGTATCGATACCGCCTACTAACGCCTGCAGCATCGCCTGAAGTCGCCGGGTATTAATAACGTTTTCATAGCGTGCACCGTGCCAGCCGGGATCCATCATTGCCGGTCTAATCGTACCAAACTCCACCGCAATTCTCTCAATGGTTTCGGCAGGTATTCCGGTTTCTTCAGAAGCCCACTCTGGAGTATAAGGAGCTGACTGTTCTATTAAAAGTTCAAAAACAGTTTTCAATTTCTGGCCGTTAAAGGTTACACCTTCCGGTAAGGTTAAAACCGGCCGAATTCCCTTGCCATCAACATCGGTATAATTGTGGTTAAAGTAACCAGGAATTTTCCGGATTTCCCCGGAAATTTCATCATAAACAAAAAAGGCTTTGGGGTATCCCTGCTCGTTTTGCTCCATTAAAGGTACAAACATCCCCTGATGTTCAACCATTAAAAACGGCATGTTGGTATGCTTTACCACATATTCCCGTTCAAAAAGTCCGCGCCGCAGGATAACGTGAATCATAGCCAGGAAAAAGGCGCTGTCAGTTCCGGGTTTGATAGGAAGCCATTCATCAGCTTTAGCCGCCAGTTCTGAAAGCCTGGGATCCAAAACGACAATTTTTGCCCCGCGTTTTTTAGCCTCCGCCAATCGAACCAGGCGGCTGGTGGAAGCAGCAGCAACTCCGGAATTGGTCATAGAAAAGATAATATATCTGGCATTTTCAAAATCCGCTAAAACTTCATCGTGAACGTTAAAGTTACCGGTGACCATATCGGTGCCCAAATGACCGCTGGCTACACACTGCTGCATAGGAGCAGCTACGATGTTGGGGATACCGTTAGCAATGGCAAAGCCCAAAGCTAAAGGCATGTAAAAAACACAGGAAGTCCATCCACCCATCATGGTAATTTCCCAGGGCATAATCTGGTGTTCCTGCATTTTTTGCATAATGTAGCTGTAAACTTCTTCCCAGGTGGCGGGCTTAAAATTCCATTCACCCCGTTTACTTCCTGGAACCCGAATTAGAGGTGTAGTAAGCCTGGCCTTGTCGTAGGTCTGGTGAAAACCGGCCTGTCCCCGGGCACAGGCTTTACCCCGGTTTAGAGGGCTATTTTCATTTCCCTCAATTTTTACCGCAACTTTTTTCCCGTTAACCTCTTTTACCCCTACTTTGAGGTTGCAGACGGTAGAACAAAAGTTGCAAATTGTTGGTACCCACTCCACCTCCCTTGAAGAAGATCCCTGTTTCTTTTTAACTTCCTCCACCTTTCTTGGATTCATGCAACAAAAAACCCCCTTATTTTAAGCTATAAATCGTCTCTTTTAGAATACTTTATTTAACAGTCAAGAGCAAAAGGTTATTTCGTAAATTCTTGTGTATATTTTCGCTATTTCTTGTTTTTTTAACGATAAACCCCTTTTTTCGCATTATTTGATAATATTTTATTAATTTTACGCTACGATTGAGCAATTTTAAAATTAATTTCTTAAAAAAATTTGTTACCCCCTATTGTTATTCAAGAAAAAATGTTTTATAATACCAGAAAAATTGGTATTGTTTTTTGCAGTTTAGTAGGATGGATGGGTAGGTTAGATTGCAGGACATAGCAGGATGGTAGGAAGGGAGAATAATTTTTTATACTCCCTTAGGGAGTTTTTTTCCTTTTCACCCTTCCTCCCTGCAAAATTACGAAAGGGAGGTTTTTTATTTATGATTGTGGTTTTTAAAAAATCCGCTACCCGCGAGCAAATTGAGGCCGTTAGAAAGAAACTCTTAGCATCCGGGTTTACCCCCCACCTTTCCGAAGGGGTGGAAAGAACCATTATTGGCATTATCGGCGATAAGAGGAACTTAGCCGATTTAAACCTTGAGTTAATGCCCGGAGTAGATACTTTAGTCCCAATTTTAAAGCCCTATAAACTTGCCAGCAAAGAATTTCGGGAAAAAACGGAAATTAATATTAAGGGGGAAACGATAGGTTCCGGTAATTTTACCATCATCGCGGGTCCCTGTGCTGTAGAGAGTAGAGAAAGTTTAAAAGCAGTAGCTCAATTCTTAAAAGATAAGGGAATTAAGTTTTTACGCGGAGGTACCTTTAAACCCCGAACTTCTCCTTACTCGTTTCAGGGACTGGGTGAGGAAGGCGTAATCATTTTACAGGAAATCGGGCAGGAATACGGTCTCATTACCGTAACGGAAGTGTTAGAAGCCAAAGATGTAGAATTTGTTGCCGAAAGAATCGACATCCTCCAGGTAGGCGCTCGAAACATGCAAAACTTTGCCCTTTTAAAAGAGCTCTCCCAGGTAGAAAATCCCGTAATTTTAAAAAGAGGTTTATCCGCCACTATTGAAGAGTGGCTTTTAGCTGCCGAATACCTCCTGTCCGGCGGAAATCAAAAGGTTATCTTATGCGAACGGGGAATCAGAACTTTCGAAACTGCTACCCGTAACACCCTTGATTTAAGTGCGGTTGCTTTGGTGAAGCAATTATCACACCTCCCGGTAATCGTGGACCCCAGCCACGCCACGGGCAAAAGGGAATTAATTTTACCCTTATCCCGGGCTGCTTTAGCCCTTGGCGCCGATGGCCTGATGATAGAAGTTCATCCAGAACCGGAAAAAGCTTTATCGGATGGCCCTCAGTCTCTTAATTTTTCCGAGTTTTCCACGCTTTATGCCGAGTTAAATACTTTACAACAGGTTCTGGAGGGGTTTAAATGATGGAAATGAAAATCGGCATCGTAGGGCTTGGCCTAATAGGCGGCAGCCTTGCTCGGGCTTTTAGCTACCTCGGTTACCAGGTTTACGGTATCGATACAAATTCGCAGTATGTTGAACTTGCTTACAGGGAAAAAGTAATTGTTAATAACCATTCCGATTTAAATCTCCTGACTTCCTGCGATGTCGTTTTTTTGGCAACTCCGCCTGAAACAACATTGCAGCTCATACCGGCTTTAAATTTTTTAAAGCCCGAGACCATAATTACCGATACCGTTAGCATTAAAGGAGAAATTATGCAAACTGCCCGGGAAAAATTAAATAATGCTAAAAATTTTATCGGCGGTCATCCTTTAACGGGAATGGAAAGAGGAGGTTATCAGGCCGGTCACCGTTTCCTTTTTGAAAACAGCTACTATTTTTTAATTCCCGGTCCGGACGCGCCCGAGGATACGGTCACCAAGCTCAAAGGGCTTTTGGAGAAAATAGGAGCTCTGGTAATTGTCAGCGATGTTACAACCCACGACCGGATAACCGCCCAATTAAGCCATTTGCCTCATGCCATTGCTTATTCGTTATGCCGGATGTGCCAAAAGGAAGAAGACAACGAATTGTTATTGAAACTTGCTGCCGGAGGCTTTCGGGACCTCACGCGCATCGCGGCCTCAAGCCCCGAACTATGGAGCGAAATCTTATTATACAACCGTGAAGAAGTGGCCAAAAGTATCGATTTATTTATTGGGGAGCTTCTTACTCTTAAAAATTTACTTATGGCGGGAAATAAAAACGAGATCAGCGCTTTTTTAAAAGAAGGCCAGGAATTCCGGACAAATTTAAACCAAAATGGCAAGGGCTATCTTTTACCCCTTTATGACCTTACCGCCAATATTCCCGATCGCCCGGGAATGCTCGCTAAAGTAACCGGGCTATTAGCCCGCTTTAACATAAACATTAAAGATATAGAAATATTAAAAGCCCGGGAGGGCGACGGAGGAGTCTTAAAGCTTTCCTTTGCTACCTTTGAAGAACGGCAAAAAGCTTTTTCCCTTTTAGAAAAAGAAGGGTATAGGCCGGTTTTACGTTAAGGAGGTGGAAACCTTGGAAGTAGTAAAAGGCATTCGCGGGGCAATAACCGTTCCGGAAAATTCGCCAGAGGCTATTGAACGCCAAACAAAAAAATTGTTGGCCGAAATAATGTCGAAAAATAGTCTTCAAAAGGAAAAAATTATCTCCATTTTTTTTACTGCCACTCCCGATTTAAACGCCCAATTTCCAGCTACTGCGGCACGCAAAGCCGGTCTTACAGAGATACCCCTGCTTTGTGCTCAGGAAATGGACGTACCGGGAAGCTTAGAGAAAGTAATCCGTGTTCTCATCCTTACTTATCTACCCGAAAACCAGAAGGTTCAGCACCTTTACCTCGAAGGAGCGAAAGTTTTACGCCCGGACTGGTAAGCTAAAAAATAATTGCTCCCTGTAACTCCTCTACCCGGTCATAAAATTGTTCATAGGAGACTTCCACATCCTTTAAGCCAAAAAAGGAAGCAAATTTTTCCATAGTTTTTTTACTTAATTTATTTTTCCCTTGTAAAAACTCCAAAAAATCTGCAAAAGTACTGTGAGGGGTAAGAATAGCTTCATAAATTTCCTTTAACTGTTCCCGGTCGTAATCTTCCGGCTCAAAACCGGCAATCGGATCGTTGTAATATTCATCCACCACTTTGCCGTCAGAATACAGGATAAAGCTCCAGCTTTTATCACCATCCGATTCAAGAAAAAACGCTTTTGTTTGCAGTTCATTAGTTAACTCCATTATTATTTTTTCCCCTATTGCTGAATCTTCAAATAAAATTGTTATCCATTCTCCCCTTTGCGGTAACATAATAACCTGACTATCTTTTTTCCTCGTTTCAATAAACTCTTTCACAAAGTTATAATCATAACTTCTAAGCTGAAAATTTTCAAAATACATTTGTTTATCACCCTTTATTCTTCTGATTTTTCTTTTTGCATAACCTTTTTTAACTTTATTTTAACTTTTACCACAGAGTATTATTAACATTTTCAGTGTATATTATTAATCAGATGCCATAACCTACCCCATTAAATACCCCTGTAAAGGGGTTCTTTATTTTTATTCTCCCAGTAAAATCTCTAATATTTCAAGGTTTGCCCTTTCGTTTTGCGATGTAGCCCACCTCTCCCCTATCCGCTGAATTTTAAGAAGTTCGCTTCCGTATTCTCCACAAATGTCAATGCCCCAAATTTTATATTTTTCTTTCAACATCGCTAACGCAGAAAGTAACTGGTTTAATCTTAATTCTCCCTGCTCCCAGGTGGTAACCGCATCAAGAGGGTGAAGGACATCTTTGTCTATACTTATATAAATATCCTTAACTTTTAAGCTTTTATGGATTTCCGTCAAGAGATTGTTTTCATCGTAGTATCTTACCGGAATTGTCGCTTTTTTAATTTTCTTCTTCTGAGTTTGGGGAAGAAAAAGGATAATTTTTTCTCTAACCGAGGTAGGCGGAGCGCTTTTTAAACCCGAAATTTCTGTAACTCCTACTACTATTATTTGCACAACCTTTTTTAACTCAGCAACATTTAAAAGCCAGGAACCGCAAGAAATATATCCGGGAAAAGTAGGCAGTAAATCTGGATGGTTGTCAAAAACCACTACCGCTACTTCCTGAACCGGAACTCTTTTAATTAAGTAATAGGCAAGGTGGTGAAATTCCCCCAGGCCGCAAAAATTCACGCCATAAACGGTATTGCTGAGTTTTTGACAGACCGCCTGGTAATTTTCGAGACTTGTCACAATTTTTAAGTTACTTTCCGGGGGTAAACTGATAATTTTGGGTTTGAATTTTAGTAAAAGGTTTTCCTGGAGCGTAACGCTTCCGTCCAGGTCAATAACCCCTACATCTTTAAAAATCAAACCCATTACCATCCCTCTTTTAATTTAAGGCTCGTAAAAACAATTCGGCACTGCTCCAGTTGGTGGCAATTGGCACATTATGAACGTCACATACCCGTAAAAGAGCTGTTATATCCGGCTCATGAGGTTGAGCCGTTAAGGGATCGCGAAAGAAAATTACCAGTTTAATCTCTCCCGCCGCTACCATAGCTCCAATTTGTTGATCTCCCCCAAGGGGCCCGGACAAAAAACGGTGGACCGTCAGCCCCGTATTTTCTGAAATAATTTTCCCTGTCGTTCCGGTGGCAAAAAGTTCATGGCGGGCAAAAAACTCCCGGTGAGTTTTTACAAAAGCAAGAAGATCATCCTTTTTATCGTCGTGGGCTATTAAAGCAACTTTCATCAAAATCCTCCTTTAACTTCTGGTAATTTTATAAATGGCAAACAAAATTAAAACAGCACCAAGGGTGGAAAGTGGCGTTAACTTTTCCCCTAAAACAAGATAAGCCACTATTACCGCTACCACCGGTTCAACCAGACTTACCACACTCATGGTAGTGGAGTTTAAATACTTCAGGCTTTCAAAATACAATAAAAAGGGAATAACGGTTGCAAAAATAATTACATACGATATTCCAAAAACATCTCTTAAGGTAAAAACCTGGTGCATTAAAGCTTTGTTTGGGGGAATTAAAAGCCACCAAAAAACTGCTCCAAAAAGCCAGCCGTATGCCAATACCGTTATAGGACTAAAGCGGTTTAAAACTTTTTTTCCGTAAATAATATAAAAGCTTTGGGATAAAGCCGATAGCAAACCCGAAAGTAATCCCATAAAAGGTAGTTGTATCTCACCATTCTGGGTTACTATCAGAAAACTTCCTAAGAGCGACATACCAATAGCGGTAAGTTTGCTTCCGGTAATTTCTTCTGCTTTAAAAAAGACACCGTAAAGGGCTACAAATACCGGTGACAGATACTGTAAAAAGACCGCTGTTGCTACATTAGTCAAGCTTATGGTATAAAAATACGTCATTTGCACCAGCGATAAGCCAAAAATCCCTAAGATAAGTAAGGAGATTATATCATCTCTACTAATTTTCACATTGATTTTTAAAATAAAAAGCAAAATAAACAGCAAAAGAGCGCTTACGGTAAGTCTTATCTGTACCAAAACCACCGGATCTAAATTGTTAATCAATAAGTAGCGGGTAACGGTACCGTTTATACCCCACAAAGAAGTAGCCAAAATCGCCAAAACCAATCCCTTTATTCGTTCGTTATCCCCCACTCCCAAAACCTCCGTTTTTAGAATTAATTATACCATTTCTTTATTTAAAAAAAATAATAAAAAAAGGTGGCTTTTCGGCCACCGGTGGAGGGATTTAAAGAACAGCCCCGCTTTTTGCTTGTCTTTTTCCTCCAAAAGCTCTTATTTGTTTTTTTAAAAACTTTTAAAACCCTTTCTTTAGATTTCAGACATACCCTGCTTGTTTGCTGCCCTTTTTCTGCCAGCATCAAAAGCTCAATATTTGCTTCCATATATGCCTTAACCGCTACCCATCGTTATCTTAAATTAGAGCTTCCTGTTCTTTTAAAACCTTAGCTTATACCGCCTAAGTTCCCTTGCAAGAACTAAAGCGGGAGCTGTTTTTTAAATTCAGGGACATTTATCGGGAGGAGGGGATTGGGAGTGGGGAGGGGGGGACCTCTTTTTGTCCTCCCGACTTGTCCTTTCGTTTTCATAATAATTGATAATTGTTACTAATATATTAAGGTAATGTTAAGAAATGGTTACAAATAATGAGTTTTTTCGACATTACTCGACACACTAATAAGGTAACTTATTTTCCCTATTATTACAGCTTATTTTTTGTTAAAATAAAAAAAAAATACCCGGGAGGTGTCCTTTAATGCTTTTAGCTACAAGCGGAAGATTGGATGGTTTTAAAGTTACAAAATATCTGGGTATTGTAACCGGAGAAGCAATCATGGGAACAAACTTTATCCGGGATTTACTTGCATCCATTAGCGATATTATTGGCGGTCGGTCGGGAGCTTATGAGCAACAGCTGGAAGAAGCAAGAAATATAGTTTTAAATGAGATGAGTGAGAGAGCCAAACGACTTGGAGCAAACGCCGTAATTGGCATAAGTTTAGACTATGAAAGTGTTGGGCAGTCAATGCTCATGGTAGTTGCAACAGGAACTGCCGTTTATATCGAACCCGAAATGTAAGATACCATTATTTGTTGCTTGCAGAGGTATCAGGAAAAAATTATAATTATTTAGTGGCAAAACTGAATAAAAGCGAGTAAGCCGGATGACCGCGGGGAGAAATCCCTGAGGAAAGTCCGAGCTCCATAGGGCAGGATGCCGGGTAACGCCCGGTGGAGGCGACTCCAAGGAAAGTGCCACAGAAACAAACCGCCTTATTGGAAGTTGGAGGTGAGAGGTTAGAAGTTGGAAAGGAGAAATTAAATGATTTACTCCTTTAAAGATTTAGAAGTTTACCAAACTTCTTATAATCTTGCTCTTGAAATATATAAAATCATAACAACTTTTCCCAAATATGAGCAGTACGAGCTTGCAAGTCAATTTCGCAGAGCCGTAATTTCAATTCCTTTAAATATTGCGGAAGGCTTTGGTCGTAAACGTTCAATTTTAACTTTTAAAAGTTTTATTTTAAATAGCCTTGGCTCTTGTAATGAAGTGTTAGTATTACTGGACTTTGCTAAGGATTTAAATTATTTAGATGAAAACACTTACCAATATTTTTATAAGGAGTATGAATTACTTGCTAAAAAAATAAATCGCTTATATGCCAATTGGAAATAAGGTTTTTTCTAATTTCTAACTTCCAACCTCCAACTTCCAGTAGGGTAAGGGTGGAAAGGTGAGGTAAGAGCTCACCAGCGGGCAGGTAACTGTCCGGCTAGGCAAACCCCATCCGGAGCAAGACCAAATAGGGGGACTATAGAGTGGCCCGCTCTGTCCCCGGGTTGGTCGCTTAAGGCCTCTGGTGACAGAGGTCTCAGATAGATGGTCATCCTCGACAGAACTCGGCTTACAGGCTTACTCGCTTGAAAAAAAAGGCTATAAGCCCTATTCAAGAGGGCTTATAGCCTTAAAATTTGAAGGATAAATAGAGAGGAAGTTACCTTCATTATAAAGTAATATCTCCGTAAATTGCAATAATAATAAAAAATTTTTATGACCTCAAATCCATAAAAACCCTGATATTTCTTAATTTTTTCGTCGTTTTTTGTTTTATTTATCTGTAAATTTTCATTATTCGGGATAATATAACAAACGTTTACAATTTGGGCAAATACTTCCTTCTCCCTGCCCGAGCTTTAATTTTTTGGTCAGTTCAAAGGGTAAACTCATAAAACACCCATAACACGTTTCTTTCTCTACCACCGCTACCGGATTTAAATACTTTTCTTTTAACTCCTTATATTTTGCATAATAGGGATTTTCTTTAAGTTTTTCTTGCTCCCGCGCTAACTTTTGCCGAAGAGCCTCTAAATTTCTTCGATATTCTTCTTCTGCCAGCTTTATCTCTTCCTGCCATTTCAAAAGCCGTTCTTTACCCTTGGTGAGTTTATCTTTAAGTTTTTTCAATTCTTCTTTTAATTCTTCTTCCCGGTCAATAATTTCCAGTAACCGCTCTTCTTTATCGGATTTCTCGTTTTTTAATAATTCAAGCTTAAACTGATACTGTTCAATTTGCTTTAAATTTGTACCTTCCCGGTAAAGCTTTTGCTCAAACTCATTTATTTTGTCAGTCAATTCCAGTAATTCCTCTTCTAATTTCTTGATTTCTTCTTCCGTTTTTGCTAACTCGTCTTTAATTTCATAAAATATTTTTCGGGTGCTTTCCCAGGTTTTCCGGGCCATATTAAAACTTTCCCGATTAACCAATATCCGCTCATCATTTGCTAATTTCCGCTCTTCTTCTTCTAAAAGCATAAACATATATAATTCCCTAATATACTGCAAAATATTACCCCCTGCTGCTTTTAAAAAATTTAAATACCGGCTCCCCCATCTCCACAACAATACTTAAGCCTTCAATTTTTCTTAAAAGGGGAAGCAAAAGTTCAGTAAATATTCTTTCCGTTTCCCAGTGCCCGGCATCGATAAAATTTAAACCGGCTTCTATCATTGAAACCGCTTCGTGGTATTTTATATCCCCGCTTAGAAAAATATCCGCCCCCGCAAACTTAGCTTTTGGCCAATAGCTACCGCCGGCTCCCGTTACCACCGCCACTTTTTTCGGAACCGAATTTAAATCACCCCCGTATCTTAAATTTTCTATCCCTAATTTCTCCGCCACTAAAGCTAAAAACTCTTTAAAGCTTTTTTTACCGGTTAACCCGATTCTTCCCATTCCTCCCAGATAATTTTTGTTCTCCAAGGGATAGATATCGTACGCCACCTCTTCATAGGGATGGACTTTTAACATAGCCTTTACCACTTTTGCTAAAAGTCTTTCCGGAACAATTGTTTCGATCTTAACTTCTTCTACCCTTTCCAGCTTTCCCACCGCACCGATATACGGATTTGTACCTTCAAGGGGTAAAAAAGTCCCAATACCCCGGGTGTTAAAAGTACAGTGAGAATAATTGCCGATAAAACCCGCTCCTGCAGCTCCCATCGCTTCTCTAACCGTCTCCCAGTGGGATTCCGGAACAAAAACGGAAAGTTTATAAAGTTTCTCAAAAATTTCCTCCCCCAGGGGCTTAACTTCCTGAAGTTCTAAAAGCTCTGCTAAATAATCGTTTATTCCCCCGAAAGCCACATCTAAATTGGTGTGAATGGCATACACCGAAATTTGCTTTTCCAGAAGTTTTAACAGGGGCAGAGTTTCCTTTCGCTCAAAAGTCAGGGACTTAAGCGGTTTAAAAAAGAGGGGATGGTGAGTAATTATTAAATCAACCTTTTCGTTTAATGCAAAATCAACGGTAGCTGCGGTGATATCCAAAGCCAGTAAGACCTTATGTACTTCTTTTTCAAAATAAATCTGCCAGCCGGGATTATCCCACTCCATTGCCAATTTCCGTGGAAATTTTTCTTCTATAACCGCCGCTATTTCCTGCGGATGGGCCAACTTTTTAACACCTCCTTAAGATAATTTAAAATCTCACTAATTTCCCTAACCTTTTCTAAATCTTTCACTTGCGCCTTTTGTAAATTAATCAGGATTTTCCGGTATTTTTCTTTTTGCCCTGTTAAATATTTTCTTGTAAGTTCATCCCTATTCTTAAGCAAAACCGGTCCTAAGCCAATTTCAACTTTATCTAAATTCTCCATTTTACCGGCCTCAGCAACAATAACTTCGTAAAGTCTGCTTTTTTCTTCCACCAGTTCCTCGGCAATAATCCGGTAACCTCTTGACACCAGTTTTAAGCGTAAAGCATAACTATCCGTCATCGGTTGCAGGATAAGGCGAACTTCCCGGGCAATTTCCGGTCGACCTTCGATAATCCGCGCAATAGTATTCCCACCCATACCCGCAATTACCACACTTTTAACTTCCCCCGGTTTTAAAGGAGATAACCCGTCTCCCTGTCTTAACTCAATTTTTTCCAAAAGCCCGTATTCTCTAACTTCACTCTGAGCGTGATTCAGTGGCATTTCATTTAAATCGGTAGCAATTACTTTTGGACAGATATTGTGGATTACTAAATAAATTGGTAATTTTGCATGGTCCGTACCAATATCAGCCGCAGGTTCACCGGTAATTACGTGTTTTGCTAACGCTTTTAACCTTTCCGTTAACTCCATTTTTCCTCCTGAGTAACTTTTTAAATATGTTTAATTATATTTTCAATAATTATACAGCATCTTCCCCAAAAAAGGTAGTAAAAACAAAAAACCCCAAACCTTACAGGTTTGAGGTTTATATTCTTTGGTGGGCGGTGACAGGATCGAACTGCCGACCCCCTGCTTGTAAGGCAGGTGCTCTCCCAGCTGAGCTAACCGCCCCTGGTGACCCCACCGGGATTCGAACCCGGGTTACCGCCTTGAAAGGGCGGTGTCTTAGGCCTCTTGACCATGGGGCCACATACTCTTAACTTCGAGCCTTCCGGCCTTAACATGGTGGGCCCACCAGGATTTGAACCTGGGACCTACCGGTTATGAGCCGGCAGCTCTACCGCTGAGCTATGGGCCCGAATTTCATTTGTTACCGCGACATGATTTATTATATGAGATATTTTTAATTTGGTCAAGAAGTTTTTTAAAAGATTTTTGTGGTATTTTTTACTTCTATTCCAGAAAATCTTTCAGCTTTTTACTCCGGCTTGGATGGCGAAGTTTTCGTAAAGCCTTGGCTTCAATTTGGCGAATCCGCTCCCGGGTAACACCAAAGATCTGCCCGACCTCTTCTAAGGTCCGGGCACGACCGTCATCCAGGCCAAAGCGAAGTCTTAGGACCTTTTGCTCCCTTTCGGTTAAAGTTTTTAAAACCTCATCTAACTGTTCCCGCAGTAAAGTGTAAGAAGCTTCTTCTACGGGAGCTTTGGCATCGGGATCTTCGACAAAATCTCCGAGGTGAGAATCTTCTTCCTCTCCAATCGGTGTTTCCAAAGACACCGGTTCTTGGGCAATTTTCATAATCTCCCTTACTTTATCCTCAGAAATACCCATTTCCTTGGCTATTTCTTCCGGGGTAGGTTCCCGCCCAAGTTCCTGGAGAAGATTTCTCGAGACGCGAATTAATTTGTTTATCGTTTCCACCATGTGTACCGGAATTCTAATGGTCCGGGCCTGGTCAGCTATAGCCCGGGTTATGGCCTGTCTTATCCACCAGGTAGCATACGTGGAAAACTTGTAACCTTTACGATAATCAAACTTTTCCACCGCTTTTAATAAACCAAGATTGCCTTCCTGAATTAAATCCAAAAACAACATGCCCCTGCCCACATACCGTTTTGCAATGCTTACCACAAGGCGCAAGTTGGCTTCGGCAAGTTTCCTTTTAGCTTCTTCATCGCCTTCTTCCTTCCTTTTGGCAAGCTCTATTTCTTCTTCCGGCGTTAGCAAGGGAACGCGGCCGATTTCTTTTAAATACATCCGGACCGGATCATCGATAGCAATCCCTTCCGGAATGGTTAAATCTAAATCGACCTCGTCAATGTCGGAAGGCTTAAAATCAACGTCGTCATCTAAGCTATTAATAGAATCAAGCTCCAACTCCGGTATTTCCGGTACCACTTCTATTCCCTGGTTAGCCAAGTATTCGTACAGTTCATCGATTTGTTCCGAATTTATATCGACGTTTTGTAAGCTGTCAAGTAAATCATTATAGGTTAAAACGCCGCGCTTTTTACCTTTTTCAACAATTTCCATAAGCTTTTCATTTTGCATTATTTCCTTCATGCCGCATTCCCCCCTTTCTTCGTTAGTTTTTTTGGGTAAGTTCCTGCAGTTTGTTTAATAATAACTGGAGTTTTTCCCAGTTTCCTTCTTTTTCCGCTAAAGATATTTCCAATGTTAACCTTTGAACTTGCTGCTTTTTATAATGTTCTTCAAGATAGCGAACATACCCTTCATAAAGGGTCTTCGGATCCCCTTCCGGGCAGTTAATCCTTAAATAGGTCATGTAACTATATAATGGATCTTCCCGGTCAGGGAACTTATTTTCCTTTAGGTAATTAAAGACTTCCTGGTTTTTTCCCTGAAACTCATAGAAAAAAAAGTCATTTAAAAATTCTTTTTGATACTCAGGATATTCTAATAACAAACCCAATAACTCACTTTCAACTTTTAAAAGGCCATAATTTTTGTGTTCATTAGTTATATTTTCTCCAAAACTTGAATTATTTAAAGATTTTTCTTCATTTTTATAAATCTCTCGGCGAATTTCGTCCACTAATGCCCCTTCGCTCATTTTAAGCTTGCTGGCAATGCCGCCTATTCTTTCGGCAAACAAAGCCGGAGTTTTTTCGTATTCTAAAACCAGATAAGGGATAAGCTTTTTTAACAGCGCCCTTTGTTCGTTAAGATTTAAACTGCTCTTTTCTTTAAGCTCTAATTCTAATAAAAATTCCGCAGGAGTTTTGGCTTTTTCTATTTCTTCTAAAAAAGCAGTTGCTCCCCGATTTTTAATAAGCTCATCGGGATCTTTAAATTCTCCAAGACGAATGATTTTAATGCTTAAATCAGCACTGGCCCGAACCAGCATTTCCAGTGCTCTATAGGCTGCTTTTTCTCCCGCCTGGTCGCTATCGTAAGCTAAGATTATTTCCTCAATATAACCGTAGTTTTTTAAAAAATTTAAATGTTCTTCGGTAAATGCCGTACCCAAACACGCAATAGCATTTTTAACTCCTGCCTGATGTAAAGAAATCACGTCAAAATATCCTTCAACTAAAATGGCCTGTCTTTTTTCCCTGATTGTGGTTCGAGCTTGTTTAAAACCGTAAAAAAGCTTACCCTTGTCAAAAATCACCGATTGGGGTGAATTAAAATACTTGGGCTTTTCCTCGCCCAGGGCTCTTCCCCCAAAACCTACCACCCGGCCCTCCCGGTCGAATATGGGAAAGATAAGCCTTCCAGCAAAACGGTCATGTAAGTTTCCGCTATAACTTTTTGTCACAATTCCTATTTTAACCAGTTCCCCCGGATTATAACCTTTACTGCTTAAAAAAGCCGGCAAAGCTTTGGCGGATGGAGCAAAGCCTAACATAAAATCTTTAACCGTTTCCTCGGTAATACCCCTGCTTTGCAGGTAATCCCGGGCTTTCCCGGCCGCTTCGGTTTTTAAAATTTCATGGTAAAATTTTGCCGCTAAAAGTAACATTCGGTACAGATGTTCGTTTTTATTATACGCTTTTCCCGTTTCCGGAAGTTCAATGTTATATTTTTTCGCCAAATAAAAGACGGCTTCTTTAAAATTCAACCTTTCTTTTTCCATGATAAAACTAAAAATATCGCCGCCTTTTTGGCAACCAAAGCAGTAATACAGGTTTTTTTCCGGTGAAACCGAAAAGGAAGGGGTTTTTTCATTATGAAAGGGACATAATCCTACATAGTTCCTTCCCGACTTTTTCAGCCTGGTATATTCGCTAACTAAATCAACTAAATCGACCCGGTTCCTAATTTTTTCTACAACCTCTTGAAAGGACACGGTTTTCACCGCTCTCTTAATAATAGTTATTCTCTTTTTTTTCGCTTTTTCCTGCTGCTTCGACAAATAAGTTTTTAGGTCAAAGGATGAGGTATAAACAATTCTTTATATACTTTTAAGGCAAAACGGTCGGTCATCCCGGCAATATAGTCCGCTACAGCCCTTTCGGGTCCTTCGTTTTTAACGATATTTTGAAATTCCTCGGGTAATTGATATACATTTTCTAAATAATGTTCATAAAGCATTTTTATAAGAAATTTGGCTTTTTTCTCTTCTTTTTTCGGTTCGCTTCCAATATAAACCGTTCTAAACAAAAAATTTCTAAGTTCTAACATCGCCCATTCCACATCTTGACTCATCGTAATTTGCGGCTTATCCAAGCTATTTTTAATTACGTCAGTTACCATGGTGTTAATCCGGTCCCGGTGGCGAAAGCCAAGAATTTTTAAGCAATCCCGTGGCAGTTCTTCTTCCTTTAAAACCCCCGCCCGGATGGCATCATCAATATCGTGATTGATGTAAGCAATCCGGTCGGCAAGCCGTACGATTTGTCCTTCCAGGGTTTCCGGCGGCTCCTCACTCCAGGTGTGCTTTAAGATCCCTTCCCGAACTTCCCAGGTTAAATTAAGTCCTTCTCCCTTTTCCAAAACATCCACTACCCGTAAGCTCTGGGCATTATGTTTGAAACCTCCGGGTAACAAACTGTTCAGCTGGTCTTCCCCGGCATGGCCAAAAGGAGTATGCCCCAGGTCATGGCCAAAAGCTATAGCTTCCGTTAAATCCTCGTTTAAAAACAAAGCCCGGGCAATGGTCCTGGCTATCTGGGCCACCTCCAAAGTATGGGTAAGGCGAGTCCGGTAGTGGTCCCCTTCCGGGGCAATAAACACCTGGGTTTTATGTTTTAACCGCCGAAAGGCCTTGGAATGGACAATCCGGTCCCGGTCCCGCTGATAGGCGGTACGGATCGGACATTCCTCTTCGGGTTTAAGTCTACCCCTGGTAAAACGGCTCTTGGCCGCATAGGGAGATAATTCTCTAAGCTCCCGCTCTTCAATGGTCTCCCGGATTAACATAAATTATCGCTCCGTTAAAATAAAGTAACCTCCCGCTTTTCCCTTAAACTTTCGGTAGCTTTAGCTACCTCCAACACCCTTTTTACTAATATCTCAAGCCTTTTAACACCGTTTTGCTCCTCTTCGGCCGGACGGGTAAAGCACGCCCCCTGGTGTCCGGCATCGGCGGTAAACAAACCATCGCCTACAACGGTCATACCTTGAACCAGCATCATGTCGTGGAGGGTAGATATAGTGGTCTCCTGGCCCCCGAAGCGCGAACCGCCAACGGTGGCCGCCGCTCCCACTACATTAACAAGAAGCTTTCTGTCCCTAAGTCTTCGGGTTTTATCCCAAAAAGCTTTTAATTGCGCCGATACAGTGCCGAAGTAAACCGGTGAGAGCATGATTACTGCATCAGCGGAACCAAGCTGAAGATAGGCAGCTTCTAATTCCGTTCCCTTGTAGCAAACCCCCGAACAAGGTGCCGAGCAATGGATGCAGTAAGGGATTTTTTGGCGGCGCATAATCTCGTCAACATTGATAATTACAGTTTCTGCATTATACTCACTGGCAAGATTTTTTATTACCCCCGCAAGATAAGTACAGTTGCCATTTTTATTAGGACTTCCATTTAAAACAACAACCTTCATTTATATGCCTCCTTTATACCTTCCTAATACGCTTTTTAATTGGCTTTTTCCTTCATAAAATTTAATTTTAACAAATTCTTAAGCATTTTGTAATATTTCGTAGCTTTTTATTTTTTCGTAAATCGGTCCTTCAGGGGTTAAAATGCTTTTTATTAAGTAAAAGTTTTTAAAAGAAAATTCTTTGGGGTTAAACTTTGGTAAAGCTAAATTTTTTATTTCCCCTTTTACCCTGCCTATGGTTAAATGGGGCACAAACGGCTTTTCGTCAAAAGAAATATTATTTTCTTTTAAATTTTGACGTAAATTCTCGGCTAAAGTTAAAAGCCCGGGACTTTCGATTTTTAAAAATAAAACTTTAGGCCTTTTTAAATTGGGAAAAGCCCCAAAATCTAATACTTTGATTAATGACTCTTTGACTTGAGGTACGCTCTTTGCCGCCCGGTCAATTTGCAAAAGCTCCTTTTCCTCTTTTTCCCCCAAAAAAGCTAAAGTTAAGTGGTAGTTCTCTTTTGCTACCCACTTAACCCCGTTGTATTTAAATAAAGGTGTAATATCCTGATGAATTTTTTCTTTTAATTCCTCGGGAAAATCCACTGCAAAAAATAAACGCATCTTTATCCCCCACTGTCAATAAAATAAGTATATTTATTATTTGCCGCAAAAGTAAAAAATCCTTTTTTTCTCCCTAAAGAAAAGAAAAATCCTGCCAATGCAAGAAAAATTAATTCTTAAAAATGCTTTGGCGTTTTTTGTAAAACCTATTTAACTTAATTTTCTTTTCACCAGTTTGATAATTGCAAACACAAACGTTTAATAATATAAAGTACTTCTTTTTTAATGGGATTCCAGCAACTCACCTTTTTCAATGCTTGTTTTAGCTTGAAAAATACTGTAAACGCTTCTCCGGCCTATATACAAAAAATTTTAAAAATTGTCTTGACAAAACAACAATAGAGTAATAATTGGAAATGTATTCCTGAAAATAGGAGATAAGGGGGGTTTCAAAATGTTAAGCAAACACAAAAAATAACTTTATAAAGCAAATTGTAGCACACTGATACTAACTGTATCAGTGTTATCAGGTGGTCTTGTTTCTGTATTGAAAGCAGAAACGATAGTACCGGAAATTTTAATTTTCTTTTAAATCTTCTGCCAAATTTAAATCGGCACTCTTTCCCTGCAAATATCCCACTACAATATGATTCAACTTGGGATACATACCTATATCATCGGAGGTTTTTAAAAGGATCTCATCGTGAATCATCCCTATGACCTCACCCTCTTTAAAGCTCTCCCCCCGCCTTATTATCCGGTGCTTTTGCTTGGCGTCGTCAATGGAATCGGTGTACAAAACCTTTCCGTTCTTGATAATGGCAAAGGTAGTGGCATATTCTTCTAATTCAAAGATCTCATGGGACGACACCAAAAGGGAATTGCCAAGCCGGGCATATTGGTTGATGAGATGAATAACCTCATTTCTAATGGTAGGGTCCAAATGCTGGGTTGGCTCATCCAGCAAGAGAAGTTCAGCTCCACTGGATAGAGCAAGACCAAGCAGGAACAGGGTTCTTTGCCCTATAGAATAGCTCTCCACTTTCTGGTTTAAATTAAAGTTATATCTTACTACAAAATCCTTAAAAAACGCATCATTCCAGGCAGGATAAAGGCCCTGCCAAAGACTTCGGTAATCCGCCGCGGTAAAATTGCGAAAAACCTTGCGGTCTTCAGGGACAACAGCTATTCTGGTCTTTACTTCATTGGCAAAAGGCTTTCCGAATAAAATAACTTCGCCTTCATCTTTTTTAAGGGCATTGATAATGCATTTTATGGTTGTGGTCTTGCCCGCACCGTTTGGTCCAATTAACGCTAAAACCTCACCTTTTTCCAAGCTAAACGAGACATTGCTTAAAATCTGCTTGCCTCTAATCTGCTTGCTTAAGTTTTTTACTTCTAAAACCATTTAGAGCTCACCACCATTTTTCAGATATATCCAATAGCCAGCAAAGCAAATTATCGCCGCAAATACAAAAGCAAAGGGGATATTGCCCTGATTGGTAAAGCTAATCCAGTTATAAGGGTTAATTGACGCCCTGCCAATACTTCCTAAGAGGGCATCCAGCAAGACGATAATAAACGGCCAACCGATATTATCTAAGCCCTGGGAAACGCAAAGCATGACCACCCCGAACATGGCCAAAGTAAAGTTAATGCTTTTTATGATGAACATTCCTTTTTCGGCAATGGTTGTTGGCCAAAGGGCCTGGGTTATAATCGAGGAAACTAAAACCAGCAAAAGTAAAAATCCCAAGTTATAGAGGTAGAGCTCTTTGCGGGAAAAGGGTAGAAAATATAAAGCTTCATCCCGCCGGTTTTTGATATCCGCCGGCAGCATTGAGGCGCTTAAGAAAAATATGGCTATAGTTTTAACGGAAAAACCGGGCACAAACAGCAAAACCAAAAAGATAAATAGCCTTCCCATCTTTTCTTTTAGCTCTATTTGCAGAAAAAGTTCCATTTTATTGACAAAATCAGGCATCAGGGGAGCTTTCATTTTTCCATACCTCCTCAAAAATCAGCATAATGGTATAAAAATCTATTCCTAAAGCCTTTATTTTTTGAATGCAATCCTTTACTGTTTTAATTATCTCCTCCTCAACGCTGATATCCTTTTTTACAAAATACCCCACTCCCTGTTCGGCCTCGATAAAGCCTTCGTTTTTAAGTTTGTCTAAGGCTTTTAGCACGGTATTGATGTTTACATCAAAGATATATTGCAAATCCCTCACCGGTGGGAGCTGGGCCCCCTGGGGGAGATTGCCCAGAATTATCTCTGCTTTGATCATATTGCCAATTTGGATATATGCCGGGATACCGCTGTGTTTATCAACCTTTCTTAACATCTTCACCATCACTCTCTGTTAATTTTTGTAAAACCAGAATGCTCAAGAACCACTCCGTCTAAATTTTTTAAAGTAATATTCCCCGCCAGGGAATTAAGTTTAATTTTAGCTTCATCGTTTGGTTTTGCAGTTATCTCAATCCGGCCGTTAATGGCTAAGGAATCCACCGTGAGCTCTTTCAAAGCTACCTTCATGTTTACCTCCGCCCCCATGCCATCTATTTTCATATTGTTAAACCGATACGTTCCCCTTAGTTCCATTCCCATCCCATCAACCTCAAGGTTATCCCCTGCGAAATTACCATTCAGCATAAGCCCCGCCGCATTGATGTTTAAGTTCTTTACGTTAAGGTCCGAAGAAAGATACGCCCCGGCGCAGTCAATAAAAACCTCTTCAAAGTTCCCTTCCCCTTTTAACTTTACCCCGGCGGCAGAGATTTTTAAGTTTTTCAAATTATCTTTTCCCAAACGGATTACATAGGTTACATCCCCTCTTTGCCCGCCAGAAATTACAGCTATATCACCTTTCTGGCTTAACCGAAGCTCTGCCGGGTATTCGATGTAATCTCCCTCCACCAGTGAAATTTCCACACCGCAGTCAGTATCAATCTCTACGGTCTTGGCCGTCAAGCGCACTCTCTTGTCAGGGTTAACCCGGGTCTTGGAAAAATACTTTTCAATGTCAAAGTTTTTCATCTGGGCACTATCAAAGCTATTTGTATAACTTTTCCAGCTACCAAAATCGCTAAGCCATGCAGGCCAGTTGGCCGCTTGCCCAATAAAATTCGGATTTGTAAAAAAGCTAAAAACTACTACAATTGAGCTTAAAATTATAAAAGATATCCTGCTTCTTGGAAGCCCAAGGCCAATTAAAAGGATTGCTAAAAGCACCAGCAGAAGTTTAATTGGCAGATACGGTACAACCCAGGCCATTAACCCTAACAAAATTGCCGAAATAATCTTTAAAACAGGTTTCGCCCTTTGCCCAGTATCCATTTTCAAAACCTCCGTCATTGTTTCATGCTGTTATATAATTATATAACAGTATGAAAGCAAGCTGTCAAGAGGGTAATTATGGCATCACAGATATTTGTTAATTATTTTTTGCGGTCAAAACTGGCAAAGAAAAACACCTCATCGGTGCCCGGGAAAAAATTTTGCAAAACCGCGGAATTTTATACAGCAAAAAACAAATTCTTCTTGACAAAAAAATGTACCATTAAATTAAAATGTAAACGAAGTAATGATTTATACTAAATTTTAAAAAATTTTCAGCTTTTTCTTTCCGTATTCTTTAACTATTACCAACACTTGTGAAAGGGTGAAAAGTTTTGATCTTATATGCGGAAATCGCGACCTGGGTCGTAAGTGCTGCACTTTTTACTTTTTGGTTGTCTTTTGCTTTAGCCGGTAGTTTAGCTGAAGCTACCGATGGCTATGTCCAGGGTCTTTGGGCTAAAAGCTTAGTTACTATTTTGGGCGGTTTAGCAGTAAACCTGGTGGGGATGGGACTTCCCAAAATAAAGGCAACTAAAATCTATTCTGCAAAGGTTTTAATTGATAAATACCCTCTTACCACTTGGCAATGTCTGTTGACTTTATTTAACGGAGCAAGATCAAAAAAAGTTATCAGAAATATCGCTTATTTACCGGGTTTAAAACAAGTTTCCAAAACCGCTGATGGTTCAACTTTAATCCTCGAAGACGCCGAACCCCCAAATAAGAAAATATTCATAATCACCCTACTGGTCCTTTTTATTGGTATCTTTGCTTTATTTACAACACCCCTTTTGATGTCCCTTATTTTTCTTAATGTTAAAAAGTTACTAATACCTTACTTACCTTTAGAAGTCATCGAAGATCTTTTTAAGTATTTTAGTTGGCTTATCATTGGCAAAATGATATTACCCTATATAGGAACTTCAAAAAAATATTCATTTATTACCGTTCGCTTTTTTTCCAAGCCACTAAAAAAGGCCTATGGATTTCCCGTTTTTGTAAGTCCTCTGGTATCATTTTTAAGTTCTAAAGGAGTTATCCTTGGCCTTGCCGACCCCCAAGGCCGCATTTTTATCGATTCCGAATACGTAAAAAATGATAACTACCGGGAATATTTAATTGCCCATGAAGCCGGTCATCTTTTAGATCGCAAATTTAAAATGTTTGGGATGATTATTTCGCCAGTACTCGTACCCTGGGGATTACTTATTATGTTTACTTTAAGTAGTTACTACCAGGCCACGGGATATACGGTAATTGGAAATTTTTTACATACAGCCGGTTTAGTGCTTATTTTCTTATTAATATTTATCTGGATAAAATATGAAGAGCTTGGAGAATATAGAGCCGATGATTACGCCATAAAATTAATTGGCTTAACCACCACGGAAAAAGCTTTAGAAGAATTAGCCTTGGCTTTCAAAACTACCCCTGAGGCTTTATACGGAAAATCATCCTTTGATATTAGATTAGAGAGGATTAGAACAAAAAAGTTCCAAAACATTAAATAAGGGGCTACCCATTTATTTTTTTGCGGTAGCCCCTTTATTTTTAAATTTCCTTATTTAGTTCCAACAATTTCTCCTTCCGCCACCGCCGCCTGAGCTGCTGCCAGGCGGGCAATCGGCACCCGGTAAGGTGAACAGCTTACAAAGTCAAGCCCAATCTGGTGGCAGAATTCTACGGAGCTTGGTTCGCCGCCGTGCTCACCGCAGATACCGACCAGTAAATCCGGACGGGTTTTCCGGCCGCCTTCTACGGCAATTTTCATTAATTTCCCAACACCTTTGCGGTCCAAGACGATAAAGGGATTTTCCTTTAAAATCTTCATATCTAAGTAGTGGGTTAAAAACTTCCCTTCGGCGTCGTCCCGGCTAAAACCAAGGGTAGTCTGGGTTAGGTCGTTAGTACCAAAGCTAAAGAATTCGGCAACTTCGGCCAGTTCATCGGCCAGTAGCGCTGCCCTTGGTAATTCAATCATGGTGCCGGTGGTGTAGTGGAAGGTAACCCCTTCCCTTTCCATTACCTCCCGGGCAATGGCATCAATTCTTTCTTTAAAGAATTTCATTTCGTTAACATCAATGGTTAAGGGAATTTCCACCTCAGGATATACTTTATACCCTTCTTTGGTTAAGCGAGCAGCAGCGTTAAAGATGGCCCGAATCTGCATTTCGTAAACTTCCGGATAAGTAATCCCCAAACGGCAGCCCCGGTGTCCGAGCATCGGGTTAAATTCGTGTAAAGATTTTACTTTCTTTAAAAGAGCTTCTTTTTCGGCAAGTAATTCTGGATTATCTCCCCGCACCCTGAGCTCGGTAGTTTCCACCAACAGTTCTTCTAAACTTGGCAAAAATTCATGAAGGGGCGGGTCCAGGAGCCGGATACATACCGGATAGCCTTCCATAGCTTTTAAAATGCCATAGAAATCCTCTTCCTGCATGGGAAGAAGGTGAGATAGAGCCTCTTCCCGCTCTTCTTTGGTTTCGGCTAAAATCATTCTTTGTACGTGAGGCAGCCGCTCGGGGCCCATAAACATATGTTCCGTCCGGCAAAGGCCGATACCTTTGGCTCCAAATTCCCGGGCTTTCTGGGCGTCTTCCGGGGTATCGGCATTGGCCCGAACCTCAAGCCGCTTTAACTCATCGGCCCATTCCAGAAGCTTAATAAATTCCGGAGATAGTTCTGGATCTTTCATCGGGACAGTTCCGAGAATTACCCGTCCGGTAGAACCGTCAATGGATAAGTAGTCTCCTTCTTTTACGGTAATATTGTCTACGGTAAACAATTTTTTCTCATAATCAATTTTGATGGCTTCACAACCGCAAACACACGGCTTACCCATGCCCCGGGCAACCACCGCCGCATGGCTGGTCATACCACCCCGGCTGGTTAAAACTCCCTGGGCGGCCACAATGCCGTGGATATCATCGGGAGTGGTTTCGGTCCGCACCAGTAAAACCTTTTTCCCTTCTTTGCCCAGTTTCTCCGCTTCATCGGCATCAAAAACTACAATCCCCGAGGCAGCCCCGGGAGAAGCGGGTAACCCCTTGGCAATTACCTCCACCTTGGCCGAAGGATCAATTTGCCGGTGAAGAAGCTGGTCTAATTGTCCCGGCTCCACCATTAAAATCGCTTCTTTTTTGGTAATTAACCCTTCTTCGACCATGTCATGGGCAATCTTAACTGCAGCCTGGGCCGTCCGCTTGCCGTTTCTGGTTTGCAGGATATAAAGTTTACCCCGCTCAATGGTAAATTCAATGTCCTGCATGTTTTTGTAGTGACTTTCTAAGAGTTTAGCAATACTGACAAATTGTTCGTAAACTTCCGGCATTTCTTCTTTTAACTTGGAAATGGGACTCGGAGTACGAATGCCGGCAACCACATCTTCTCCTTGAGCGTTGGTCAGATATTCACCGTATAAAACCTTTTCCCCGGTGGAAGGGTTCCGGGTAAAGGCCACACCGGTACCGGAGTCGTTGCCCATATTACCAAAGACCATTGACTGGATGTTAACCGCAGTACCCAAATCATGGGGAATTTTATTTAAATTCCGGTAGACAATGGCCCGGTCGTTATTCCAGGACTTAAATACCGCTTCAATAGCCATGGTAAGCTGAACCATGGGATCAGAAGGGAAAGGCTTTCCAGTTTTTCTTTCTACCAATTCTTTATATCGGGTAATAACTTCCTTTAAAGCTTCTGCGGAAAGTTCCTGGTCAAAGGTTACCCCTTCCTTTTCTTTTTGCCGGTCTAAAATATGTTCAAACTCGTGTTTGGGAATTTCTAAAACCACATCCCCAAACATCTGAATAAACCGCCGGTAAGCATCATAAGCAAACCGGGGATTTTGAGTGTTTTGCGCCAAACCTTCCACCGTTTCCTCGTTTAAACCGAGGTTTAAGATAGTATCCATCATTCCCGGCATCGAGAATTTAGCTCCCGACCGCACCGAAACTAAAAGAGGGTTTTGGGGGTCGCCAAATTTTTTACCGGTTTTTTCTTCAATATAAACAAGCTTTTCCTTGACCTCTTCCATTAAACCTTCCGGGAACTTACCTCCCAGCCGGTAATACTCCCGACAGGCTTCGGTAGTAATGGTCATTCCCGGAGGTACCGGAAGACCGATATTGGTCATTTCCGCTAAATTGGCCCCTTTTCCCCCCAATAAATCTTTCATGTCAGCGCGGCCTTCATGAAATAAGTAAACGTATTTGGTCATTACCTCCCTACCCCTTTCCTGTAAATTTCTAACACCCTGGCTGCCGTTTCCTCCACCGCTTTATTACTCACATCAATTACGGCACAGCCGATTTTTTTCATAATACCCAGAGCATAATCCAGCTCCATCAAAATTCTTTCCATGTTAGCATAATCGGCCGTTTGGGATAGTCCCAATGTTTTTAGCCTTTCCTTCCTGATCTCAAATAAAATTGAAGGTTTTATGGTAAGTCCCACAACTTTATGAGGGGGAATTTTAAACAATTCTTCCGGGGGAGTAGCCTCCGGTACTAACGGCACGTTTGCCGCTTTGATCCCCTTATGGGCCAAATACATGCAAAGGGGAGTTTTAGAAGTTCGCGAAACCCCAATTACCACCAAATCCGCCCGCAGCAATCCCCGAGGTTCTTTGCCGTCATCGTATTTAACGGCAAATTCAATCGCTTCTACCTTGCTAAAGTAAGCTTCATCCATTTTGCGAATTAATCCGGGCTGGTATTTAGGATTTTGCTTGGTGATTTGCTTTAAACCCTCCAACATCGGTCCCATGATATCCACATGGGGAAGGGAAAGTTCATGGGCTCGCTTTTCCAGGTACTCTTTTAAGTCCGGGCGCACCAGAGTGTAAACCACCAAGGCCCCTGCACTTTCCGCTTCCTGTAACGCCTCTTCCACTTCCCGAACCGAACTTAAGTACGGCACCCGCCGAATATCAACCCGGCCCGAATCAAATTGACTGGCAGCCGCTTTCGCCACCACTTCCCCCGTTTCCCCGATTGAATCAGAAAGAATATAAACCACTGGAATTTGCTCTAACTTCAGATTAATTGCCAATACCTCCTTTTACTTTCCGGCCAGGCTGACAAAAAGCCTTGTAATGTTGGTTTTGGTAAACCTACCCACCACCCGGTATTTTTCCCGACCTTCATGCAGCACCGTTTCTACTACCGGAAGGGAATCTACCTGGTGGTGAATTAATTTCTCCGCTGCCCTTAACACCGACTCATCGGGATAAGTTACTATGATGTTTGGCATCCGCGTCATTACCACACCTACAGGAAGCTTGTTAATATCTTTACCGCCCATAGTTGCTTTGAGCATGTCCTTGCGTGAAGCCAGCCCTTCCAAAAAACCTTCCTCGGAAACAACAAAAATTGTCCCCACATCTTCAATAAACATCGTGACGATAGCATCATATACCGTAGATGTTTCCCGCACGACTATAGGGCGGGACTGAACTTCCTGCACCCGAATATTTCCTAAAACCCCGGCAATTACATCCCGGGGTTCCCTCCCGGTATAGTAATAACCTACCCGGGGTCTTGCTCCCAGTAATCCAGCCATGGTTAAAATCGCTAAATCCGGCCTTAGCGCTGCACGACTGATGTTCAGTTTTTGAGCAATCTCCTCCCCGGTAATAGGACCGTGATTGCGCACTATTTCAAGGATTTTTTCCTGACGTTTTGTAAGTTCGATATAATTCACCTACCTTAAGGAAATGTGCTATATTATTTAATTAGCTTACAGGATATATTATACTATATTTACTTAAAAAATACCTCCTAATTTAATAATTTTTTGCAAAAAATTAACCAACAATTTTGCTCAAATCGGCAATTTCTAGAACAAGTCCGGCAATTGCTCCAAGTAATCCAAGGCGATTTTCCCTTATCTTTTCGTCTTCAGCCATCACCAGCACTTCGTTAAAGAACCGGTCTAAAGGGTTTGCTAATGCCGCCACTTCTTCCATGGCTTTTAAGTAAGCTTTTTCCCTTAAAAGCTCCTTAACATTTAGGGAAATCTCGCGAAACTCAGCAAAAAGCTCTTTTTCCGCCGGCTCATATAATAAACTTTCAGCTACTTCCCTTCCCTGTCCTTTACGGGCCAGGTTGTACGCCCGCGTAAAGGTCGTAGTAAGAGCTGTGAAACTCGGATGGTTTCTGAGATTTTCTAAAGCCCGAACTCTTAAGTAAAGGTCATAAAAGTCATCTTTTCCGGTAGCCAGCACCGCATCAATGGTATCGTAAGAAAATCCCTCTTCCAGTAAAAAACCCTTAAATCTTTGGTAAATAAACTCCAAGAGTTCTTCATAAACTTCGGCGAAATTCGCTTTTTCCCGAACCTCGGCGGGTAACAAATTAAAAGCAGCATCAAAAGCCTTCTTTAAAGAAAAGAAGCGTTTGTTTTCAATTAACGTGCGAAGAAGTCCTAAAGCTTGCCGCCGTAAGCCAAAGGGGTCCGCCGAACCGGTTGGAATTTGTTTTAAGGCAAAAAATGCCGTAAGGTTATCTATTTTTTCGGCACAGGACAGTAAAATTCCGACTTCAGAGGTTGCCACAATATCCCCTGAAAATCTTGGAAGGTAATGCTCAAAAATAGCCTCGGCTACTTCCTTTCTTTCCCCGGACTTTAAAGCATAATCCCGACCCATAATCCCCTGGAGCTCGGGAAACTCATAAACCATATTGGTAGCAAGATCTGCTTTAGAAAGCTCCGCTGCCCGGACGGCGTAACTTTTTACCTCATCATCACAATTAAGTTCCCTGCCAATAGCCACCACAAGTTCCTTTAAGCGTAAAACTTTATCCCATACCGTTCCTAACTTCTCCTGAAATACTATCCGGGTAAGTTTTTCATTATAAGCGGCAAGCGGTTTTTTCAAATCTTCCCGGTAGAAAAACCGGGCATCGTAAAGCCTGGCCTTTAAAACCTTGGCATAACCCTCGGCAATTTCCGCTAAATTTTCCCTGCCTCCGTTTCTAACAGCTAAAAATTTGTGGTACAAACTTCCATCATTTTTAAACAGGGGAAAATAGCGCTGGTGTTCCTTCATTGGCGTAATTATTACTTCTTTAGGTAGTTCTAAAAATTCTCTATTAATTTCTCCAATTACCACGGTAGGATACTCCACCAAATTGGCGTTTTCCAGTAAAAGTTCCTCATCCTGATCTACCACAACTCCTTCTTCGGCGCTTGCCCTATGTAACTGAGCCCTGATCATCTCAATTCTTTCATTCAGGGAAACAATAACATAATTCTCTCTCATTGCAACAAAGTAATCGGCTGCTCTATCTAAAACAACTTCCTTTTGCCCCAAGAAGCGGTGACCCCTGGATATCCTGTCCGCCTTAATTCCGGCTATTTCAAGGGGTATCACTTTTTCATCCAGCAGGGAAACAAGCCAGCGAATCGGGCGAATAAACTTAAAATCTATATCTCCCCAGCGCATGGGTTTGGGGAAAGACAGGTTTTTAATTAACTTCCGGGCAATTTCAGGCAACAATTCGTCTACCGGATTTCCCCCGGTTTTTTTCCGGGCAAAAACGTAAATAACCCCATTTACCTCTTTTTCGATTACTTCGTTAGGTTCTATCCCCTGGCTTCTGGCAAAACCTAAAAGAGCCCTGGTCGGATTTCCTTCGCTATCATAAGAAGCCTTCTTAGCGGGCCCCTTTACTTCCTGAATTTTTTCTTCGGTCTTCGGTAAAACTCCCTTAACGTAAAAAACAATCCTCCGGGGTGTTGCCTCGGAAATTAACGCTTCATACTGCACCCCAAATTCCTTTAAGAATTCTTCCCCTTTATTTTTGACCTCCTCAATAATCCCGGGAATAAAGCGCGCCGGTATTTCTTCAACACCAATTTCCAGTAAGTAGTCCATTTTTTCTCCCCCCTAAATTATTTTTTTAAAAGCGGAAAACCGAGACTCTCCCGCTGCTCAATGTACTTCTGCGCAACCAGGCGAGCCAAGTTTCTGATTCTCCCGATATACGCCGTTCTTTCGGTTACCGAAATTGCTCCCCGGGCGTCTAAAAGGTTAAAGGTGTGGGAGCATTTTAGGACAAAATCGTAAGCCGGCAGAACCACTCCCGCTTCAATTAGACGTTTTGCCTCCGCCTCAAAATCTTTAAACCAGGAAAAAAGCTTATCCACATCGGCCAGCTCAAAGTTATATTTGGAGTTTTCAATTTCCCCCATTAAGTGAACGTCCCCGTAAGTTATTCCATCGACCCAGACAATGTCATAAACGCTATCTTTTTTCTGAAGGTACATAGCGATCCGCTCTAACCCATAGGTTATTTCCGCCGATACTACCGGAAGGTCAATACCGCCGCATTGCTGAAAATAGGTAAACTGGGTAATCTCCATACCATCAAGCCATACTTCCCAGCCAAGACCCCAGGCTCCTAAAGTTGGGGACTCCCAGTTATCCTCCACCAGGCGAAAATCGTGCTCTTCGAGGTTAATTCCCAGGTATCTTAAGCTATCCATATAAAGCTCCACCACATTATCGGGGTTGGGCTTTAAAATCACCTGATACTGGTAATAATGTTGCAAGCGGTTGGGGTTTTCTCCGTACCGTCCGTCGGTTGGTCTTCGCGACGGCTCTACATAAGCCACCCGCCAGGGTTCCGGTCCCAAAGCCCGCAAAAAGGTATGAGGATTCATAGTTCCGGCCCCTTTTTCGGTATCGTAAGGCTGAGCAATAATGCAACCTTGCTGCCCCCAGTATTCGTTTAGCTTTAAAATAATCTCCTGAAAAGTAAGCATAAAAAACACCCCCATATTAGATATTAGAAGTTGGATGTTGGAAATTGGAAAAACTAATAAAAACAAACACCTTAATAAATTTAAAGCCCCTTTGTCCCGGCAAGCTGCCAGGGACGAAAGGGGCATCCTTCCGCGGTTCCACCCTGGTTGGCCAAAAAAGGCCCACCTCAAAACTCTGCAGGCTTTACTCCCCTTGGGGTTTCCTCCTGCCGGCTCCCCGGCGCCTTCACCGTTTATCCCTACCGGTTCACACCAGCCCCCGGCTCTCTTTAAGGGAAATCACAGCTACTCCTCCGGTTCACTGCCAATCCATTATTAATTTGTTGTGAAATAATTTACCAAAGCCTAAGAAAAAAGTCAAGTTAAAGAAGTCTTATTGGCTCACCCAATTGATAACCCAAAAAATATTCCAAGATGGTTTTAACTCTATCCACTACCCGCTCATCCAATAAAAGTTCCGGTAACTTTTCCGGTGAAGCAAGAAGTAAGGCGTTCATCCCTTTTACCACTTCCGGAAATATTTCAAAATAAATCCCCTCTATGGGCCTACAGGAAGGACAGACAATTCCTCCTTCCCCAGCTCCAAAATACCATACTTCACCCCGGTAAGGTTTGCGGCAAACGGCACAGTGAGTGGTTATAGGTCTAAAGCCGGTAAAAGCCAAAAGTTTTAATTCAAAATTTCTTAACACAATTTTGGGCCAAACTCCCGAATTTAGTAACCGTAAACTATATAAAACCCAATTGTATAGTTTAGGGTTAAGTTGCCCCAGAGGCCAAAAGCGATCCGTCAGCCACGCAATTTGCCCCGCCGCATGTAACAAATCTTTATTTCCATAAAGATTGGGAAAATACTCTATGCCTTCCGCTTGCTCAACGATAAAATAATCGTTACTTTGCCGCAAATAAATGTTGGTCCGACTGAATTCCAGTAACGCTCCCCGCTTTTTGCTTTTTACCTTTTTTGCACCGTAAGCCACCGCTTTAATTTTTCCCAGCTCTTTCGTTATAATTGTCAACATTCGGTGGCCATCACCGAAGTCACTACCCTTTAACACAATCCCTTCATCCAAATAAAATTTCAATATCCATCCCTCTTCTGAACAATATGCTGTCATAATTATATCATTGTTTATTTAAAAAACTATTAGCAATAATTTTTTGAATTTTTAAAATTTTTTATTGCCTGAATCCAATTCAAAAATATAATAAACTTAAGAAAACATTTTAAGGAGGGTTTTTCATGATTGATTTAAATAATCCCCCATCCTGGCCTTATTATCCAAAAAACGTGAAATATCACCTGGATTATCCCCCTATTTCTTTGGGTGAAAAGTTAGATAAAACTGCCAACGAATTTCCCGACACCGACGCCACAATCTTTTTCGGTGCAAGAATTAAATACCAAAAGTTAAAAGAGCTCACCGATAACCTTGCCGCCAATCTGCAAAACCTGGGAATTAAAAAGGGAGACCGGGTAGCCTTGATTTTACCCAATTCCCCCCAGGCCGTGATAGCCTTTTATGGCGCTTTAAAAGCAGGCGCAGTGGTTGTCTGGAACAATCCCATGTATACCGAACGGGAACTTCACCACCAGCTTACTGACTCAGGCTCCAAAATTGTGATAACTCTGGATTTAATTCTCCCCAGGGTGTTAAACATTAAAGCTAAAACTTCGTTAGAAAAAATAGTGGTAACCCGACTTTCAGAATTTATGCCACCTCTTTTAAAACTTTTGTATCCTGTCAAAGTAAAAAAAGAAAAACGGTGGATTGAAATCCCGAAAGAATCATTTATCCTTGGTTTCCAGGAACTTTTAAAATCACCACCCCAGCCCCTTGCGAAAATTACCATTAATCCCGAAGAAGATTTAGCGGTACTCCAGTATACCGGAGGAACAACTGGCATTTCTAAAGGGGTAATGCTCACCCACCGTAATTTAATTGCCAATGCTATGCAGGTAAATGCCTGGGATCCCGTAAGAAGCAGCCAAGATATCATTCTGGCAGTAATGCCTTTCTTTCACGTTTACGGTTTATCGGTTGCTTTAAACCTGGCCGTTTTAACCGGCGCCACCCTGCTTATTATGCCTCGTTTTAACGTCGATGAAATGCTAAAAACCATAGTAAAATACCGGCCCACTCTCTTCCCAGGTGCCCCAACTATCTACGTTGCCATTATCAACCATCCCAGAATAAAAGATTATGACATTACCTCAATTAGACTGTGTATTTCCGGCTCAGCCCCGCTTCCAGTGGAAGTTAAGAAAAAGTTTGAAGAAATTACCGGCGGCCGTATTGTGGAAGGATATGGCTTGACCGAATCATCTCCCGTTACCCACTGCAATCCTGTTCATTCACTGGAAAAGCCCGGTTCGGTGGGACTGCCCCTTTCCGATACCCTGTGTATGGTAGTTGAACCGGACACATTAAATCCAGTAGCCATTGGCGAAGTAGGCGAAGTTGCCGTAAAAGGTCCTCAGGTTATGAAAGGTTACTGGAATCGCCCAGAAGAAACCGCCCTGGTCTTAAAAGAAGGCTGGCTTTTAACAGGCGATTTAGGTCGCATGGATGAAGATGGCTATCTTTATATTGTGGATCGGAAAAAAGATTTAATAATCTCCGGCGGTTACAACATTTATCCGCGGGAAGTGGAGGAAGTTTTATACGAACATCCTAAGGTTAAAGAAGCGGTAGTAATAGGTGTTCCCGATGAGTACCGGGGAGAGGTGGTCAAAGCCTTCATTGTTTTAAAAGAAAATGAAACCGCCACTTCTGAAGAAATTATTAAACACTGTCAGGAAAAACTCGCCAAGTACAAAGTTCCAAAGTACGTGGAATTTAGAACCGAACTCCCCAAAACTACCGTAGGTAAAGTTTTACGGCGGGCTCTCCGGGAAGAAGCAAAAAAGTAACCGGAAGGGACGGTTCTACCAGCCACCACTTTCTATCTATCGTAGAAAGTGGTGGTTTTCAGAACCGTCCCTAAAGGTTTTAGCCAGGATGGTAGCTAAGTGCTCTACCTTTACCGGAGCTCCCTGTTTTTTCAGGCCGCCGGCAATTTGCATTAAACACCCCGGACAGGTAACCGCTACTTTTTCTGCACCGGTTTCCATGATGCTTTGGTATTTATTCTGAAACACTTTTTCGGAGATTTCCGGATACTTTATGGAGAAGGAACCGCCAAAACCGCAGCACTGGTCGGAATTGGCCATCTCCACCAGGTTTGCCCCGGTTTTAACAATTAGCTCCCGGGGCTCTTTTACCTGACCCAGGCCCCGGCGGGCATGACAGGAGTCATGAAGGGTATAGCTCCCCGCCAGTTTTCCTTCACCCACCGCCAAATACTTATAAGCAAAATCGGTAAAATCGATTACCTTCCTCGATACTTCCCTGGCTTTCTCCCGGTACTCTTCGTCATCCTCTAAATATTTTTCATAATGCATTAGGGTTTCGCTGCAGGTAGGACAGGCAGTGACTATATAATCATACTCGTGCTTTAAAAACGCCTCAATGTTGTTTTTAGCCATCCTCACGGCAGCCTGTAAGTCTCCGGAGTAATATGCTGGAGCCCCGCAACATCCCAGATCTTCCGGTAAAACCACTTCATAACCGTTTTTCTCTAAAACCAAGAAAACATCTTCACCAATATCGGGATACATGTGTTCAATTAAGCAACCGCTGTAAAACAGCACTTTGCCCCTGGTACCTTTTTTCTTGGGACGCACCCGATATTTTTTATAAAGTCGCTCCTTGGCAAGAGCTGGAAACACCCTGAAAGAAGTAAGATTATCCAAACCAAAGGGTAAAGATTTAATCTCGCCGTTTTCCGCGATTAACCCCTGAAATTTTCGACCAAGGTCTAAAAGAGAGTTGAAAAGCTTGGGATTGGCCAGAATTCGTTCAAAGATAAATTTTTGGACAAACGGTTGTCCATAACTTTCAACAACCCTTTGACGTAATTTTAACAACAATTCCGGTAAATTTATGCCCGCAGGGCAAACGGTAGCACATCTAAGGCAACTGCCGCAGAGGGCCTGAGGGTCTTTGGCTGCATCCAATCCGTGAAAGAAAGCGGTCAAAAGGGTACCGATAGGTCCGGTATAAACATGCCCAAAGACATGGCCCCCTACTTGCTGGTAGACGGGACACACATTTAAACAACCGGCGCAGCGGATACACTGGAAAAGTTCTGCGAACACCGGGTCGTCTTTTAGCTCAATGCGTCCATTATCCATTAAAATTACATAATGTTCCTGACCGGCTCCCGCAGTCATCACGGTCACGTAGCTGGTAATTTTCTGAGCAGTAGCGTTTCGGGGAAGAGCCCGCATGATTGGGATGGCATCCTTTAACGTTGGTACAATTTTTTCAACCCCCACCAAGCTAATCCGTACTCTGGGCAAGGTAGTTGTTAACCGGGCATTCCCTTCATTGGTAAAGAGAAAAATCGAACCGGTTTCTGCCACCGCAATATTTCCACCGGTAATCCCGACATCGGCTTTTAAAAACTTATCCCTTAATTCCTGTCGGGCAAGCTTAACCATTTGGGCAATATCCGGAGCTACTTCCCGGTCCAGTGCCCTGGAAAAAATAGCAGCCACTTCTTCACGGGTAAGGTGGATTGCCGGCATTACCATGTGGGAGGGCTTTTGCCCGTCAAGCTGTAAAATCCACTCCCCGAGGTCGGTTTCCACTACTTCAATGCCGTGTTTTACAAGCTCTTCATTCAGGTGAATTTCTTCAGATGCCATGGATTTTGATTTTACCACTGTTTTGGCGTTTTTGGCCTTTAAAATATCAACTATTGCTTTTTTTGCTTCAGCGGCCGAGTGGACAATTATTACCCTGGCACCATTTTTTTCGGCATTTATCCTGAATTGTTCCACGTAAAAATCAAGCTTTTTTCTAACCTCGGTTCTGGCCGCCTTGATCTCCCGGCGTAGTTCCTCAAAATCAAGGCCGGCAAAAACTTTTTCCCGAGCCAAAACATAATTATTTCCAAAATTGGTTAGAGCACGCCGTAAGGTAGGATTACCAAGGGCTTTTTTAATTTTCTCTTTATTCGCCATTATTCCTCACCCTCTTTTATAAATACTATAAGTCGGCCCGGTCCATGAACCCCGATGGTCAAAACCCTTTCAATATCGGCCGTTCTGGAAGGTCCGGTGATAAAGTTTAAGTATCCCGGTAACTTCCCAGCATAATGTTCAAATACATCTTCATATTTTTCCACAATCTGGCTTTCCTCCAAAACTGCAATGTGCACCGGCGGTAAAGTAGTCATTTTTCGAAGTTTTGGATCCTCCGCTACCAGCACCAGCGAACCGGACTCGGCTACACCTAAATCCGCACCGGTAAGTCCTACTTCAACCTCTTCCGGTTTACGGTAATCTTCAGTAAGAAGTTCTACCGCCACTTTTTCCCTTATCTTTTCTAAAAGCCTTTTAACTTGCGGGTGGGGATAGTACATCACTTTCCGAACACCAAGACCGGCCAGTACTCCCGCCAAACTGTCAATCAACTGTTCATAGGTTTTACCGCAAATAACCTCGCCACCCACCGCAGTAAGTTCCGTAATAAACTTTTCCTTTAACATCCAATCACCACCTTCGGTATTATGTCCTGATGGTCTGACCTTAGATTTTATATTTTCCCTTTTTTAAAATCAAACTATTTTCAATCCATTACTCTTCTAACAATTTTTCTTCAGCCACCGTTAAATGTTCCTCTAAAACTTTTTGCGCTCTAATTTTATCGCGAGCTTTAATCGCCTCTAAAATTTCTTTGTGGTACTTATAAAAAATTTCAGGCATGCCCGGAGTTCTAAAAAGCCGCTCACGGTTTATTTTTAAAGACTGGCGCATGGTGTCGGCAATGGAATTCATAAGACGTACCAAAAGGGAATTATGGGTAGCAAGAGCCAATCCGTAATGAAACATAAAATCAGCCTCATCCCCTAAATCACCCTGCTTTAAATCTTTTTCCATTTTTACTACGGCATCTTCTAAGCGTTTTATATCTTCATCGGTAGCTCTTTCTGTAGCCAGTACTACTGCTCCGGATTCTAAAATCTTTCTTACTTCTAAAACTTCCAAAGTTGTACCTAACAGTAACAACAGAGTTAGGGAATGAAAGGACTTATCCGCGGCCACTTCCCGGACAAAAGTACCCTCCCCCGGTCTTACTTCTAATACCCCTAATACTTCTAACGCACTTAATGCCTCTCTAACCGAAGCTCTACTGACCCCAAGGCTTTCGGCAAGTTCTCTTTCTGACGGAAGTTTATCCCCTGGCTTTAATTCACCCCGGGCAATTAGCAACCTAATTTGCTCGATTATTTCTTCGTAAATTTTTTTGGTTTTTATCTGCTGAAAATTCATGCGAAACCTCCGGCAAAAGTAATTTTTGCCTTTATATTTTCTCCCTTTTTCCGTTAAATCCTTCTAAGGGGTGAATTAATTTTCTTTATATCCTTCCGCCAGAAGTTCTGCCACATGTAAGACCTTGATATTCGAACCTTCTTTAGCTAAAGCATCATTTAACTGGAGCATGCAGCCCGGGCAGGAAGTTGCCACTACTTCTGCGCCGGTTTCAATGATATCTAACGCTTTTTTCTTACCGATAGCTTTCGAGAGTGGGTAATGGGTCAGGGAAAAAGAACCGGCCCCGCCGCAACAGACAGCAGGCTTTTTCATTTCCCTAAAATTTTCCCCTAAAACTACTTTTAATATTTCCCGGGGTTGTTTATTTACTTTAAGCTTCCGGTTTAAATGGCAGGGATCATGGTAAGTTACTTTTAAATTTAGTTTTTTAGGTCTTATAAAGCCTTTTTCCACCAGATATTCATTGATGTCCCGGGTCTTTTGGGCAAGCTTTTTGGCTTTTTCAAGGTATTCCGGCTCATCGGCAAAAAGTTCAACATATCCCTGTCGTAAAGTTACCCCGCAGGTAGAACAGCTGGTTATAACGTAATCGGCATCCATCGCAAGATAGGTGTCAATTACATAACGTCCTAAGCTCTTGGCCGACTCTATATCCCCATGCACCCGGGCGGGAGTCCCACAGCAGCTTTGCTTTTCCGGTACTACCACCTGGGCTCCGTTGTGCTGCAAAACAGCAATTACCGCTTCCCCAACGTTAACATAAACGTTATTGATCATACAGCCGGGGAAATACAAAAGCTTTTCTTTCCCAGAAGTTTGTTTAGACCTGGCCTTTTCCACCAGAGTTTCCTTGGAAAATTCGGGTAACAACCGGTTTTCATGGTCTTCGAGGAGCCCAAACCTGAGTTTCCTTCCCGGCCGACCTTTAACCTTTTTCAGGGCAAGCCCCTGAAAACGGGAAGCCATTTTCAGGCCAAAATTAAAAAGTCGGGGTTTGCGTAAAACTTTAAAGATTGCTTTTTTCACCGGCGGTAAGCCATTTTCTTTGGCCAAATAGTCCCTGCCATATAAGAGAATTTTCTCATAATTAACCCCGCTGGGGCAGTTTTCCTGGCAGGCAAGACAGGTAAGGCAGGTAGCAATTTTTTCCGCCAGGTATTCGGTAGGTTTTAATACCCCTTCGGTAACCCCTTTGATGAGCTGAATCTTGCCCCGGGCCACTTCCGCTTCCATTTTTGTTTCCTTATATATGGGGCAAACCGCCTGGCAGTTACCGCAACGCATACATTTTAAAAACTCCTGTTTAATCTCGGTCACAAACCTTCCCCCCTACGCCATTTTCCCGGGGTTTAAGATATTATTGGGGTCAAAAGCAAGTTTTAAGCGTTTTAAAAGATTAACCCCCGCTTCCCCCATTTCCCAGAGGAGAAAACGGTTTTTCGCCATGCCAATGCCGTGTTCCCCGGAAAGCGTTCCTCCAAGTTCTAACGCCGCTTTAAAGATTTCTTCTACAGCTTTTTCCACTCGCTGCCATTCTTCCCGGTTAGTTTCGTCGGTTAGGATTGTAGGATGAAGATTTCCATCACCTGCGTGACCAAAAGTACCAATAGTAAGATTATATTTTTCACTAATTTCCTTTAACCTCTTTAACATAGCCGGAACTTGACTCCGGGGAACTGTAGCATCTTCCAAAACGGTGGTGGGACTTACCTGGGCTAAAGCCGGTAATGCCGCCCTCCGTGCTTCCCAGAGTTTTTCCCGCTCTTCATCATTTTTGGCTTCAGATACTTCTCCCCGATTTTTTTCCAGGACCTGCCGAATAATTTTAGCTTCCATTTCCACCTGTTCGGGATAACCATCGGTTTCCACCAGTAAAATCGCCTGGGCATCTACCGGAAGGCCAATGTTTTTAAATTTTTCTACCGTCCGGATGGTTGTTTGGTCCATAATTTCTAAAGTTGCAGGAATAACCCGGTTTTTAATAATTTCAGCAATGGCGTTCCCAGCATCATCAATACTGTTGAATACAGCTAAGAAGCTTTTTTTGGCTACCGGTGCGGGAATAAGTTTTACGATAATTTTCGTAATAATCCCTAAGGTACCTTCGCTTCCCACCATTAACGCAGGCAGATCATAGCCGGTAACATTTTTCACGGTCTTGCCGCCAAATTTCAACAGTTCACCAGTACCAATTACCGCTTCGACGCCCATGATATAATGCTTGGTTACACCGTATTTTAGGCCCCGAAGCCCACCGGAACACTCGGCCACCGAACCGCCCATAGTAGCAGTAGTAACCGTTCCCGGGTCCGGCGGATAAATCAAGCCGTAGGGTTTCACCGCTTCATTTAAATCGTTGATGATTACCCCCGGCTCCACGGTAGCCGTAAGGTTATCCAGGTCAATCTCTAAGATTTTATTGAGACGATTTAACTCTACCACTACCCCTTTTGCCGTCGGCACAGTTCCACCGCTTAAATTTGTCCCTGAACCCCGCGGATAAAGAGGAATTTTATATTCGTTGGCCCATTTAACAATCTCGACTACCTCCTCGGTGCTTTCAGGAAATACCACCGCTAAAGGCATTTGGTTTTTTAACCCCGCGGTAGCGTCATAACCGTAAACAAAAAGCTCCTCCGGTTGCGTTTTTATCTTCCCGGAACCAAGAATTTTTTGTAGCTTCGCCAGTGCTTCCACTTTAAAAAACCTCCTCAAAACTATCCGGGGGGAATAGCTCCCCCCGCTTAGTTTTATTTTAATTTATTTTTTATTAAGGGCTGCAACTAAGCCCCAAAGGGCTAAAATTACCACTGCGGTAATCCCGAGAATGGTAAGTCCTGGACCGGTTTCTACCTGAGCTTGAGCTGCAGCTCCAGCACTTTCAATCATTTTGTAAACCGGAATCCAGCTTTTCAGGTAGTACGCCTGGAGATAAGTAATGATGCCTACCACCACAGCAAATAAGAAGCTGTGCAGCACGGTAAACCGGAAAAGCTCCGCTTCTTTGCCCACCAAGCCCACCGAAGCGGTAGCTACCGCAATGCTTTGCGGTGAAATCATCTTACCGGTAACTCCACCGGAAGAGTTAGCTGCAACAGTTAAGACCGGATCAATACCCAGCTTTTCCGCTGAAGCAGCCTGCAATTTAGCGAAAAGAGCATTAGCCGATGTATCCGAACCGGTTATAAATACCCCGAGCCAACCAAGCATTGGTGAAAGAAAGGCAAACGCTTTTCCTGTAACGGTTAGCGATAAACCCAGCGTTTGGCTCATACCCGAGAAGTTAGCGACATAAGCAAAACCCAATACCGCTGCGATGTTAATTAGCGGATATTTTAAGCTTTTAAGAGTATCAACAAATACCGAAACCGCATCTTTAAAGCTAATTCGTAAAATTAAAATCGTAATTATTGCAGCAATAAGGATTGCCGTCCCGGCTGCTGACAACCAGTTAAATTTAAAGACTGCTTCCATGGCTTTGTCCGCACCGGGCTTATAAATTAAACCATCAAGGCCGGGAACATGAAACTTAAGGGTAACAAGGTCTAACACATTTTTTACCTGATTTAACCCCCAGTCGCCCACCAAAATCGTTAATACAATAAACGGCGACCAGGCTTTTAAAATAGCCCCTGCGGAATGCTTCTTCACCTGTAATGTTGCCGGAGGTTCATTGGCAAATCGCCAGATATTTTTCGGCTTCCAAACCTTTAAGAATAAGACCAAAGCGATAATTGAAACAAGGGAAGAGATTATGTCTGGGAGCATCGGCGAAAGGTAGTTTGCAGAAAACCACTGAGCACCGGCAAAGGAAATACCGGTAACCAACACTGCTGGTAAGACCTCAAGAAGACCCTTCCACCCGGACATGATAAAGACCAACCAGGCAGGAATGGCTACCGATAAAAGCGGCAACTGACGGCCTACCATTTTACTAATCGCCATAGCATCAATTCCCGTTACCTGTCCGGCCACAATAATGGGGATACCTATTCCTCCAAAAGCAACGGGAGCAGTGTTGGCAATCAAGCAAATTCCTGCAGCATACAAGGGGTTAAAACCAAGACCAACGAGCATTGCTGCCGTAATCGCCACCGGGGTACCAAAGCCAGCGGCCCCCTCTAAAAACGCTCCAAAGGCAAAAGCAATCAACAGAGCTTGAAGCCTCCGGTCTTCGGTAATAGAAGCAATGGAATCCTTAATAATTTCAAACTGTCCCGCTTTTACGGTAAGGTTATAGAGGTAAACTGCAGTAATAACAATCCAGCCAATAGGGAAAAGACCATATAATGCGCCGTTTACCGCAGCCATTAAAGCAAGATTTACGGGCATCTTGTACTCGAAAATCACCACAATAATGGCCAAAAGCAACGTTAAAAGGCCCGCAATATAACCTTTCATCTTTTTGATGGCCAGCGCCCAGAACAGGAAAAAAATCGGAATCGCTGCCACCAAAGCCGACAGTGCAATGTTGTTAAACGGGTCGTAGTTTTGCGTCCAGGTCACCAAATACCCCTCCTGAAAAAAATTTGTCAATAACCTAATCATACGGCCGTATGATGGTCTGACCTCTTGACTATTAGTTTACCATATAAATTTAAATTTTCAATATATTCTAAATGTTACAAATTTCACAATTGCCGGGTCAAACAACGGTTTTATAAAGGTCACTACCTCCTTTGGGTATGTTAGAATTCAGTATTCATCGGAATTCAAGATTGTTCCATATTTCACGTTTTTGTTTTATAACAGGCCCACTATAAAAAATTTTTATAGTATCACACCTCACCGGCACAAATAAAGCGGGCCTAAGCCCGCTCTATTGCAAAGGGTTATTCAAACTCCGTAAAACCAAAATTGCGAATCCAGACATCTTTGTTCCGCCAGTCTTCCTTTACCTTTACCCATAAATCAAGGTAAATATTACTACCCAGTAGCCGCTCAATTTCCAGTCGAGCCCTTTGCCCAATCTCTTTTAACATTTGCCCATTTTTGCCAATGATGATTCCTTTTTGACTCTCCCTTTCCACGTAAATTACTGCGGAAACATAAACGGTATTGCTGTTTTCCCGGGGTTTTATTTCCTCCACCACGACTGCCACCGAGTGCGGAATTTCTTCCCGGGTCAAATGCAGTATTTGCTCCCGAATGTACTCCGCAATGATAAATCGTTCCGGATAATCGGTAACCTGCCCTTCCGGATAATACGGCGGCCCCTCGGGTAATAATTCAAAAATTCCCTCCACCAGTTCCGAAACTCCCGTTCCGTTTAAGGCCGATATGTAATAAGTTTTGGCAACCTTTAATCTGCTTTCAATTTGCCTGGCAAGAGTTTGGGCCTCAATCATCTTTACCACATCAATTTTATTTACCACTAAGATTATCGGAGTTTTTACTTCAGCTAAAGTCTTTAAGAGATAATTTTCCTGCGGACCTATCGGTGAATTGGCTTCGACCACGTATAAAAGAACATCTACTTCGTCCAAACTGGTTAAAGCCTGCTTTAACATAAACTCCCCAAGTTTATTTCTGGGTTTTTGTACGCCGGGAGTATCGATAAAAATAATCTGGCCTTTTTCCGAAGTCAATACTGCCCGGATTTTATTCCGGGTAGTCTGGGGTTTATCGGACATTATTGCAATTTTCGTCCCCACCACTTGGTTTAAAAGAGTGGATTTTCCAACATTGGGTCGGCCAACGATGGAAACAAAGCCCGATTTATAACTCATCTTTTTCTTCCCCCCTTTCTGGTTGGACTATCCCACCGGATACAATAATTTTTAGCGCATCTTCTACCGAAAGATTTAAGGGTATTATATCCTTTTCAGGTAAATATAAAAGCCAGCCCGAAGTTGGATTGGGGGTTGTAGGTAAAAAGACCGGTAAGAGCTTTTCCCGGGTTTTTTCGTTTATTTCGTCAAACCCCGAACCGGTGATAAATCCCAGAGCGTAAGAACCGTCCTTGGGATACCTTGCTAACACCACGCTTTTAAATGCATCCCTTTCCGGATGTAAAAAAGTTTCAATTAATTGCTTAGAAGTCTTATAAAGGGAACGGGTAACCGGTATCTTTATGAATAACTGCTCAAATTTTTTCAGGATTTTTCTTCCTATAAAATTCGTAGCCAACATCCCAACTATTGGTACCAGCAGAGCTACTGTTAACACCCCAAGGCCTGGAATATCAATACCAAAAATTTGGGCAAAAAATCCCCGAAGGGGTCGGTCAAAAAAGGAAAACAAAGCAAATAAAATATAAATGGTTATGGCTGCAGGCGTAATTACCGCAAGACCGGTTAAAAAATAGTTACCCAGTTTCTTAAAAATGTCCCTTCCCTCCTCGCGACCTGCCATAGCTTATGAAAGTATAAAGGAGAAATAAAAGCCCTATTAGCAAAAGTAAAATGTGAAGGGGATAAAGCCTAATACGATAGAAGTTTAAATAAGAAAAACCCTTGATTTTTGGTATAATCACCAAAAAAAAGACCCCGATACTGTTTATCGCTGCCAGAAGCACCGCTCCTGCTGCTACGTCTTTAGCGATTTTTGCAAGCCGGTGATAATCTTTGGTAAATAAATCTACGGTCGCTTCTATAGCCGTATTAATCATTTCCGTTATTATCACCAGAGCTACGGCAAAAAAGACAAATAAATAGTCATAGCCGTTAAAAGGCAAAAATAAAGAAAGGGTTAAAACTCCAATACCCGCTAAAAAGTGAATTTTCATGTTTCTCTGGGTGCGTAAACTGTAAATTAAGCCCCAAAAAGCATAGCTAAAGCTTTCTTTCAAGCTTCGCCGCATATTAACGCTCCAATCCCAGAGCACTTAAAATTTTTTCTTCTTTTTCCCGCATAATACGGGTTTCTTCTTCTTCATAATGGTCATGCCCAAGTAAATGTAAAACCCCATGCACCGTTAAAAACGCCACTTCCCTAAAAAAACTATGACCGTATTCTTTTGCTTGTTCCGCGGCCTTTTCTAAAGATATCACCACATCCCCTAAGACTTCATCATCTTTATCATCTGCCAGGGGAAAAGATAAAACATCCGTTGGAACATCCTTTTGGCGGTATTCCCGGTTTAAAGACTGAATGTAATTGTTATCCACCAGCGCAATGCTTACTACCCCTGCGCGTCCTTCCTCGTTTAATGTTAAACTCACAGCCTGGGTAATTATATTTAACAAAGTCTCATCCACGTCCACTTTATCCTGAAGATTGGTAATTTCCGTCAAGATTTTTTCTCCTTTCTGAGAGCTTCCACGTTTATATCCGGATATTCCACCCGGTTATGGAAAATTCCCGATAATACTTTATCAAAGGCTTGAGCAATGTTATGCAAATCCTGAAAAGTTAGGTTTGACTCATCCAGCTGTCCATCTAAAAGCTTGTCCTTAATTACTTTTCGGACCAATCCCTCTATACGACCGGGAGTAGGAGATTTTAACGAACGCACCGCCGCTTCTACCGAATCGGCCAGCATTACTAAAGCTGCTTCTTTGGTTTTGGGCTTGGGACCGGGATAGCGAAAATCCTCGGCATTTACCTCCGGTCCGTTGATATCAATAGCCTTTTGGAAAAAAAACTTTATGATGCTGGTTCCATGGTGCTGCTCGATAATATCGATAACGATTTGGGGTAATTTATACTCCCGGGCCAGCTCCACCCCATCCTTCACATGGGAGGTAACAATTAAGGTACTTAAATTGGGATTAAGTTTTTCGTGGGGGTTACCGCTACCAAATTGATTTTCCACAAAAAAGTACGGTCGTTTTAATTTACCTATGTCATGGTAATAGGCCCCCACCCGGGCCAGTAAGCTATTGGCATTTACTTTATCCGCCGCCGCTTCCGCTAAATTCCCCACCAAAAGACTGTGATGGTACGTTCCCGGTGCTTCCATTAAAAGCTTTTTTAAAAGGGGATGGGAAGGAGTTGCTAATTCCAATAAAGTTACCGCTGAAGTAATTTTAAAAGTCGTTTCTAAATAGGGTAAAAAGCCGTTGGTAAAAATGGCAGCTAAAATCCCATTTATTGGACCAAAAATCAATGCAGCTAAAAAAGCCGTACCTATAGGCGTCTTATCTATAAGTTCCAAAGCAAGAATTGCTACTAAAGCTACAATACCTATATTTACTCCAGCCCGGGCTAAATCCTTGCGCTGGCTTAAATGAGAAACCCCAAAACCTCCGGCAAGTCCAGAAAAAAAAGATACTATGGATAGCTTAAGGCTAAGTTCGGTACCAAAACCAATTAATAAAGCTAAAAGCGCCGTCATCAAAAGGGACAGATTAAAGTCAATTAAAATGGCAATTAACATCGTTGCTGCACCTAAAGGTACAGCATAGCCCACCAGCGGGGTCATTTCCGGAAAAGCTCCCACATTGATTGCTAAAATACTTTTAGCTAATGCTAAGATAAAAAAGGAAATTATCCCCAATAAAATCAGTAAGTTTAAATTTTCAAAAATTTCCCGTCGCTGTAAGTACAGGTAAAAAAGAGGAGTTAACATGGTAAAAAATACAAGAAATACCGCTCCAATTAAATTGCGAAATGAAGGTCTTGGTTTAAGTAACCCCAGAGCTTCCAATTTGGCTAAATGCTCGGGAGTAACAATTTCCCCTTCTCCGATAATTTTCTGATTTTGCTTAATTGAAACCCACACTTTGGGTACCGCCTGGGCAGCACGGTCTCGAAGTTTTTCCGTGGCTTCCGGATCATATACCGCATTGGGTCTTAAAAAATAATTTAAACTTAAAATTAAAACCTCTTTTTCCGGGTAACTTAAGTTATAACGGTTAACCTTCTCGGTAAGGGTTCCTTTAATTTCCGTAAAATTTTCTGGCGTAATCTCCTTTTTTAACAGTTCACCCAAAATTTCCGTTGCCGCCCGTTGGGTTGCTTTCCAGCGTTCAAGGTTTATTCTGGCCAAATCGTAAGCCACCCCTGCAGGCAAGGAAAAGGGTAATTCGTTAATAATCTGCTTTTCCTTTTGCTTTGGAGGCAAGTTTTGCTTTAAGATTTTTTCTATATTTAAAAAAAAGTTATTTACTTCCCCTAAAATAGCCGCATTGGTTTCGGGATTAATTAGATAAACCTTTGGTACCTGGCTCCGGGCCTTCTCCCGCGCTTCTTCGGTTTTGGCCTTGTCTTCAAAAACTATACTTCGCGGAGCCTTAATAGTTTCCGGTGCTACCTGACCCACCTGGAGATTTACCCGATGCGGGATAAATTCCAGGAACATTAAGAGGAGAAAGGCTACAAAAAAACCAAAAAACACCAATCCCCGGAGGAGTTTTTGGTTGTTTTTTAACCTTTCCATTATTTGCTTTGCTTTAAGTTTAAGAATGACCCGTTCCCTCCCTGTCCTTGATCTGCCGGGCTTTTTCGTACTGCTCAATAATTTCCTGGACTAAGGGATGCCTTACTACGTCTTCCCGGGTAAAATAAGAAAAGTTTATACCCTTAATTGGCTTTAAGATCTGTTCCGCCTCCACCAGACCGGATTCCTGTCCGCGGGGTAAATCTACCTGGGTGGTGTCCCCGGTTATTACCGCTTTTGAGCCAAAGCCCAAACGAGTTAAAAACATTTTCATTTGCTCCGGTGTCGTATTTTGGGCTTCATCTAAGATAATAAATGCATCATCCAGGGTGCGCCCCCGCATATACGCTAAAGGCGCCACTTCAATTATTTGTTTTTCGAGGTATTTCTGGGTAGTCTCCAACCCCAAAATATCGTACAAACTATCGTAAAGTGGCCGTAAATAAGGATTAACTTTTTCCTGTAAATCCCCCGGCAAAAACCCCAACTTTTCCCCCGCCTCAACCGCCGGTCTGGTTAAAATTATCCGGGCAACTTCTTTTTGCTTTAAAGCCAAGACTGCCATTACCACCGCCAGGTAAGTTTTCCCCGTACCTGCCGGTCCAATGGCAAAGACTATATCATACTTTTTAATGGCTTCTAAATACATTTTCTGTCTTAAGCTTTTGGGTTTAATTTTTTTACCCCGAGGAGTTATATAAACCGTTTCATCCCCTAAAAGCCCCAAAACACCTCTTTTTTCTGCGGAAAAAGCATAACGAATTTCCCGGGTGGTGATGGGATTTCCGGCAAGATAATAATTATAAAGATCTTCGACTAACCCCACTGCTTTATTTACCGCGTCTTCTTCCCCGGCTATTAAAATTTCTCCTTCTCTTAAATTAATGGTAACGGGCAAAAGCTCTTCAATAAGCTTTAAGTTTTCATCGTACTTGCCAAACAAAGCCCGAAAAAACTCTTTATCTGCTACTACCATCCGTTGTTCTTTTTTAGCCAAGGCTAATCCTCCTGTATCCCTAAGATTTGACCGATATCTTCTAACGCCTGAGCTTTCACCACTACTTCCACTGCATCCCCCAAACTCCGAACACTTTTGTCCATATAGGTTATCTGCTTCATATCTACTTCTTTTTTAAGTTCTTCTAATGCTAAATTATACGCCTTTTGCGCTCCTTCCTCAAGGGTTAGCTTTCTAACCTTTCTTTTAACTTCTTTGTAAGTCACTTTATAAAGTTCGATAGGAACGGCGAATTTCCTACCTAATGAAAGTTTATAACGCTTTTCCACCATGATAGCCAGCGCAAAGCTTTTTGGGGGCTTTTTTAACGTTATTTCTTTTTTCCCGAAAAAAAGCTTAACTAAACTACTCTCTTGTCCGGTGGGAACTAAGCGTTCTTCTCTTAAGGGTACCTGCACCTTTTTTTTATACCAGGTAACCGCCTTTACCGTTCCTTCAGCCACAATGGTCTTTCCCCGTTCATCAACCCCGGAAATAAGTACCTCCCCCGCGGTAACTTTCTGCCCCGGTTTAACCCTTAAGCTCCCCCGAAACACCAGTATCTCTTTAATAATTCCATCCCTTTTGGCCACAATGTCCGCCTTTTTGTATTTCTGCCGGTACTCCTGCCGCATTTTACCAGTAATGATAAGCCTAACTCCCTTTTTTTCAATCCCCACCCAGGAGATCTCGGGCATTTGGGCCAAGATTTCCCTTTTTAGCATTTTTTCATCAACTGCTTTTTTCCTGACAAACGGTTTAACCTTCCGGGCTTTTAAAATATCTAAAATTTCTCTTTGTCTACCGGAAAAACCATCAATTTCAATAAACCAGATAAAACCGGTAAGAGAATAAATTATCCCTAAAAGTAAAAAAAGCCCGGCAATAATCCCTGGCCTTTTTAGAACTTTCTTCCACCAAAACCAAGCTCCCTCTTTAGCAATAACTTTTGTTTTTCCTCCCACCTTTTTCCCTATGGTTTTCACCTGACGAAAATTTTTTAAACTGGTTTTAAAGGTCAGGCCATCTCTGGTATATTTTACTTCCCTTAAATCAACCTGCCGGCTAAAGGCCAAATTTAAAAAACGTTCAACCTCACTGCCCTGAAATTTAAAATGAATTTCACCAAACAACCATTTCAGCAAGAAGTTTACCCCCTCTCGAAGTGTACCCGTTCAACTTGCCCGGTAATTTGCAGTTCTTCGGAGGTTATTAAAAAAATTTCTAAATTCTTACCTTCGATGGTTATTTTTTCATTAAACCTGATAATTTTTATTATCTCCGGGGAATAAGATTGGATTCCTTTATGTCCTTCCACAATTACCATCTCATTACCCAGAAAAACCACCCTGGGTAAATCGGCAAAAATTTCTCCCGGGGATATTGTCCATTTTTTAGGCATAAAAAAACCCTCCCTGCTAAATCAATATGCAGCAGGAAGGGTTTTCATGTTAGTTGGCCAAAAGCTTTTTCGCTAACTCCGCAACTACCTTACCGTCAGCCCGTCCCTTTACCTTGGCAAGTACCGCCGGCATTAATTTCCCCATATCCGAAGGTTTAGAAGCCCCGACTTCTCCCATCGTCACTTTAATTATTTCCTCTAACTCCGTTTCGCTTAACTGGGCTGGAAGGTAGCTTTCAAGAATTTTTATTTCTTCCTGAATTTTAGCAACTTCTTCGGTCCGTCCGGCTTTTTCATAACTGGGTAGGACTTCTTTGCGGGCCTTAATTTCCTTTTGGATGACTCCAATAATCTCATCATCGGTAAGGCTTCTTCCTTTTTCAATTTCAGCATTTTTAATTGCCGCTTTTACCATTCTTAAAACATTAAGCCGTATCTTGCCCGCTTCCCTTTGTTTTAAACTCTCTTTTAAATCCTGTTCAATGCGGTTCAACATAAGATCACCTTAAGCATAACGCTTTTTCTTATTCCTGGCTTGAGCTTTTTTCTTCCTTCTCACGCTGGGTTTTTCGTAATGTTCTCTTTTGCGCATCTCAGCCATTAAACCGGCTTTTTGGCAAGATCTTTTAAAACGTCTTAAAGCGCTATCTAAACTTTCATTTTTGCCAACTCTAACTTCTGCCACTTTCTATCCCTCCCTCCTCCCCACCCCCTTTACCGCCTTAATTAGGCAAATTTACCTAACGGTCTACCGCCAATTAAGTGGAAATGGAGGTGGTAAATCTCTTGACCGCCGTCTTTTCTGCAGTTGCTGACCAGACGATACCCAGATTCACTAATCCCTTCTTTTTCAGCAATTTCCCTGGCTTTTAGTAGCAAATGTCCAGCAAGCTCCCGGTGTTCTTCTCCTAAGTCCGCTATATTTTCCACATGTACCTTAGGAACAATCAATATATGCACCGGTGCTACCGGATTGATGTCACGAAAAGCCACCACTAACTCATCTTCATAAACAATAGCCGAGGAAATTTCTTTCCGGGCAATCTTGCAGAAGAGACAGTCACTCATACCTTCACCTCCCCTCGGGAGAAAGGTACAATTCAATCCTTACAAAAGGAGATAATTCTACAATACACTATAAAATTCCTGCTGGCAAGAAAAATTTTAGCTATTTACCAATTCTCCGCTAACATAGCCCTCTTTCATCTCGGTAATTTTAACCGGATAAATTTCTCCCCGCTTTATATTATTGCCCGAAAACTTGACTCTTAAATAATTATCGCTATGTCCTTCCCAAAAGCCTTCCGTATCCTGTTCCTCGGGAATAACCTCTAAAATTTTACCGAGAAATTTAGAAGCATAATTTTTAAAAAGTTCCTCTTTTAAATTTAAAAGTAAAAGGCTTCGCCGCTCCTTTTCCCGTTCCGGTATCTGACCGGGCATTTTCGCCGCCGGCGTACCCGCCCGGGGTGAGTATTTAAAAACGTGAATATCCATAAAACCAACCTTTTTTACTAAATTGTAAGTGTTTAAGAACTGCTCCTCGGTTTCTCCCGGAAAACCAACGATAACATCAGAAGTTAAAGCAATATCAGGAATCCGTTCCCGGATAGTTTCAATTAACCTTAAGTACTCATAAGAAGTATATTTCCTGCGCATCGCCTTTAAAATATCGTCATCACCACTTTGCAGGGGTAGGTGGAGATGACGGCAGAATTTAGGACTATTTGCCAGAACATCCAGTAGTTCCACGGTAAAATCCTGCGGTTCAATGGAGCTCAAACGAAGCCTTTTTAGTTCGGGAATTTTAAATAACTCGGCCACCAAATCGGCAAGTTTGGGCAAGTCCTGTTTTTCCTGGCCGTAAGCTCCCGTATGGATTCCCGTAAGCACAATTTCTGAAAAGCCGCTCTGACAGAGTTTTTTTACTTCCGCTACCACATCCTCTAAGGGACGGCTTCTAAGGGGTCCCCGGGCATAGGGAATAATACAGTAGGCGCAATAGCTATTACACCCTTCCTGAATCTTAACAAAAGCCCGGGCCTTACCCGGTGCGAGCTTTAAAGGCATTTCTTCAAATTCCAAGAGCTCTTCAAAACTGGCCACCGCATTTATTTTTGTCCGTTCCCTTAGTACTTTTTCCACTAACTCCACCAGGCGGTTTTTATGAACGGTCCCCAAAACAAGATTTACCTCGGGAATTTTTAAAATTTCCTCGGGAGCAACCTGAGCATAACAGCCCACCGCCGCCACCACCGCCCGGGGATTTTTTTGCACCGCTTTTCTGATCATCTGCCGGGATTTACGGTCACTTAAATGGGTAACAGTACAGGTGTTTATAACGTAAATATCAGCATAATCGCTAAAGTCAACTATTTCATACCCTTTCTCTAAAAAAGCTCCTTTTAGCGCTTCGGTTTCGTACTGATTTACTTTACAACCTAACGTATAAAAAGCTACTTTTTTCACCTTAATTCTCCTCCAAGGTCACCCCACTGATATAAAACCATGGAAAGAACGGCCAGAGCTGCCGTTTCCGTACGTAAAATTCTTGGCCCCAAGCTAACAGTGACCGCCCCAAAACTTTTTAAATACTCAATCTCTCCGGGGTCAAACCCCCCTTCGGGGCCTATTATTACCGTAACGTTTTTTACCGCCTCTTTATTTAAAAGTTGCTTTAAAGAAGTTTGCTCCTCGCCTTCGTAGGGTACCAAGATTAAAGCATCGGAAATAAATTCCGGCAGGGCCTTTAAATCTATTACCGGAAAAATTTCCGGAACCCGGCTGACTCCCGCCTGCTTAGCCGCTTCATAAGCAATTTTCTGCCAGCGTTCGCATCGATCCTTTTTCTTGCGTTCATCAAAAACCACTACCGTCCTGATGGTTTCCACCGGAATTATCCGGTAAACCCCCAGTTCCGTAGCCTTCTGCACGATAAAATCCATTTTATCGCCCTTCGGTACCCCCTGCACCAAAGTTACATTGACCGGAGGTCTGGTTACAACCTTTTTTTTCTCCAAAATCTTTAATTGAACTAAATCTTTTCTTACCGCTATTACCTGGCATAAGTAGCGAAACTCCTGGTCGTCCTGTAATGTTAGTTTTTCCCCGGGCTTTATTCTTAAAACCTTGGCTACATGTTTAGCATCGTCACCGGTAAGATAAGCATAATCCCCCTGGGTCTGCCCAGGGGGTAGAAAAAAGTACGGCATTTACACCCTACTCCTTTCTGGCAACCAGAAGGCACCAACCACCACTGTTTTTTCTTTCAATAATTTTAAAACCAACTTCCAAAAGTTTATCCATAACTTCCTTTTCTCTTTCTACAATAATTCCCGAACCAATAAAAATTCCACCGGTGGCTAATTTTTCGTAGGCATCCAAAGCTAACTCTTTAATTACTGCCGCAATAATATTAGCGATGATAACGTCAACGGTCTGGTTAAAACCATGTAAAAGGTCATTTTCTATCACCGTAATCTTATCTTCCAGGCGGTTTATAGAAATATTTTCCCGGGCAACTTTTACTGCTACCGGATCTATATCCAAGGCATAAATCTTCTCGGCTCCCAGCAAAGCGGAAGCTATCGCCAATATTCCTGAACCGGTACCAACATCCACCACTACTTTGCCCGGGCTAACGTATTTCGGTAAGGCCTCTAAAACCAATGCGGTGGTAACGTGGGTTCCTGTTCCGAAAGCCATCCCCGGGTCAATTTCTATTATCTTTTTATCTTCTTTGCCCGAAGGTAGCTTTTCCCAGGTAGGTTTTATTAAAAACTCCCCTACTTCAACGGGTTTAAAATATTTTTTCCAGCTATTTGCCCAGCTTTCCTCGTCAACTTCCTGAAAATAAAGGTTGAAAGGAATACCCAGAGATTTAAGCCTTTCATTGATCTGGCTTAACAGAGTGTTAATATTTTCCGTTAAGGGAAAATAAGCCCGTACCGTTGCCCTTTCCGCTTTTAAGACACTGTCGGGAAATTCATAAGCATCCCAGATCTGAGCGTTTATATACTGCCAAAGCAAAAGGGGGTCTTCAATACTTACCCCCCCGGTATTAAATTCCCAAAAAATATCAGCTACCGTTTCAGTGAAACAGCTTTCCACTTCCACCGCAATTTCAAGATATTTCACAGGCCTCACCCGTCTTTTTTATTTAATTATAACGCAAATTTGTTTTTAAACTTATTAAATTTTTCTTTAAAGGTTTCCTCTTTTTGCTTGGATATCTCCTCAAACTCCCGTAAAAGCTGCTTTTGCCGTTCCGTAAGTTTGGTGGGGGTAACTACTTTGACCGTTACGTAAAGATTTCCCCGTCCGGAGCCATTTACCACCGGTACACCTTTTCCTTTAATGGTAAATACGGTACCCGTCTGGGTTCCTTCGGGAATTTCTAAAATTTCCGTACCCCCATCGATGGTTGGTATTTCTACTTTTGCTCCCAATGCCGCCTGAACAAAGGAAATTTCCTTCTCTAATTTTAAATGGATATCTTCCCGCTTAAACAGCTTGTGCGGTTTAATTTTAATATAAACATAAAGGTCTCCTGGAGGCCCACCAAAGCGACCCGCTTCACCCCCTCCGGCAATTCTAAGCCTATGGCCATGGTCAATGCCGGGAGGAATTTTTACCGTTATCGACCGGGTCTTCCGCACCAAGCCACTCCCACCGCATTCCCGACAAGGGGTTTTCGGTATCTTCCCTTCACCCCGGCAGGTAGAGCAGACCTGACTTCTTACCATGCGACCAAAGAGGGTCTTAACTTCCTGGTGGATCTGCCCCCGTCCCTGACAGGTGGGACAGGTGATGATTGGTGTTCCCGGTTCGGCCCCGTTACCGTGGCAGTGACCGCAGGTCTCGGTTCTGGTAACTCTTAATTCTTTTTCTCCCCCAAAGACCGCTTCTTCTAAAGTTAGCTCTAAAACGGCCTCTATATCGTCACCGGGTACCGGACCCTGCCGGGCTTTTCTGCCGCTCCCAAAAACCATGTCAAATAAGTCGCCAAAACCGCCAAAACCGCTAAAAATATCTTCAAAATTAATGCCGGCCCCGCCACCAAAACCTCCTTGGCCGGCAAAATTCCCGTCAACTCCCGCATGGCCAAATTGGTCATAGCGGGCCCTTTTTTCCGGATCGGATAAAACTTCATAAGCTTCGTTAATTTCCTTAAATTTTTCGGCAGCGTTTGGGTCGTCTTTATTCACGTCCGGGTGATATTTGCGCGCAAGTTTTCGATAAGCTTTCTTTATTTCTTCAGGGGTGGCATTTCTTGCCACCCCTAAAATTTCGTAATAATCCCGCTTCAATTACCTCACCGCCTTTTGCGGGGAATTATTTATCGTCATTTACCTTGTAATCGGCATCATACACGTTGCCTTGGGTATTAGTTCCAGTTTGAGTTTGATTTTGATTTGCGGACTGCTGATAAATGCTGGAAGTTAACTCATAAAGCGGCTTGGTTAACTCTTCCATTTTCGCTCTCATTAGCTGTACATCTTTACTGTTCATTGCCTCCCGCAACTCGGCAATGGCTTTCTCAACTCTTGCCACTAAATCAGGATTAGCTTTATCCTTAAAGTCTTTTAAGGTTTTTTCTGCCTGATAAATCAAGCTATCCGCTTGATTGCGGGTTTCGACCTCTTCTTTCCGTTTCCGGTCTTCTTCCGCGTACCGTTCCGCTTCTTCCACCATCCGCTTAATCTCCGCTTCCGACAGATTGCTGGTATTGGTTATGGTAATACTTTGCTCCCGACCGGTACCCAGATCTTTGGCGGAAACGTGGACAATACCGTTTACGTCGATATCAAAGCGGACTTCAATTTGCGGTACTCCGCGGGGAGCCGGTGGAATACCGGTTAAGGTAAATCTACCCAAAGAGACGTTATCGGCAGCCATCGGCCGTTCGCCCTGCAGGACGTGAATTTCCACCGAAGTCTGGTTGTCGGCGGCAGTAGTAAAAATCTGGCTCTTCGAAGTTGGTATCGTGGTGTTTCTTTCAATTAACTTGGTAAACACTCCACCCAGGGTTTCAATCCCCAGGGAAAGGGGCGTTACGTCCAATAGAACTACGTCTTTAACTTCTCCCGCCAGTACTGCCGCTTGAATTGCCGCCCCAATGGCTACGCATTCATCGGGGTTAATCCCTTTATGGGGCTCTTTGTTAAAGAACTTGCGGATTGCTTCTTGAACCGCCGGTATCCGGGTGGATCCTCCCACCAACAGGATTTTATCGATATCTTCGGGCTTAAGGCCGGCATCGGCTAAAGCCTGCCGGGTGGGACCCATGGTAGCTTCCACCAGGTCAGCGGTTAATTCGTTAAATTTGGCCCGGGTTAAGGTAACATCAATATGCAACGGTCCGTTTTGGTTAGCGGCGATAAACGGAAGATTAATCTGGGTTTCCAGTACCCCCGATAATTCAATTTTGGCTTTCTCCGCCGCTTCTTTTAGCCGCTGCATGGCCATTTTATCGTTTCTTAAATCAATGCCGTGTTCTTTTTTAAAGTTTTCCACCAGCCAATCGATAATTCGCTGGTCAAAATCATCCCCACCGAGGCGGTTGTTACCGGCAGTGGCTTTAACTTCAAATACGCCATCACCAATTTCCAAAATGGAAACGTCAAAGGTTCCACCGCCCAGGTCGTAAACTAAGATAGTTTGTTCCCCTTCTTTATCAAGGCCGTAAGCCAAAGCGGCTGCCGTAGGCTCGTTAATGATTCTTAGCACCTCAAGGCCGGCAATTCTTCCGGCATCTTTAGTAGCTTGCCGCTGAGCATCGGTAAAGTAAGCCGGTACGGTTATTACGGCTTTCTCGATTTTCTCGCCCAGGTAAGCCTCCGCATCCTGCTTTAACTTTTGCAAAATCATTGCGGAAATTTCCTGGGGAGTATATTCTTTATCGTCAATTTTTACCCGGTAATTGGTCCCCATATGCCGCTTAATGGAAATTACCGTGCGTTCCGGATTGGTAATAGCCTGGCGTTTAGCTACCTGACCAACAATCCGCTCCCCGTTTTTGCCAAAAGCCACCACCGAAGGAGTGGTGCGACCACCTTCAGCATTGGGAATAACGATTACTTCTCCACCTTCCATTACCGCAATACAGGAGTTTGTAGTTCCAAGGTCAATACCAACAATTCTACCCATTATCTCTACCCCCTTTAAGTTATTGTTTTTTCGAAACTTTTACCAAAGCAGGTCTTAAAACCTTATCTTTATAAAAATACCCTTTTACCAGCTCCTCAATTACGGTATTTTCTTCTAAATCCTCCCGTACCTCCACCATTAAAGCTTCGTGGAGTTCGGGATTAAACGGCTGACCTTGAGCTTCTATAGCTTTTACTTCATGCTGGTTTAATATTTCCAGTAACTGCCGGTGCGTAAGCTCAACTCCTTCAATCACTTTTTGCGGATCAGTGTCTTTTTCCTTTAAAGCCCTTTCAAAATTATCAAGCACCGGCAGGAGCTTTTTTAGAAACTCCATTCCCTCGTACTTTAAAAGCTCCTCTTTTTCTCTCTGGGTTCTTTTCCGGTAATTATCGAAATCGGCATATAGCCTTAAATACTGATTTTTTAAGCGGTTATGTTCATCCAAAAGCTTATTGTATTCTTCTTCCCAATTTTTGGCCTCATCAATTTGTTGTTCCTCCTGGGGCCCGACAACCTCCTCTTTATCTTCCTGTTCCAAATTTTTATCTTCCGGTTCCAAATTTTCTCCGGTTACTTTTTCCTCTTTATCTTTTTCCTCCATCTTCCTGCTCCCCTTCCTTTAAAACTTCGTAATCTTTCATTTTAATTATGGTATTAATTTTCAATAACGAAATAGCTACCTCGCTGGCATTTTTTACTGCCTGGTAAACCACTTCAGCAGGATCAACCACTCCGCCGGCTATCATATCGATAAACTCACCGGTTTCAAAATCTAATCCCAAAGCGTAGTTATTTTTTTGGACCTGCAGGGTCATTAAGTCCCCCAACTTTTCCAGCCCGTTAAAACCGGCATTCTCCGCCATCACCCGAAAGGGAACTTTAAGAGCTTCCGAAAAAGCCATAACACCGTAGCTTTCCATACCGGGCAAGCGATTTTTCAAGCTTTCCACTTCCCGGCTTAAGTAGAGGAAGAAAGCTCCCCCTCCGGGCAAAACCCCGGAGCGGTAAGCGGCGGCAAAACTTCCGGCCGCATCTTTAGCAATTCTTTCCTGTTCATCCACCACCTCATCGGTAGCCGCTCCAATTAAAACCGTGGCGGTAGCTTTTCCGGCGCCTCCTTCAATAATGGTAAAATCCAGCCGGGAATCATAAAAGCAGGTTCGGGCATAACCCAGCATTTTCTGCAACTCTTCTACCGGCTTATTTAAAGAAGTTCTTTTGGCCGCCCGGGCTCCGGTAAACTCTAAAACCCTTTTTAATTCTTTCTGGGTAATGCGGGTTATAACCATTATTTCATTTTCGTAACAAAACTCTTCGGCAATATCGCTGATTCCCCGGGTCAATAAGATTAGCTTGACCCCTAATTCTTTTAGTTTTTTGAGATTTTCCTGAAATATTTTCTGGTTTTTTAAATACTGCTCAAATCCGGCTTCGGAAGCAAGGGCTTCTTCTTCTACTTCTTCGGGGTAAAGACCATCATCGAGAACCAAAAGGCGAACTTCCTGAAGTTTTTGCGATCCTTCCTCCCATAAGGGCGACTTATTAATAACCACTCCCGGAATAAGCGTAGTATCGGCCCCAACTTTTGCCAAGACCAAATCGGCTAATTTAAACCCGGGATCTTGAAGTTTATCTTCTAACATTGCTGCCGCATCCCGCAGGATAGCAGCAACCCTTTCATCACCCCGTCCGGCAATTTTGGCCGCCGCCAATAGCCTGTCGTCGGTAATACTTCCTACCTTAATCGCATTTTTTCTTATGAGGAAAAGAGCGTGATTTAACGCCCGGTTCATTCCCGCTAAAACTTTGGAAACCGGAACCCCTTTTAAAATCTGGTTTACTCCTTCAGAAACCAGCGCTCCGGCTAAAACTGCAGCCGTAGTAGTACCATCCCCCACTTCCCTCTCCTGAGCCCGGGCCATATTAACGACCATTCGGGCTGCCGGATGCTGGGCATCCATTAAAGTCAAAATCGTTACTCCGTCGTTGGTAACCACCACTTCCCCAAATCTATCCACCAACATCGCATCCAGGCCCTTGGGTCCCAAGCTATTGGCCACCACCTGGGTTAAGGCTTTTACCGCTGCTGCATTGGAAAAAAGGGCCTGATAGCGTTCTTCAATTTCCTGGGTTTGGTTTTCTTTTTTCAACCTTAAATCCTCCTGTTAAAAGTTTTTATTACCAATAATTTCCGACAAGTACTTACTTAAAAACTCCACCGTCGCCACGGTTTTAGCGTATTCCATACGCGTAGGTCCTAAAACTCCTATAAAGCCCACGCTATTTCCGTAGGAAAAGTAGCCGGCAGCAATCATGCTGCAGTCTTCAATTTCTTTTAAATTTAACTCGCTCCCGATTTTCACGTTAACCCCAACATTTAACTGGGAAAAGATTTCCCTTATTTTCTCTTCCTGTTCCAATATGCTTAATAAGGTTTTTACCTTTTCCACATTTTTAAACTCCGGCTGGTTAAAAAGGTTAATTAGTCCGCCCAAGATTATCTTATGCTCCTGATTATCTTGGTTTAAATTACTGATTAATTCTAAAGTAATATTAATTAAATTCTGGTGCTGGGCTAATTCGTAGTATATTTCTTTAATAAGCGAATAACGAATCTTTTCGGGATTTACTCCGTAAAGTTTAGCATTTAAAATTGCTGAAACTTTTTCTAAATCCTGAGCAGTAATATCCCCGGGCACTTCAAAAGCCCGATGGTGTAAGGTCCCATCTTCTAATACTATAATTAACAATACCTTCCCCGGCTGTAAAAGCACTAACTGCAGGTGTTTTAACGGTACTTTTCCTGCCTCCGGAGAAAGCACAACGGCGGTATAACGGGTAAGACTGGACAAAACTTTGCCCGTTTTTTCCAGCAAATCGCCAATACTGTTGATTTTATCTTCATAAACTTTCCGGATAAATTCTTCTTCTTCACGGCTCAAAGAGGGTTTTTCCATAAGGTAGTCGACGTAATAGCGGTAGCCCAAAACCGAAGGAATTCTCCCGGCACTGGTATGGGGCTGCTCTAAATAGCCCATTTCTTCTAAATCTGCCATTTCATTCCTGATGGTTGCCGGGCTAATACCCAGGTCGTATTTTTTGGCAATAGTTCTTGAGCCTACCGGTTCAGCGGTAGAGATGTAGTCCTGAACTATTGCCATTAAAATTTTTCTTTTCCGCTCATCAATCATACCGCTTCACCCCTTTTTGTTAGCACTCTCTTTTGTTGAGTGCTAACTTCAAATTAAAAATAGCACTGTCAAGCATTTTTTGTCAAGTTTAGATAAACTCAATTAATACAGTGTTGGCTACAAAACTCCCCTTGCGGGTTAAAAAAAGCCTATCATCTTCAAGGAAAAGCAGGCCAAGTTCGATAAATTTTTGGATTTTATCGCCAAACTCTGCCATAAAGTCCCGCCGGTATTTTTTTTGAAACTCCTGAAGATTTAGCCCGGTTTTTAACCTTAATCTTAAAATTATTTCTTCTTTGGCATCTTCTTCTAAAGTTAATTTTTCCTCGCCATAATTTTTTCCTGTTAAAAGCATTTCCCGGTACTCCAGCATCGTATTCGGATTCCAGAACCGGTACAGGCCTACCTTGCTATGGGCAGCTAGGCCAATGCCAAGATAAGGTTTATTTTCCCAGTAAGTAAGGTTGTGACGGGAATACTGCTGGTTTCGAGCAAAGTTAGCAATTTCGTACCGTTCGTAACCGTTTTCCTCTAAAAGATTAATCGCTTCCTCCCAATATAAAACTACTTCATCCTCTTCCGGAAGTATTATTTCACCCTTTGCTACTTCTTCATAAAGGCGGGTATTTTCTTCTACCTTTAAATCGTATAAAGAAATATGTTCCGGCTTTAAGCTTATGGCCGTTTTTACAGTGTTTATAAAGCTTTCGCGCCCCTCGGGATAACCGATAATTAAGTCCAGGTTTAAATTGTTTATGCCCTCTTCCCTCAATAAATTGTACGCTTCCAACGTTTGAGCAGCAGTATGGGCTCTACCCATTTTTAAAAGAATCTCATCATTAAAAGATTGGGCCCCAAGGCTTACACGATTGACTCCTAAATCTTTTAAAAGGCGAATTTTTTCCCTATTTAACGTTCCCGGATTGGCTTCAACGGTAAACTCCAAAAGCTTATCGGAAATATACGGCGAGATAATTTCCCCCAGTTTTTCTAAAGCGTTCAGCGAAAGGGAAGTTGGCGTTCCCCCGCCCACATAAATGGTCTTAAGAGGCGCTAAAAAATCTTTTCGCCATTCCAATTCTTTCTTTATTAAGCTTAAATACGAAAATACCCCTTCACCCGCCGGCGCGGGAAAAGAGGTAAAAGCACAGTAATGGCACTTCTTAAGACAAAAAGGCATATGCAGGTAAAGGGCCTGAGCTTTATTTGTTATTATCAATTTTCAACACCGCCATAAAAGCTTCCTGGGGAATTTCCACCCTGCCAATTTGTTTCATTCGCTTTTTACCTTCTTTCTGCTTTTCCAAAAGCTTTTTCTTCCGGGTAACATCGCCACCGTAACATTTAGCCAAAACATCTTTTCTTAAAGCCTTGACCGTCTCCCGGGCAATTACCCGCGAGCCAATTGCCGCCTGGATAGGAATTTCAAAAAGGTGGCGGGGAATCAACTCCCGCAGTTTTTCAACCAACTGTCGCCCCCGGTAGTAAGCTTTATCCTCATGAACAATGATGGAAAGCGCATCCACCGGCTCTCCGGCAATTAAAATATCCATCTTTACCAGATCCCCGGGGCGATAGCCGATAAATTCATAATCCAGAGAGGCATAACCTTTAGAACGGGATTTTAACTGGTCAAAAAAGTCATAAATAATTTCCGCCAGGGGCAAATCGTAAGTGAGCATCACCCGGTTTTCCGAAAGGTATTCCATATTTATAAAGACACCCCGGCGTTCAATGCACAAATCCATGATATTTCCCACAAATTCCTTGGGAACCATGATGGTTGCTTTCACATACGGCTCTTCAATGTGGTCAATCTTCCCCGCCGGAGGCAATTTTGCCGGATTATCAATCTCCAGAACTTCGCCGTTAGTTTGCACCACCCGGTAAACAACGTTGGGAGCGGTAGTAATAAGGTTTAAGCCGTACTCCCGCTCTAAACGCTCCTGAATTATTTCCATGTGTAAAAGCCCCAAAAAGCCGCACCTAAAACCAAAACCCAGGGCCACCGACGTTTCCGGTTCAAAAGTTAGCGAAGCATCGTTTAATTTTAGCTTTTCCAAAGCATCCCTTAAGTCCTCGTACTGATTGGATTCTACCGGATACAGGCCACAGAAAACCATCGGTTTGACCTGCTTATAACCGGGAAGCGGTTCTTTAGCCGGGTTTTCAGCACTGGTAATGGTATCTCCTACCCGGCAGTCGCGCACGTTTTTTATCCCCGCAGCAATAAATCCCACTTCCCCGGCCCAGAGCCCCTCCACCGGGGTAAGGTAAGGCTTAAAAATGCCCACCTCGGTAACTTCAAACTCCTTATCATTGCTCATCATTTTTATTTTCATTCCCGGCTTTATAAAGCCATCAACCAAACGAATATAAGCTATAACTCCTTTGTAAGGGTCGTAATGGGAGTCGAAGATTAATGCTTTTAAGGGCTTTTCCTCATCCCCTCTGGGGGGTGGGATCCTTTTCACAATAGCTTCTAATACTTCCTCTATCCCCTGACCGGTCTTGGCTGAAGCTAAAATGGCCTCACTGGTGTCAAGGCCAATAACGTCTTCTATCTCCTTTAAGACCCTTTCCGGCTCGGCATTAGGCAAATCTATCTTATTTACCACAGGAATGAGCTCTAAATCGTGCTCCATGGCCAGGTAAACGTTAGCCAGGGTCTGGGCTTCTATTCCTTGCGAAGCATCCACCACCAAAAGGGCCCCTTCGCAAGCGGCTAAGCTGCGGGATACTTCATAAGTAAAATCCACATGGCCCGGCGTATCAATAAGGTTCAGGTAATAGGTATTCCCATCCTTGGCTTTATAGGTAAGTTTTACGGCTTGAGCTTTAATGGTTATACCCCGTTCCCGCTCCAATTCCATCTGATCCAAAACCTGCTCTTTTAACTCGCGCTCCGATAAAGCACCGGTAAACTCTATAAGCCTGTCCGCTAAGGTAGACTTTCCGTGGTCGATATGGGCAATAATACAAAAATTCCTGATTAACTCCTGGCGTTTGGGCATAATAAACCTCCACTAAACTTTTTTCCGGATTAAATTTAAGAAAAACAGCGCTTCTTCCATTTTTAAAAGCAAAGTAGTGGCCGCATATACTACTACTGCCCCTGCAATTGCCGCACCAACTTGAATTAATTGCCCGTGTTTGGTTACAGCAAATCCGGATAGCTCACCGGCAATTAAATAGGCCGTTACTCCCATTAATAACGAAGCCAAAAGCGATTTAACTCCGGAAATTAAAATGTCTTTCCCGTAAATTGAGCCAACTTTGCGGCGGAAAAGCCACAGCAAAACAGCAAAGTTAAATATGCCCGTTAACGAAAAGCCTAAAGCAAGCCCTCCATGACCCAGGTAGCGGATAAAGGCCACGTTTAATAGATAGTTTAAAAAGATGGTTAAAAGGCTGGTAGTAACCGGCGTAATCGTGTCGTGCAGGGAATAAAATCCCCGTAAAACCACCTGCAAAGCTGAGTGGGCAAAAAGTCCAACGCAGTAAAAGACCAGCGCCCAGGCCGTCGCCCTGGTCATTGCCGGGGTAAACTCTCCCATCTCAAATAAAAGCCGCACAATCGGCACGCTTAAAACCATCAGACCCACCTGAGCTGGCAGGATAATAAACCATATTGATTTTATCCCCATAGCTACGCTTTTTTTAAAATTATCCATTTCTCCCCGGGCAGCAAAGCCGGTCATAGTTGGAAAAATAGCCATGCTTATTGCAGAAGCAAATAACCCCAGAGGAAGATACATCAAACGATTGGCAAGCCTCAGCGCCATAATGCTTCCTTCCGACAATCCCGAAGCAAGATTTTGGTTAACGATTAGGTTAATCTGGCTTACCGCCAATCCCAACAGGGTAGGAATCATCAATTGAGCCATTTTTACTACTCCGGGATGGTGGATATCGATAATAGGCCGATATTTTAACCCGTACCGGGCTAAGCTTGGAAGCTGTACCATGAAATTTAAAACCATCCCGGCCACAACCCCGAGAGCAAAGGAGGTAATTCCCAGCTTGCCGGCTAAGAAATAGCCAAAAAGAATTATCACTATGTTATATATTACACTGCCCAGGGCCGGAGTAAAAAAATGCTGGTAGGAATTCAACATTCCCATTAAAAACCCGTTTAATCCCGTAAATAAAACCGACGGTAGCATTATCCGGGTAAGTTCAATGGTAGTGCTTAGTCTTTCTCCGGTAAATTTGTGTGCTACAAGTTTTACCAGTTCCGGTGTAAATAAAAAACCAAGGCCAATACAAAAAAGCATAATTATTATTACTAAATTTATGACCGTGCTGGCCATTTTCCAGGCTTCTTCCTCTTCATTCTTAGCTAAATACGAAGAAAAAACCGGAATAAAGGCGGCACTTAGCGCTCCTCCCACCAGTAAATTGTAAAGGAAATCCGGTATGGTAAAAGCCGCTACATAAGCATCACTTATCCCTGTAGCCCCAAATTTTACCGCCAGCAATTGTTCCCGTACAAAACCCAAGATCCGCGAAACAATTCCCAAAGCTAGGATTATCCCTGCAGCTTTAGCAACGTTTTTTCTGGTACTCATAACCCCAATAGCCCTTCCCTTTAAATTTAAATCCTTTAAAAAATATATCACTTTTTTTTAATTTGTAAAGGAAAAAAAATAAAGCCAGAAAAACTGGCTTTAACGCAGTAAATAACGAGCAATACCTTCGGCCAGAAGGTCGGCCGATTTTTTGGCCTGGACCAAAGAGTTACTTACATTGCCGATTTCCACCAAAACCAGGTGACTGGATAAATGCTGATTAAATCTTCCGGACTTATACCTTATTCCCCGGATTAGGCCGGGATAGATAGTTTCGGTTTCGGCAATAATTTTTTTGGTCACCAGCTCGTTTTCCTGCCAATGGGGCTGGGGTAAACGTTCTCCTTTACCAATTACAAAGATAATCGGTGCTAACTCTTCACCCATGACGTTTACCGTACGGTACCTGGGAGAAGCCTCGGAGTCCCGGTGAACATCTACAAGAAGTTTTAAGCTCTTGATTGCTAACAAATCAAGAACAGTCTTTTTGGCTTCGCTGTAGGAACGATTGTAATCGGTATCATGAACCTTTTCAATTAAAATTGTTTTTATTCCTTTTTCCTCAAGCTTTTGGGAAAGCTCCCGGGCGACATCTAAAACCTCTCCTTTCTCCCCTTTGGGAGCCCTCTCCCGTCCACCATCCCCTTCATAACTCTCACCGGCATGGGTACAAAAAATCCCTACCAACGGCTCTCCCGGCAAAGCCGGCAAATCTTCTCCCTCATCGATGTCACCGAACTTCTCTTCCCCACCATTTAAAACCGGATACCCCGCCAGCATAAGAGAGTACGGATCGTTAACTCTGGCGCCGGTTAAAAGCCAGAGGGCATACTCCTGACTTAAATTTCCTTCTTCATCGTTTTTCTGCTTAAAACCCAAAGTTTTTTGCAAATATCCCCGAGGGTTTTCTTCCCAGAGGTTTTCTTTTAATACTTCTATAAGCGCACTATTTTTTATCCCCTCAAATACTAACCCGGAAGTTTCAGGAGGCACAACGGTAGCGGTTATCCCCAACAAAAGAGCGTAAATTAGTAAAAATAAACTTACAGCAGTTCCCCGTTGTGCTTTTGCCCGGTATTCCATTTTTTCGCTACTCCCCGGTTTTATTTTTGTAAAAAAAATATATGAAGCCCTCCGAAAAATTATGATTCACCTCAGGGTCGTTGGAATAAAGCGATCCACCAAACCAATGATTATTGCCGCTATAATCGCTCCCGGTAAAGTAACCTGCAGGTACTGGGGAACTATATACCGGGCAAGGAGAAGAATTAAAACCGCCACCACAAAACCGGTAAAGCCCTTTCCTTTCTCTCCTATTATTTTTTCGGCCAAATAGTTTAAGAAAGATATTACTAAGGCAGCTACCACAGCCCCAA